>JBIOZK010000191.1:0-5635 GCA_044870975.1 Pyrinomonadaceae bacterium
AGCCAATGCCTCCTTATTGGTGATGCCGTCAGGAACCACCACGCCAGAGATAGTCAAACCGCGCTGGGCCTTGACTTCAAGATTCGTCACATCGGCATCGGTGATTTCGAACGGTACGGGATCGCTGTAGATTTTCGGCTGATCGGGGTTGAAGATGGAACTCGTCGTAGCGGTAATCCCATAACGTCCCGGCGCAATTCCTTCCAGGCGAAATTCACCCTTTGAGTTTGTCGGCGTCCCCGGCGATGAGTACCCGGCCATGAGAGTTTGATTTTGGTTCTGCTGCAGCGCGCCGAAAGCGTAATTGACATTAGCGAGTGGTTGCCCGGTGTCTGCATCAATGAAGCGCCCGCTAGCGGTGTAAGTTTGAGAGCGAGGCGGCAGCGTGATGTCAATGTTCTTTGCTTCGCCACCTTCGGTCAGTTCTACGATCGTCGCTTTGGCGGCGTCGGCGGTGCCGGGGTAAAAGGTTTTTGCGTAATAACCGGAACGCAAGTTGGCGACATTGCCGTTATCGCCCACGCTCACCTTGTATTTTCCCGCAGCCAATCCATAGACACGATAGATGCCGCGATCGTCTGTGCTGAACATGAAAGGGTTTGACACGCGCGGCGGCATTCGCAAAGGCTCGCCCTTTTCATCCACCAGCGCGATCGTTATGCGCTCTTCCATCACGGGTTTGCCTTCCGCGTCGGTGATTCGACCGGTGATTGCGCCACCCCTGGTTAACTTAAAGTCGACACCCTCCACGACTTCGTCGGCGGAGAGCAACACCATTCTGCCCTGAGCGGACATGGGATTGGTGGGGACGACGTAAGTCGGCGCGTAGACACCGATGGCAAGTCCGGTAGGAACCAGTCCGGTGAGTCGATACTTCCCCTCAGCGTCGCAAATGGCTTGGGCCACCAATGTCTGTGGTGAGGCGAGCAGATTCGCGACGACGACTACGCCGGGAGCAGGTTTGTCTCCAATGGTCACGCGACCGGCAACGGACGCAGTTGCTTTCGGTTTGGTCTCGGGTGTCTGACCGGAAATCTCAATGCGCGCTGCGTTTACAAAACCAATCACCAGGAGTGCCCAAAGCCAGAATACGTGTCTGAGAGCCACCATAGGACAATTCCCCTGTGTGAAACGCGCGAGTTGTTGGATGCGCCGCGAGTTATGCGAAACGATGCTGATTGGAACAATCAGCGTGCTGCCGGCACGTAAGGTAATTCAAAGTCCGCCACTTGCTCACACGGCTTAAAGGCGATTGTCTTCTTCAATGTTTGAGCTTGCTGAAGTAGCTGCGTGCGGAGCGCTGCATCGCGTCTAATCGATTTCGGATTGTCAGGTGTTTCGTCAATTAGGTTAGCGACAATCCAATAACTTCCCGGCGCCACGTTGTCGATCGAAAACTTGCCGTCGGCATCCGCGTTCTTTTCAAAGAACCGCAAAATGTTGTCGGTCGCGGTGCGCTCCGACGGAACCAGGTAGACCCGCAATTTCACCGGCATGGCTTGGCCTTCGCCCGTGGTGATGCGCCCGGTCAGTTTCGCTGCCCCTTCCGTGAAGGTGACAGTTACACCACTGATTCGGTCGCCGCGTTTTATCGAGATGCCGTCGCGTGGAATGTTCACGCCTGGAGCCGCGCGCTCGGGCGCAATTGCTCGGATGTACCAACCCGGCGCCGGCGCGGTGGCGTCGATTTGATAAGTTCCCGGGTGCACACTCTTGAAACTGAAGACTCCGCGTGAGTCCACCGGACTCGAGCGCGATACATTCCGAGCGAACAAAGGCACATCGATCGGGGGGAGATCCTTTGTCCGTGAAGACGGCTCGTAACGGCGGCCGGAGACGATGGTCTCTGCCAATGCCGAAGCTCGATGTTTTCCGCAAGCGGCCTTCGGATCGTTTTCGAATGTGACCCGGCCTTCGAGCGAAGCTAGCGGCGCCACCGTTAGTTTCACCCCGGTCACATCGGCGCCTTCAACCTTGATGCGCGTCACCGGCGAGGCCAGTTGCTCTCCGCTCGCGCTTGCCTGCACCGCATTCACTTCATATTCGCCGTCCTGCACGCCGTATAAGGCAAACCCGAAATTGTTGCCGTTCGAGGCGGTTGCGCTGGCCACCTCGGCGCGATTGCGTGGATCGACCAACGTAACGCTGGTGCCGAAAATCTGAGGGCCGTCAGACGTGGTGGCCCCGGCGATCGTGCCACTGATAACGTGTCCGCGCTCCTCGCGAAATTGCACGTCGGCCTGCACTTCTTCGCCGTTGTTCAATTGAATCTGGGTCGCCGTGTCACGGGTCGCCGAGGGCGCAAACGTAGGAGCGTAACCTTCGTACGCCGAAGGACTACCCGGGCCGAATTGGCGTCTGGGTCCGCCCGCCGAAACCACGTAGGTTCCCGCCAACAGTCCGTAGAGACGATAGACGCCACGATCATCGGTCTGAGTTTCGCGCAGGGTGAGGGCGACCGGGAGGGGATCGCCGTTAGGGCCGCGGATTCTAATCGCGCGCACCGGGACTCCGACCAGCGGATCGCCACTGGCGTTTTTAACTGAGCCGGTGATGACAGCGCCTTTCACAAATTTGATATCGACTTTGTCGCCCGGCCGATAAAAAATTGGAGTGGTTAATCCCGAAGTTTCACGAATCAAACCAGGCATCAAAGCTGAAACGCTATACAACCCCGGTTCGAGCGGTTTTGTCTGGAACGCGCCGGTGCTATCAATGCGCACGATTTGGCTCGCGCTGTTAGCGTTGAATCGATTCACGATCACGCGGGCGTTCGTTATGGGAGCGCTGTCGCTCGAAATCCTGCCCGAGATGACATTTTCCGATCCGGCAGTTTTTGGAGCGGCGTCCTGAGCCGAGGCGATCGTCGATAATGACGCCAGTGCCGCGCAGCTCACCAGGAAGTGCTTAATAAGGAGCGGCCAACGGTGAAGAATTCTCACGGTTGAACTCCTTTCGGCGTCAGGTCGACCAGAAAGTTCAGTTCAGTCTCGCTATCGTTCGCGACGGGTACCGTTTGATGCGGCACTTGCGGCGGTCGCGTCGTCGGCCGCGTCATTCCCGGCATGAACATGATTTCGCAGTTATAGGTTCCCGGCGCCAGACCCGTGATAGTGAAGTGTCCGCGGGCATCGACAAAGGCGCCGCCGCTGAAGGTGCGCGCGTCGCGGCGACAACTCACTTGAGTGCCATAGTCGTTTAGCGTTCCTCCCTGAAAAGTGATGGCCCCTTTAATGACTCCAGTGCCATAGGTGACTACCAGCTGTACCCCGGAAACTGGTTGACCGCGCTCAATTTCGAATCCCTGAGTTACCCCGATGCCGCCAGCCGTGACTTTGACCAACGCCGGACGCTTGCTGGAATCGCGCGCCGAAATTCCCAGGCTCGCGCGTCCCGGCCGCAAGCCGGTAATAGTAAAGCTGCCGTCAGGAGCGACCCATGCGCCACCCGACGATCGAATGGTGCTGGCGGTCATACGACCGTCGAGCGGCATGACGTTCGCCGAGACGCGTAGCGTGCCGACTTGAGCCATAAGATCCTTTAGCGGCATGTTGTCGCCCACTACTGTGCCGCTGATGCTCACCCCATGCAGGGCTTTGACTTCAACATCGGCGACGTCCTCATCCGTGACGGTCACCGGTACCGGATCGCTATAGACGTCGCCTTCAGTATTTTCCGAGGTAACGTAGATGCCATACCGGCCGCCAGTTAATCCATTAAGGGTGAAGGTTCCGTCCGCGGAAGTGGCCGCAATGGTTCCCGCAGTGTAAGCCTGCTCACGCATGACCATCACCCCGATGCGCGCACCGCTGATGGGCAAACCGTTCTCCGCATCGATTACGCGACCGGAAATCGTATGGGTATCTTTACGATGGCCCAGCTTTATGTCGACGCTAGTAGCTTCGCCGCCCTCGGTCACCTCGACCTGGGTTGCACGGCTGACATCCGTCGTGTCCGGGTGATAGGTCAACTCATAAAAACCGGTCGCCGAAGGGACGAGTCCCTGCGCCGCGGCGCTCAGGCCAACACTGACGCGATATCGCCCAGCCGGCAATCCGTAGATTCGATAGACGCCGCGATCGTCTGTCAGATACATCAATGTCGACGGCAGTGGCGGCCTTGCCGCCGGCTGACCGTTCTCGACAACCGGTTGCAAGTTCACGCGCTCTTCGACGATCGGTTTCTCATCAGCGTCAGTTACCCGGCCGGTAATCACACCGCCGCGTTTCAGCTTCAAATCAATCTCGGCGACGTCTTCTCCGGCCGCCAGCAGTACCGTCTTGCTCGAATTAAAGCTGCCGAAACCAAGCGGAAACTGGGGCTCGACCTCAGCCGGGATCATGTTTGGCGTGAACGTGGCAACCTGGTAATTACCGGCCGGCAATCCATTCAGCCGGTAATAGCCCTCAGTGTCAGTTTTGACCTGGGCCGTCGCCACGCGTCGATTGAAGCTGTCGGCGCCGCCAAACGCCCCGATCTCGACGTTAGCTGCCGCCTTGTTGTTGATGAGCACATGGCCGGAGATCGAGCCGGTGCGTGGCGGATTCGCGTCTTTCGCTCCCTGCGCGCATCCGGTCCCGCAGGCAAACAGAACTACTCCGATTAGTGAAAGGCCACGGAAAGAAATGATGTGGCTGTTCATGAGGTATCCTCCCAAAGTCCGAGGTCAGCCGATTTTGCGCGCCCATAATGTCACCGCGTTACGGGTCGCGCAAGGAAATCAAGCGGCTTGACGCATTAGCTAGGTTGAATGGGCCGTTACCTAGTAGAATCTTCGCCGACGAATTTTCTAACCAGTTATGGCCGTACTGAAAGTTACCGACGCCAGCGGACGCCAGGCTCAACATCAACTTAATAATCGAATCCTGATGATCGGGCGGGCTCCTGATAACCAGATTGTGCTCGACGATCCGCGCGCGTCTCGACATCACGCGCATATCAAACCCGGCGACGACGGTTCATTCACGATCATTGACGGCGTCTTCGTAAACGGCCAAATCAAGCGCAGCGCGAACAAGATCTTTGTCAATGGCGAACAAAAATTCGAGCACCGGCTGAAGGATGGCGACCGCGTCACTATCGGCGCCAGCACCATCCGCTTCGAACAACCCAGAGAAGAACGCACCGCCGACTTGAGTTTCGACGACAAGCCACTGGGTCACACGCAGTTGCTGATGTCGGCGAAAGACGTCTTGCAGACGGTGCTGCGGCAGTCAGATCCAGGCATCAGCGGCGGCACCGTCGTGCCCAAGACTGGCGACAAAGTTCTCGAATCTCTCCAGCGCAAGGCGAACATCCTGGCCGAGATTTACGAAATGAGCAAAGCGCTCGGTTCCGGATTCGATCTCGATCGCATTTTTAAGATGGCGACCGATATTATTTTTCGATCGACGCCCGCCGATCGCGTCGTCGCGCTGCTCACCGAAACAATCGTCACCGATCAAAACGCCGAGAACGCGAAGTTGTTCCCGATTGCTACCCGCGCGCGCGACGCCAAGCTGGAAGCACACGCGCACAAGATGACCATCGGCCGCACCATCACCCGCAAAGTGATGATGGATCGCGTGGCGTTGCTCTCGCAGGACGTGGCCGCCGACGAGCAATTTGCAGGGGTTGATTCGATTGTTTCCCAGGG
>JBIOZK010000192.1:0-23146 GCA_044870975.1 Pyrinomonadaceae bacterium
AAGTCGGCGAAGCCGACGAATGGCAATAGCCCAGCGCTTTAGCGCTGGGAACCGAGTCCGCAAAGCAAGCGGACGACTGAAGGACCGTCTTCATGTCTATGGTTTTCAGCCGTCCGCGAAGCGGACTGCGAATTCACCTGCCCCTGTCCCAGCGCTAAAGCGCTGGGCTACTCTCATTCAGTCCGCTTCGCGGACGTGCAAATCGACTTTTGCAGCAAAGCCATTCTTACCCTTGCTCCCGGGGGCTAGAATCTTCTTCGATTGCGACAGAACACTTCTCGCTCGCGAACGAAAGCCATTCGTCGCTGCGAGAACTCGTTTCTGCCGTGGGAGAAGAGCGTTCGGTCACGATAGAACGCCTCTCGGTTGCGATAGAAATCTCCGCTACCCCAATAGAAACCTTCTCCATTGCGATAGAGAAGCCTTCTATCGCGATAAAAAGCTTGCGGATCGGGATTCCCAGTGCCAAAATACCGCCCGTCAACGCGAATCACTCGATTTTATTAAGGTTTTTCGTCCTCTTAATGAGGAGCGCCCGGCAATCAATGCGGTCGCCGGACGCGTGACACGGCGCTCCCGACACCATGTCTTGAGAGCCTCCCGCTGCCACGAATTACGGCGTACCCCGACACGGCACGTCATTCCTTTCACTTTCCACCGTGTGCACCTCGCACACAGAAAGGACCTTGACCTATGGCAGGTTCACCTAAAGATAATGAAGAAAAACTGACACGTATTTTGAATGCGTGGAAAACGCTGGCGGCAGAGCACCCGTTTGCCGGCAACACGCTGGAGCAATTCCAAACCGGAGTCCAACCGTCATTTACTTTTCGACAAGAGTTGGAAGCTCTGGATGACCAGCGCACGCATTTAATCAACTCGCGCGAAGACGCCGACAAGACATCAATGGCCAAAGCCGCAGCCATCGTCGCCGGCGTCCTGGCCGATCCGGCCTTCGGCCCTAACAGCAGTCTGTACGAAGCTATGGGCTACACCCGGAAAGACGAACGCAAGTCGGGACTGCACCGCGGCTCGTCCAGCGGCGGACCACCATCAACCGGCGGTTCGGCACCATCACCGTAGCGCAGGCTGCTAAGCTTGTGTGAGTAACACTCGGGCGGTGGTCGTTTGCGAAGATGAGCACCGCCCGAATCGCCGACATGAAATGTTCGGCGTCAACAGATGATTAACGCGGGGGTCTTTGTTCAAACCGCAAGACCTTGCAAGCCTATTGAATCACGCAAAAGGTATAATTTGGCTTGTTGACAGAGATGGAAAGTTATCCACATGGGAATAGGACGAAAGACGCTTTCAAAAGAGAAGGGCGATTTAGATTACGGTGTCATCAAGGACAAGCTTGAATACCTTTTAGAAGCAACTGCTAACAAGCTTGAGAGAGAATGGGACCCCCGTTACCATCGAGTCGATAGTTCGTCAATTCTTTTCTATCAAAGCTTTCGTAACGCGATTAATACGTACAACACAATTTTCTATATCTGTGCTGATATCCCGAAAGACCCGGACCGCAGGCCGATTTATTCGTTATCGCTTCCACCACTAACGCGGACGTTATTTGAACAACTGATAATGTTCGTATTCTTGATGGTCGATATCCCAAACTTTGTTCTTTACTTGTTTCAGACGGGCTATACAGAATTGAGAATAGAATTGAAGCATGTCTTGCAGTACCACGGCACAAAGAAAAACTGGCAACCCTACATTAAGGACTTAAAGAAGCGAATCGCGGAACAGGAGAAGACCTACAAGTTAACACCTAAGCAAATTAGTAATCCGAGGAAATATATCGGACGCGGCCCGACTCCAGGCGACCTTCTTAACATCTTAAAAAACAATCGCTCTAAGTCTCCCGCGATACCGTTTATCGAGTATGTAAACTCGTGGCTCTACCGGGAATTGTCGGGACAGTCGCATCTAAATATTCTTGAGCTTGCGAACTCCGGCCAATTCTTTTCCGTCACTCTTGCTCAACAGTTGCTCGGCAAGGATTGGGAAGCGAAACGAAAACTACTTTTAGAGGAGTACAGGCAGAACCAAATAGCGATTGCGATAACGCTTGTGTTAGCGATGGCAACTGAAATAGAGGTTCATTTCAAGTACGGTCAGCAGGAGAAGATAATGTTCCTTTGGACGATTATGAACGAGTACAACGACATGACGAAGGACATTTGGGAGAACCGATACTCAAAGTTGCTCGCGTAGGATGACTATGGCAAACGAAGATGAGATTTTTAAGAAGCGCGTCCGGCTTCTGTTCGAACAAGACCGCTTGATTCGTTCCCACGCGATTTATGAAGCTACTGCTATCGAAGGAATGATTGAAACCATAATCGCTTGGCATTTTTGCCCAGATGAAGAGAAACATTTATCTTTCAAAGCTTTGATGTTTGTCAGTACCGAAGTAATGCTCCGAAAGAAAATCGGCATCCTGGAGCATCTTCTTCGGAACTACTACAAAGATATTCTCGAAGACTTACCGAACATCATCAACGACCTCAACTCGGTGAGGAATTTTAGAAATAAGTTCGCTCACCATGAGCTCATTCTTGACGAAGACAAAGTTAAGAAAGATGGAATCTCGCTCCGGTCGATAAATCGAAACGGAAAAGTCGTTGAGGAATTCATCTCATCTGAAGACGCGGATAAGAAAATCAGAATGGCGCAAACAACTAAGTGGTATGTCCTCTACCTTTGGCTTGAAATTCAAAACAGAGCAACTGGAAAAGACCATAACCAACTTCGCTTCGTGGTCGAACTAATCAAGTCTGGTGTTTGGGACGCCGCTATAGACAATTCGCAACAAGCAAAAGAAGGGGGTGTTCCTGCTGAGGCCAAGATTGAAAAATGAATCGCGCAAATCGCAAGGCTGACCCCACGTCTTGTCATTAAGGTCGGGAATACGAGATGGGGTCAGGCCTTCGATTCTGCGATTCTGTCTGCCAAGCCCACGGACAGGTGCCGCGCAGGAAAGGGATTCTTTTCAACATGTTCACCTGATGGCGTGATGGTTGAGAAAGTCCACGGAGCGGACGACAGCATAAAGTCTTCCACCCCAGCCGAGATGCTCAGCTGGGGACCCCGGCCCTGGGGTGAATCCCGACTTGTCGGGAGAACCCCGGGATCACATCCAGGAAAAAGTAACCCAGCCCGCGGAGTGGGCGACAGCCGAATCCTCAGAGGAATCGCTCGTCGGATTCAATCGCGTTCACCTTGAGGAATTCAATGAACTCGTCGCGAAACGAAATCTTCTCGTGATGCAAAGGCTATCGCCCGCTTCGCGGGCTAACGTAATTATTTGTGACGTGATCCTGGGGTTCTCCCGACAAGTCGGGATTCACCCCAGGCTTTATGCTGTCACGCGCTCCGCGCGTTTTTTCGCCTCACACCAATTGAATGCGCCTTCGACATGGTAATCGGCGGGTCTCCTTCGATTGATCGCCCGCCCTTTACGCTTCGTTAGTTCCTGGCAATTGACTCGCCTTCCCTCCCTTCCTTATCCTCCCTCTCAATGCTTCGCATCCACAACACGCTCTCGGGCCAGCTCGAAGAGTTTCGTTCGCTCAATGAAGGCGAAGTGCGGATGTATTACTGCGGGCCGACGGTTTGGGATTTTGGGCATATCGGGAATTTTCGGTCGGCGATTGCGGCGGATGTCATTCGGCGTTATCTGAAGTTCAAGGGCTATCGCGTGACTCAGGTGATGAACCTGACGGACGTCGATGACCGCATTATCACCAAGGCGGCTGAGCAGAATAAGACGCTCGACGATTACACGGCGAAGTACATCGAGGCGTTTTGGGAAGATTTTGATGCGCTGGGCTGCGAGCGGCCTGAGGTGGCGCCGCGGGCGACGCGGCACATCGACGAGATGGCCGACATCATCGACAAGCTCGAGAAGAACAATCACGCCTATCGATCGGACGGTTCGATTTACTATCGCATCACTTCCTTTCCGCAGTACGGCAAGCTTTCGAAGATCAATTTCGCCGGGAATATCGCGGGCGGCAGCGATCGCGTCGATACGGACAAGTACGAGAAGGAAGATGCGCGCGACTTCGCGCTGTGGAAAGCGCCGGCAAATCCGGATGAAGTGTCATGGGATTCGATTGTCGGACAAGGCCGGCCCGGTTGGCACATCGAATGTTCGGCGATGTCGATGAAGTATCTCGGTGAGACATTCGATCTGCATCTCGGCGGAATCGATCTCGTTTTTCCACATCATGAAAACGAAATCGCGCAGAGCGAAGGCGCGACGGGCAAGCAATTTGTGCGTTACTGGTTTCACTTCGAGCACCTCAAGGTCGAAGGCGAAACCATGTCGAAGTCGAAGGGCAACTACTACACGTTTCGCGACGTGCGCGAGAAGGGATTCACGGCGGCAGGCGTGCGCTACTTCCTTTTGAGTGTGCCGTTCCGCAAGCAGCTCAACTTCACTTTCGATGCGTTGCGCGGGGCGGAGAAGACGGTGGCCAGTCTGCGCGACTTTCGCGATCGCGTGCGCGAGGCCAGATGCGAAGCGGGCAGCGATGCGAACCTCGCGACTGCTATTGAAACCGCGCTTAAAAATTTCGAGTCGGGTATGGACGACGATCTCAACACGTCCGTAGCGCTCGCCGCACTGCATGATTTGACTCGCGAAATCAACACCGCGCTGGCGCGCCAGAACCTGCGCGCCGATGATCAGCAAGCCGTGCTCAGCGCCATTAATCGAATAGACGGTGTTTTGAATGTTATCGGCGAAACGCAAGTCTCGATGCTCGACGATGAAATCCAGAAACTGATCGATGATCGTCAGGAAGCGCGGCACCGGCGAGACTTCAAACGCGCCGACGAGATTCGCGACGAACTACAGCAGCAAGGCATTATTCTCGAAGACACCAAGGACGGTGTCAGGTGGAAACGGCGATAATGCTGTAGACCGGCGTCACTTTCTCGGCTGCCAGGAGACCCGAACCTCGTCATGCCCTTCCCTGCCACGCATCGATTCCGCACCCTCTTTCGCATCCAAAATGCCATCATCGCGCTGGCCATTGCGATCGTCTTTGGCACCGTGGGCTTCCGTCTGGTCGAAGGCTGGTCCTTCACTGACAGCTTCTACGTCACGGTACAAACGCTGACCACCGTGGGTTACGGTGATGTGCCGCCGCGTACTCTCGCGGGGCGAGGGTTCGCGATCGTGGTCATGCTGATCGGAGTGGGTGGAGTTGCGCTGGCTGCCTCGACCATTGTTCAATCGGTTGTTCAATCTGAACTGATATCGACCTTCGGACAACGTCGCCTCTCCAAACGAATGCGGAAATTGCAGGATCACTACATTATTTGCGGGTCGGGCCGAGTCGGTTCGCATCTCGTACGCGATCTCAACGGAGAGAACCAACCTTTTATCATCGTGGAGTCTGATGGGCCACGCGCCGCTGAGTTCAGCCAGCGAGGATTTAACGTGCTGGTGGGCGACGCAACGCTCGAGGAAACGCTGCGCGATGCGGGAGTCGAACGCGCGCGCGGCCTGGCGGCTTGTCTGCCGAACGATGCGGATAACGTGTACGTGGTGCTGACGGCGCGTGACCTGAATCCGCGCCTGCACATTGTGGCGCGGGCAGCGGAAGAACAGGCCGAGGCGAAGCTCATGCGCGCCGGCGCGAACCACGTGGTGGCGCCGACGATTATCGGCGGCCATCGCATGGCAGTTTCGCTAACCAAACCCGCGGTCGGCGAATTTTTCGATTCAATTACCGGAAGCAAATTAAGTTTGGGCTTTGAACAGATGCTGGTCGAGGAAGGATCGTCGCTCGTTGGTCAGGTGCTCCGCGAAACACCCATTCGCGCCGAGCTCGATATTGTGATCATCAGCATTCGACGACAGAACGGCGAAATGGTTTTCAATCCGGCCGCGCAGACGATTATCGAAGCCGGCGATATCTTGATCGCGATTGGACAGCTGGAAGCGCTGACCCGATTGAACGAAATGGCAAAACCGACAAGCTAGTTTCAGGTTTCAAGTTTCAGGTTTCAGGTTCAGCCGCATCGAACTTGAAACTTGAAACTTGGAACCTGAAACCTGAAACATGCGGATTTTAGTCACAGGCGGCAGCGGTTATCTCGGCACGCACGTACGCCGCTTCTTTGACGCGGAGGACCTTTCGCGTCGGTCACATCTCGACATTCTCAATCCGCTCGACGCATCGCGGGTTACTGCCTATGACGTGGTGATCCATCTCGCTGCGCATCTGAGCAAAGATCCCAACGAGGCTGACCAATGCTTCCGCACGAACGTCGAAGGAACGATCAATCTACTGCGCGAGATGCCACCGCAGACAGTCTTCATCTTTGCTTCAACCAAGGACGTGTACGGGCCGCACGCCGACGATTTCGATGTAGTGCCGGAGACGTGCCGAACTGATTATGCCAATCACTCAGCGCTGGAATGGTCGAAGTTGATCGCCGAACGCTATGTTGAGTATTACGCGGCCGAGCGCAATTTTCGCTCGTGCATCTTCCGGCTGTCGACGGTTTATGCGCGGCCGTCGGAAGGAAACGAAAGCGGGATAGTCACGCATTTTGTCGAGTCGGTGAAACGTGGCTGGCCGCTTCGCCTGCCGCTTGAAGGCAAACCTGTCAGAGATATTCTCCATGTCGATGATTTCTCCAAAGCCTGCCGTGCCTTCGTCGATTCTTCGGTGACGCATGGTTTGTACAATCTTGGCGGCGGACGAGAAAATGCAGTTTCGCTGCGCGAGATAATCGATCGCGTCGGAAATATGATTGAATGCGAACCGAAGGTTGACGAGAGTATTTCGATTCCCGCTCCGATTCCGCTCAACTACATATCGGACCTGTCGCGGATTGAACAGGAATTGGATTGGCGGCCGTCGATTTCCGTCGAAGAAGGATTGCGGGACTTGATTTAAGTGTCAGAAGCCCGACCGTGAGGGAGGGCCACCGGCGCCACGGGCCCTCCCTCAGGTCGGGCTTCTGACACTCAAGGATCGCGCAAGCGGTAATGAAAAAGATAAAGCCCTATGAAGTTGGCCGGGTAGTTGTGCGGGCGCCGACGTGGGTTGGCGACGCTGTCATGAGCGTGCCCGCTTTACGAGCCCTACGCCAATTACTTCCTGGATCGCACATCACGGTTGCCGCCGTTCCGGGGACGGCGGACATTTTCAGCGAAGCGGATTTCATCGACGCGGTCCTGATCAACGAATCAGCATTCTTTCCTTCTGTCCGCCAGTTGCGGCACGGCAAATTTGATCTTGCCCTGCTCTTTCAGAACGCGTTCGCCGCAGCGGCGATGGCATTCGTCGCACGTGTTCCATTCCGCGTCGGTTACGAGACCGATCGACGTGCATTTCTGCTGACGAGTGCACTGACCGTTCCGGCGTGGAAAAGTGAACGGCACGAAAGCTTTTATTATTTGAATATCGTTTCTGAATTGCAGCACATGGTGGAGCGTTCGTCCCCCGTGAGTGGTGAGACACCCTCGGCCGAACTCGCCGTTTCCGAGCAACGGCGAGAAGCAGCGCGCAAGCTGATAAACGACGCCGGCGCAGTGGCGGGTAAACCGTTGGTGATTCTCTGCCCCGGATCGGTCAACAGTCGCGCGAAGCGTTGGCCCGCGGAGCGCTTCGCCGAATTATCAGATCGATTAACGGAAGCGGGCATGACTGTCGTATTGATCGGATCCGAGGGAGAGCTGGAAGTCTCGCAGGAAGTCATCTCGCACACGCGGCTCAATCCGATCGTGCTAACCGGCAAGACGTCAGTTGCCGAAGCCGTTGGTCTCATTAGTAGTGCTGACTTGTTGGTGACGAACGATACGGGCCCGGCCCACGTCGGCGCCGCCGTCAGGACGCCAACGCTCGTCATTTTCGGTCCAACCAACCCACTGACTACCTATCCCTTATCGCCGCACGCCGAGATGATTCGCGAGCCACCGGACTGCGCCCCGTGCATGCTGCGTGATTGCCCAATCGACCATCGGTGCATGACCGCAATCACTGTCGAGCGAGTATTTGAGCGCGCCTTGGCGATGACCAAGCGATCTAACGAACAAGAACCTGGATAAGCATTCAAATAACTGTGCGCCGTGAGAGCTGCGCATTCGTTGCCAGAAGCTGTGATACGATTTGGCGCACGATCGGCGATCAGTTAGTGCGCCTGCAACCAATGCGAATTTTGCTCGTCAAACTCGGCAGTATCGGCGATATTGTTCACACTTTGCCGTCTCTCGGGGCAATTCGTCGCGCTTTGCCGGACTCTGAGATTTCGTGGGTTGTCGAAAGCCGGGCTGCTGAAATTTTGCGGAGCAACCCGCTTCTGGATCGCCTCATCGTAATCGACACGAAGGCCCTGAGGCGCGGGCTGATGTCTGGGGAGACGCTGCGGGCACCGCGCCAGCAGTTACGTCTGCTACGCGCCTCGGCCTTCGATCTTGCCTTAGATTTCCAGGGACTAATTAAATCAGCGATGATTGCCCGGCTCTCGGGGGCACGGCGAATTGTGGGATTTGCGCGCGAAGCCTTGCGCGAACCACCCAGCCGAATTCTGCTTCACGACACCGTCCCGATTCCTGAACGGTCACACGTAATTCGCAAGAACCTGGCGCTGGTCGCGGGGTCATTAAGCATTCCGGTTCCGACCGACCCCGAAGACTTCGAGTTTCCGATTGCGATTGACGAGTCGCACGAACGCGAAGCTGCCGAGGCAGTCGGGATCGAACATCCCTACGCAATTCTGAATCCGGGTGGCGGTTGGCCGACGAAGCTTTGGAGTGCCGAAAGATTTGGCCTCCTGGCTGACGAACTCTGGAACCATTTTGGACTGCACTCGCTGATTACATCCGGCCCCGGAGAAGATGAGTTAACGCAGCGCGCGCTGTCCTCGTCTAAATCTGGAAAGGCCAAGCCAGTTTCCGTTTCGTTGAAAGGATTCTGCGCTTTGGCTAAACACGCGGACATTTACGTCGGTGGAGAGACTGGCCCGACGCATCTCGCGATTGCGATGCGCACCCCCGTGGTCGGTTTACTCGGCCCGACAGAGTGGTGGCGCAATGGCAGTCCTTATGCGGACGACCTCTGCGTCGAACGAACGGATATCGATTGCCGTGAAAACTGTCATCGACGATCGTGTTCGAAATGGATCTGCATGGACATCGACGTCGAGCGGGTGCTGCACGCTGTTTCGGATCGGCTACAACGCGCCGGCCATCTCGCGCCGAGTCGCCTCGTTTCAATTGTCTAAATCAGAAATCGAAGTTACCAAACCCAGAAGAGGCGGAACCTGGATGCAGCGGTGGCGGGTACCGCTGGGTTTCGCTTGCGGGGCTTTATTTCTTTTTTTCGCGACCCCGACGACCTGGACGCTGCTCGTGGGCGCCGCAGTTGTTTTGCCCGGTCTCGCGTTGCGGGCCTGGGCTTCGGGACATTTGCGCAAGAACCAGGTCCTCGCTACGACGGGACCGTACGCCTACACGCGAAATCCGCTTTACCTGGCAAGCTTCCTCATTGGTTTGGGCTTCACCATTGCCGCCGGGCGTTGGTGGCTAATTATCATCTTCGCAGTGATGTTGCTGGGCATCTATCTGCCCGTGATGCGCGTCGAATCGGCGACGCTCGCAAAGCTGTTTGGCAAGAAATATGAGCGGTACGCGAAAGAAGTCCCACTGCTCTTCCCCCGATTTTCCCCTTATCGACGAGCGCAGGACGCGACTTTCGATCGCAGTTTGTACCTTCGGTATCGTGAATATAGAGCTGCAATCGGAGTCGTGATTGTCTGGATGCTGCTGGCCGCAAAAATGATTTACTTCAAATGAGGTTTCTGTTTTCTAAAAAGCATTTCCTTCGACTCGCGGCCGCGCTGGCGTGCCTGTTCAGCCTCGGCTTTGCACAGGAGAAGCCACGAACTCCCCTTCCCTTCGAACGGGGAGAAGAGTTGGTCTATCAGGCGGAATTCACCCGCGGCTTGTTGCGCGGCGTGGACGTGGCGGAGTTTCATTTCAAGTCAGTTCCGGAACACATCGCCCGAGGCGCCGACGATACGGTGATCCTTCATTTGACCGGTGACGTTTTCAGCAAAGGACTTTTCCCGCGGATTGCCGGCTTCAAGTTTCACCAACACGTAGAATCTACCGCGGACGTTGAGCCGTTCACGGCGCTGCACACCGACAAGATCGAAGAATCAGGCAAGCGCTCCAGGGTGCTTGAAGCTGAGTTCGATCACAAAACGAAGAAGGTCATCTGGCGGGAAAAGTCGCCGAACCCACAGGGCGGCGCGTTTGACTTCACCGAGCCTATTCAGGATGTGCTCACGGTCATCTACTACATGCGGACGCAAAAGCTGGAGGTCGGTAAGTCCTTCGACGTGCCGGTGACCGACGCCGGCAAGGTATTTCGTTTGACCGTCGAAGCAAAAGAAGAAAAAGAGATCGACACGGTGCTTGGAAAAGTAAAAGCGGTTCGGATTGAACCGGCGTTGTTCGGCGACACTGCCTTAGTGCGAACGCGCGGTCAGCTATCAATCTGGATAACCCAGGACGAACGTCGCCTGCCGGTTAAAGCGCACGTGAAAGTGGAACTCGGAACATTTGATATCAAGCTCAAGCGCGTAACCTATCTGCAGCCGAATTGAATTAAGCCATCCAGGTCACTCTCCGCCGTTGATTTCCCCGGACAAATCACCACTTATCATCGGCCATCGCGGCGCCTCGGCGGTGGCCCCGGAAAACACGCTTGCCGCATTTGCACGCGCGCTGCGCGACGGGGCGGCCGGGATCGAATTGGATGTCAGACTATCGCGAGACGGTGTGCCGGTAGTGATCCATGACGCAGTCCTTCGTTCACGGCTGAGAAAGCGCTTCGTCTCGCGAATGACTGCCGAGCAGTTGCGTCACGTAGACGTGGGAAGTTGGTTCAATCGCCGGCACCGGCAATTCGCGCGGCTGGAATATCTCAGGCAAACGATTCCCACCCTCGCGGATGTTTTCGGAATCTTCGACCATCATGCGAGCAACACGCCCATAGTTTACGTCGAGTTGAAATGCGGGCGGTCGCCAAAGAAGAATGACGAACTCGCGCGCGAAACGCTCAAGGTTATTCATGGACATCGGATGAAAGAGCGAGTTGTGGTGATCAGCTTCAACCTCAAAACCGTCGCGCGAGTGAAAGAGATCGATCCTTCCATTCGCACGGGTGCGTTGTTCGGTCCGCGCCAGGCCCCGCTCAAATCGGCCGACAAGATTATTGCGGCCGCCATGCGTTGTAACGCCAACGAACTCTGTCTGCATCATCACGTCATCACGAAAAAGATTGCTGACGCCGCGTCCCTCCGCGGTCTGCCGATCGTCGTTTGGACCGTCGACAATCCAAAATCGCGCGCCCTGACCCTGGGCCCGCACGCCGTAATGACAAACAATCCGGCCGCGATGCTGGCCACCAGAAGCGTTTAAGGTAGGCCACTCGCGAATCACCCATCTCTCATGTATCATCGTCGGTCAACTTTTCATCGAGTCTCGCACCTATCAGGCACCAGTCTTAGCCCAAACGCGCGACTCTAAACCGCCTGGGAGGGTAATTCGTAGGAAATGCAGGTAAAGAAAGGCGCGGAAATCGCGCCCGCTAAAGGAAAACTCGGAGTTTTGTTGGTCGGCCTGGGGGCTGTCAGCACGACGTTTATTGCCGGCGTGGAAGCCATCAAAGATGGATTGGCCGAACCCGTCGGCAGCCTCACGCAGATGGGGACGATTCGTCTCGGCAAGCGCACCGACAATCGCGTTCCCAAGATTAAGCAGTTCGTGCCGCTCGCAAACCTGAACGATTTGGTGTTCGGCGCCTGGGACATTTTCCCTGATTCAGCATATGAAGCGGCGATGCATGCCGGTGTCCTCGAAAAGGATCTCCTGGCAAAGCTCAAGAAGCCGTTGCAGAAGATTAAGCCGATGAAGGCCGTCTTCGATCAGACTTACGTCAAACGCCTGACGGGGACGAACGTCAAGCAAGGCAAGCACAAACTTGCGCTGGCGAATCAGCTAATCGACGAAATTGCCGAATTCAAGCGCAAGAATAAATGCGATCGGCTGGTGATGATTTGGGCGGCCTCCACCGAGATCTTCATGAAGCAGCACGCCGTGCATCGCAATCTGGAAACGTTTGAAAAGGCGATGCGCGAAAATCATAAGGCGATCGCGCCCTCGATGGTCTACGCCTACGCGGCTTTGAAATCTGGAGTGCCGTTTGCCAACGGCGCCCCCAACCTTACCGTCGATATTCCGGCATTGATGGATCTCGCTAACGAGCAGGGCGTCGCGGTTTGCGGCAAGGACTTCAAAACCGGCCAGACCTTGATGAAGACGATTCTCGCACCCGGATTGAAATCGAGGATGCTGGGTCTGGACGGTTGGTATTCGACGAACATCCTGGGTAACCGGGACGGCGAGGTGCTTGACGATCCCGATTCATTCAAGACCAAGGAAGAATCGAAGCTTTCGGTGCTCGAATACATCCTGCAACCCGACGTCTACCCGCAGCTTTACAAGGATTTTTCCCACGTCGTTCGCATCAACTACTACCCGCCGCGCGGCGACAACAAAGAAGGCTGGGACAATATCGATATCTTCGGCTGGCTCGGCTATAAAATGCAGATCAAGATCGATTTCCTGTGCCGCGATTCAATTCTGGCGGCGCCTATCGTGCTCGATCTGGCGCTGCTGCTCGATCTCGCCCAGCGCACCGGCATGAAGGGCGTGCAGGAATGGCTGTCCTTTTACTTCAAATCGCCGATGACTGCACCGAAGCTCTATCCGGAACACGACATCTTCATTCAACTGATGAAGCTGAAGAACACGCTGCGGCATCTGCGGGGCGAGAACCTGATTACGCATCTGGGCCTGGAGTATTACGACTGACGAGCCAGGCAATCTCGCCATCCCGGTCAGCGAGCCCCGCAGATTTTCCCGAATCTGTGGGGCTTCATTTTTCTCCCTTTATCAGTTGATTTAAGCGGAAGCCTTCGATGTCGGTACCGATTTGGATCCAAACCGGAAGATGGTCTGACATCTGAAAGGTGAACTTCTGCCGCGTGTAGTCCTTACCGGGAAAGAGTTCATCGATGTGATCGTCATCGATGAAGAAATCCAGAACTCCGCCAGCTTTGCAGAAATTCTCGGGCACAGTGGCGCGATGGAGAATCTGGTCATAACGAAAGTTCTTCCCGAGATTTGAACCTCCTATTACCTGATCACCGGACTTCAACTGCTTCAGCTGATTCGGAATTTTCAAACCGCTGCTGGTGGTCAGCGCCTTGAATAAATCGTCATCGATTTTCGGGATATTGAAGTCGCCCATTACTATTAAGTCAGTGTCCTCGACGAACTTGTCCTTGAATCTCTTTTCGATCCAGTCGGACAGCAGCTTCAATTCGGCCTCGCGGGCTTCAATACTGTCACCCCAGCGAGCATGCATAGCGATCGCGATGAAATCAAAGTTGCCCGACCGAAACGAGCACATGTAAGGAGCGCGCCAGAAAGAACTGGATGCGAGATACTCTTTCAACTCTTTGGTTCGGGGGGCATCGACCTCAGACGCCAAACCATTGAAAGTGATGTTTCTTCTATCGAAGAGAAACGCTGTCCGTTCGCTGTTGCCACCTGCATCGTCAAACCAATCTGAGTAAACGATTCGCCAGCTTGGCCCCAGGAACGTCATTACCTTAGCCATATCACTCAGGTCATCACGCAGCTCAACCAGGCCAACCAAATCAAATTGGCCGAGGATTTCGGCGATGTAGTGCAGTGCCGGCAGGGTGCGATGAACTTTTCCGAATTCGCGAACATTCCAGACGGCAATGTTGGCGGTCTCGTCCAACTTCGAGGATGGAATCTTTGCGGCTTTGATTCGCGCCTTCAGGTTGAGCAGGCCTTTGGCAATTTCAGGAGATACGTCACCGTGATGCATAGTTTTGCCTCCTTTGGGCAAGCGAGACTTTAGGTTTACAGAATTGAGAGTTATCGGCGGTCATAACGTTAGACCGAAACCGAAATTGCGAGTCGGCCCGTCTATATCACAGTTAGCGCCGGCGGTAAACACTTTCTGCGACCACTGACTCGAGTTCATAAACGCTAGCTGAGACCGACGTTTTGAGTCGTGATAGACGCTATGGTGTAGATTGCCGCCTCCGGAAACCGCGTACCGTGGCAACAATTTGTCACCCTGGAACTGCCGTCAAACGTCATCTATGAAAATGTGACATAAGGCACCGCCAAAGTTTTTTGACAATTACGCCCGAATATTTTGGGTGACAATTCCGTTCGAGTCGTATATATAGCGTTCGTGTTAATTGAGACTCACCGTATTTCTTTCGGGAAGGAAACGTGAATGCTTTGTCGCGCATCCATTGGTGGCAGTCGACCAGCACGGATCGACCCTTGCTAGGGAGACTGCTGGAGGATCCAGATGCGGCAGACGCGAGGGCGCTGCTGCTCGGAGACAAAAGCCGTGATTGCTGAGATGAAGATAAAAGAAATGAGTGCCCTGGAAAACCAAATAGAAGAAGCAGTGCTTCTCGATCCAGATCAAAAGAGTCCGCGGGCGCAGGACTTCGAACAGCGCCTGGCGGCAAGGATCGTCGGTCAGGAACGCGCGGTACGCCGCATGTCGGGCCTGTACCAGATATTTTTGGCGGGAATGAACCCACCGGCGCGACCGATCGGCACTATGCTGTTTCTCGGGCCGACCGGTTCGGGAAAGACCCGCGTGATCGAAGCAGCTTCAGAGGTTTTGTTTGGCGACCCGAACGGCGTCGTCAAGATCGATTGCGCTGAATTTCAGCACTCGCACGAGATTGCGAAACTCATCGGTTCGCCGCCGGGGTATCTCGGTCATCGCGAAACCTCGCCGATGTTGACGCAGGAGAATCTCGATCGCACGCACACTGACGATTTGAAATTAACGCTGGTGCTGTTCGATGAAATCGAGAAAGCTTCCGACGCCTTATGGCAATTGCTGCTGGGAATTCTCGATAAAGCGACGCTGACGCTGGGTGACAATCGGCGCGTGGATTTTTCCCGCTGCATGGTAATCCTGACGTCGAACCTGGGCGCTCGTGAGATGTCCGAGTTGATCTCCGGCGGCATCGGTTTCGCTCCGGGCAAGGGCGCGAAGAACCCGCATGACACCGAAGTTGATCAGAAGATTTATCGAACGGCGGTGGAAGCCGCGCGACGCAAGTTCTCGCCGGAGTTCATGAACCGCATCGACAAGGTCGTCGTGTTCCGTTCGCTGAAGGACCATCACCTTCGCCAGATTCTCGATCTCGAACTGCAAGCCGTTCAGGATCGGATTATGGTTTCCGCCGGCACCAAGTTTGTCTTTCAGTGCTCTGACAAAGCCAAAGATATGCTGCTGAAGGAAGGCATCGACTATAAGTATGGTGCGCGCCACCTTAAGCGGGCCATTGAAAGGTTCCTGGTTTACCCGCTTTCGAATCTGGTCGCCACGGGACAGATTGGGTTGGGCGATCTGGTCCAGGTTAATCTGGATACGAGCGTTAACAAGCTAACCTTCTGTAAGAAGTCGGGAGGCGCCTTGATTCACGATATGGTCACTCCGCCAACCGCCAGCGAGAATCTGGCAAGCCGTTCCGGCAGCGTCGGACTGCCCATTCCGCAGGCGGCCAAGGAAAAAGCTGCCAAGAAAGGTCACGGACGCGGAGAGAAAACCGAGAGGTAATCACCCCATCCGCTTGAAACGGGGATTCGGCGCCGGAACAGCAATGTTTCGGCGCCGTTTTTAATGTAGGCGTCGAAGGGCGCTCCGCGCTGTTTGGGCCAGGTAAGGATCTGCCGATTCGACAGCGGTCTTCAAGGCCGGGGTGGCAGCCGGATCGCCAATCTTTCCCAAAGCTTCCGCCGCTGCCCGCCGCACGTCGATCGGCATTTCCTGATCATTGAGCGCGCCGGTCAAACCAGCTACCGCGGCGCGGCTCTGAATATCGCCGAGCGCCTGGGCGCTGGCGCGCAAGAGAAACTCATTCGTGGCTTTCTTTGACTTGCCACTTCCCGAAAGCAAATTAACCAGCGGAACCACCGCGGCTTCATCTTGAATGCTGCCTAAAGCCAGGGCGGCCGCAGCGCGCACTCCCGGTTCCTTGTCGGTCGTCAGCAATCCGATTAGCGGTTGCGCGGCGGCGCGGCTGCGGGCAGCGCCAAGGGCATGCGCAGTTTCGCGGCGAATGACTTCCTGCTTGTCATTTAGCATTGGAATCAACGCCGCGGACGCTTCAGGTGCCGGCAAGGCTGCGAGCGCGTGGATCGCGGTAATTCGCACTACCGGTTCAGCGTCATTCAGTGCCGGCAGCGCCGCGCGCGACGCTTCGGGATTCTTCATCGCCTGCAATTTCATCAGCGCGTCTCGACGTTCTTCCACACTCGAGGAATTCATGCGCTGCTGCTGCGCCCGGATGCGCTGTTGAATCGGCGTTAGACGATCCGTTTGACCGCAGACCGAACCGAAAGTCGCCAGACCAACAGTTACGGCGATGGCCAACATCTGCCCGCCTTTCCAAATTGAGGATTTCAAATTGAATGTCATGAGAATTGTTCGCATCTTATTCACCCGGCATCAATCCGTGAAGCCAGAGCATGTACCGTGTCGATAATCAACACCGCAATCGGCGGATAGAAAACCAGGCTCATAATAATCATGGCGGTTGGGGAGACGGCTGGCGCCTGGGCGGCAGCCGCGTGATGGCGAAACAGCAACGTCAGATCAGCAAAGAAATCCTGCGAACGCCAACCAATGAACAGTCCGAAACCCACGCTGACTGCATACCCGACAATCAAAAATGCCACGCCCGTGAAACGCGAATACGGCTGCTCCGGCTTCTCCTTTTCCTGGGTGATCGAATAATGCTTGTCGTCCCTTCTGTATGTGTAATGCCGAAAGTGCTCAACCAAACGCTTGACCAGATGCCAGATGCCCGCGACGAAAAGAATTAGCAGGATAGCTCGGCCAATAGTATCGAACGATTGCCAGAGCGGGGGCCGAATCATCGCCACCAGGAACGATGAAAGGAACAACGACACCGTGGTGAAGACAGCCCGCTGCCGTTGCATATTTTCGCGTCGGTCGGTCTCCAGGATTTGATTAACGACCCGGTCCCAACGCGCCTGGGCCGCGATGTTGCGTACGCGCTGCGCGTGGGGATTGTCCGAATCAAGAATCGAATGGCCGTTACGTTGTTTGCTGAGTTGCTGATCGTGGAAAGCGCGCTCCTGCGGATCGATCAGCGTGTGATACGCCAGGGACAACAGGGCGAATTCCCGCGCGGCCTTTTCCGAGCCCCGGTTCACGTCGGGGTGACGTTTGCGCGCCAACTTCCGGTAAGCGGATTTGATCTCGCTCACCGTTGCCGTCTCTTGGACGCCCAGGACCTGGTAATAATCAGTCATGGTTCGGGGGTCAGGCCAATGCTAAATCGCCAGAATCAGGGCAAGCCCGACTCTGGCGACCAATCTTAGCACCGCCGAATACTGCGAAGGAACTGACTAGTTTGACTGGGCCGACCGCTCGATGAATTCGACCAGGGTGCGCACCGCGATTCCGGTCGGTCCTTTCGATCGATATGCCGTCGCCGGGTCGCCCCAGGCAGTGCCGGCGATGTCCAGGTGGGCCCAGGGTGTTTCTTCAGCAAATTCCTTTAGAAAAGCAGCCGCGGTAATTGTTCCCGCCTTTTTGCCGCCGATGTTCCGAATGTCGGCGATGTCGGACTTGATTTGCTTCGTATATTCCTCGTCCAGCGGCAATTGCCAGAATTTCTCACCGACCTCTTTGCCGGCGGCAATGACGCCGTCGATCAATTCCTGATCGGTCCCGAGAATGGCGGTGTTGACATCGCCGAGGGCAATCGACACCGCGCCGGTGAGGGTCGCCATATCGATGATTTTCGTCGCTCCCAGCTTCTTGGCGTACGCGATGGCATCAGCCAGGATCAGACGGCCTTCCGCATCTGTGTTGATAACTTCGATCGTTTTGCCGGTCATGGCTTTCAACACGTCGCCGGGCTTGGTTGCTTTGCCCGAGGGCAGGTTTTCAGTGCAAGGGGCGACGCCAAGCACAGGAATCGAAGGTTTAAGCTGCGCGATCGCTCGCATCGTCCCGATGACAGTCGCGGCTCCGGTCATGTCGTATTTCATCAGTTCCATGTTCTCGCCGGGTTTCAGCGAGATGCCGCCGGAATCAAAGGTAACTCCCTTCCCGACCAGCGCCAGCAATTCGCCCTTGCTGCGCTTGAATCGCGATGGCTCATATTTCAAAACGATCAGCTTCGGTGGTTCATCCGATCCTCGCGAAACTCCCAGCAACGAGCCCATACCGAGCTTTTCCATCTGCCTCTGATCCAGCACGTCAAAGCTCAACCCGAATTGCTTCGCGACCTGCTTGGCGCGTTCAGCCATGATCGTCGGCGTCATCCAGGCGCCGGGTTCGTTCGCCAGATCGCGGGTGAAGTTCGTCGATTCGCCGATGATGCGTCCGCGTTCAGCTCCACGTTCGACGGCCTTCTTGTCGGCGCCCTCAATTACGACCGTCAAAGATTCGATTTCGCGGTCCTCTTTATCCTTCGTCCGGTACTTGTCCAGCTCGAACAATCCCATGACTGCCCCGGCAGCGACGGTCTGGGCAATCCTTTCGGCGTCGCCTTCCGCGCGCGGCACAATGGCGATGGTCTTCACGCTTTTGCCACGCAGGAAGCGGGTTGCGCTCCCGGCCATTTGCGAGATTTGCGACGCTTTGAAGCCGTCGCGGTCGCCACCACCGATTAATAGAATGCGCCGCGCCTTCAATCCTTTGCCGGACACGTGGAAGTAGGCGGTATCGCCCTGCTTCCCCTTGAATTCTTCCGATTCAATTGCCTCGGAAATCATCCCGCCAGTCGCTGCGTCCAACTGCTTCAGCAATCCGCTGTTTGCTTTCTCGTCCTTGAAAACCGCGACCGCTAATGCTTGTGCATCAATCTCGCTACACGATTTTGCGCTTCCAATAACGTCCATATTTGTCCTCGCTTTAATAAGTGGCACAGACTTCAGTCTGTGTTTCTTCGCCGCAATCACAGACTGAAGTCTGTGCCACGACTATCGATTTCTCTGTTTCAATTGCGCGCGAGTTTCTCGATCGACAATCTTCCGCATCTCGGTCTCGCGCTTGTCGTAAAGCTTCTTCCCCTTGGCTACTCCAACTTCAAATTTGATTTTGCGGCTCTTGATGTAGACGCGCGTGATTACCAGCGTCATGCCGTCGGCCGCCGCGGCTTGATCCAACTTGTCGATCTCGCGGCGATGCAGCAGCAACTTCCGAGTGCGCAGCGGATCGTGATTATTTCGGTTGCCATGGCTGTAAGGTGAGATGTGTGCATTGAACAGCCAGGCCTCGCCCTCGCGCACGCTCACGTAGGAATCTTTCAACTGAATCCGGCCATCGAGAACGCTCTTTACTTCGGTTCCGGTCAGGGCCACGCCGGCCTCGTACCTGGTCGAGATGTGATAATTATGAAACGCCGCGCGGTTTGTCGCGAGCACCTTCTCTTCGGTCGCTGTAGCCATTACGCATGTTTGATTAGGAAGGGTGACTATAACAAGCCGCGGGCAGCGCTCACAAGCAAAGAGCGTCTTGTCTTTGGATTATCAAATCGCTAGACTTTGACCAATGAACTCTCAGCTAATCGATCAGGCACGCGGACTGCCGCTTGAGCAGCGTATTCAGCTAATAGACGAGCTATGGGAAAGTGTAGCGGAAGAAGGTCATGAACCACCGCTGACCCCAGAACAGGCTGCTGAATTGGATCGCCGACTCGCTGCTCACCAACGAAACCCGGACGACGTAATTTCCTGGGAGTGAATCGCGTCGTAATCGTTGCCGTCTTTCACGTCAAGCGCAACCCACAGTTTTTAGAGGATCGATAAAGTTGGGACGAAGCATCTTTAGGTTGCTGGCGCTATTCGCAATCGCGGCAACTCCACGAATAGTCGGCGCCTTCTTTCTGCCCAACGCTTTCGGTGACGCTTACGTTTACATCCAGGAAATCGGCACGTTAAGTACCAAGATTTCGACGGGGGCCTTTCGCTTGGTCGACCTCTTTGGATTCTGGCTGCCGCTTTACCAATTCATCGCGGCGCTGCTGAATGTCTTCATCAAAAATGGGTTCTATTCAGGAAAGATCGTCGCGGCGATCTTCGGGGCGGGCACATGCCTGTTCATCTATCTCATAACGCAGCGCCTCACTAATAACGACACCGCGGCGCTCTCGATGTTCCTGCTGATCGCGCTGAATCCGCTGCACATTTTTTATTCGGCGTCGGCGATGACTGACGTGCCGCACGCCTTCCTGGTCGGCGCCGCTTTGTATTTTGTCATCGCGGAAAACTGGATCGCCGCGGCCGTCTTTGCAGCCCTGGCAGGATTCACCAGGGTCGAAAGCTGGATGCTCATTGCGCTGATTCCCTTCATTCAATTCATCCGCCAGCGCCGCCTGTCGATTATGGCCATCCTGATTTTGATCATCCCGCCGCTTCTCTGGTTCTACATTTCGTGGAAAGCGACCGGCAACTGGCTCGCGTGTTTTGTGCAGCGTCAGGACTATCACGACTGGCTGTTAAGAATGAATCCGGCGCTTGCCCACTTTTCGCCGATAACGGTTTTGAAGGACACCGCGATGCTGCTCGTTTCGACCGACATCGCTGTGCTCATAGCTTCGTTGGCCGCGGCCTGGTTTGTGATCAAGCACACGCGTGAAATCAGAAACCCGACCGTCAGGGAGGGTGCCCAGTCAGTTCCCGCGAGTCTCGATGAAACCGGCACCCTCCCTCACGGTCGGGTTTCTGATACTAAGAACGCCGAGCGGGGAGTCCTATCTCCGGCACTCTTTTTCTTTGCCTTCCTCGGTTTACTCGTCGCGGCTTACCTCACGCACCAACAACCAATCATATTCCCGCGCTATGGCCTGATTTTGTTTACGCTGGGCCTGCCGATGCTGGCGTGGACGTTCCGGCACATTCGGAATTCACGGCCGCAAATAGCTCGGACAGTTTTGATCGGGATCATTGTGATGGTGGCCCTCGATGCCAGCATTCAATTCGCCGGCGCGGTCGGCACAATCAGACAGTATCGAGCGCAACGCGCCGTCGCGGACTATCTGCGCGACCATTTTGATCCGAAGTCCGATGCTCGAATCTTTTGTGACGACGGGACGGTGCGAGTCTTAGCGGGCATTCCCGAAGATGGCTTTGTCACGTCGGTCAATGCGCCGAAGGACCGTGAGGGGTTATTGACATTCCTCGATCAGAACAATGTCGAGTATTTAATTGTGGTTGAGACGGAACGATCGGCCCCATTTGAGCTGTATCGATCGGCCGCAGAATACAATGAGTCGATCGGCCGGTATGAATCGAGAATGGATTCGCGCACGGCATTTATTCACACGGTCATTCACGTCTATCGGCGAAGTCGATGAACCCCATCGAACGGCAGCCAACCGTGAGCGCTTCACGCTGAAAGCGTGAGATTCAATAGCCTGGGGCAGAGCGCGAAGCGCGTCGCCCCAGGATCGCGAGAATTAATTTATCCCTGAGCCCGCTTTAGCGGGCGACAGAATCGCTGCGACTATCTCTGTCGCCCGCTGCGCGGGCTACGGTCATTTTGGCGATTGATCCGCGGGCTTACGCCCGCGGCTTTATGCTGGCGCCTGCTCCGCAGGCTGTTTGAAAACCTTGTCTATATCGGCCCGAACATTCGACTCCCAGCTAATTCTTTCGTTCGAGAGCTTTCCATTTCAACCCAGGTAAGCGAACGACCGCAGAACTAGATTAACCTGCGCCTCAACATATCCAACGCCGCCTGTGACGCCCGCCACCTTACCAACTCCCGGTCACCGGGGATCATCAGCTTCTTATGTTCGGTGTGCGCATCGTCGGCGAGGGCGATGTAGACGAGACCGACGGGCTTTTCTTCCGTGCCGCCGTCCGGGCCGGCGATGCCGGTGACGGCCAGGCCGAAATCGGTCTTGGCGATATGACGAACGCCGCGGGCCATGTCACGCGCAACTTGTTGGCTGACGGCGCCGAATTCTTTGATTACCTTCTTGTCGATGCCGAGGAGACGAATCTTTGATTCATTCGAATATGTGACGCAGCCTTCGATGAAGTACTTTGACGAACCGGGAACGCTCGTCAGTCGCTGCGCAATCAGCCCGCCGGTGCAACTTTCGGCGACGGCAAGTGTGAATCCGGCAACGGATAAACGGCGGCCCACAACTTCTTCCATCGTCTCCCCGCGAAATGAAAACGCGGAGTTGCCGAGTTCCTTCTCAATCTTCAAAGACAGATCGTCAAGCAACGCTTCGGCATCGGCCGCGGTTCTTCCATGCGCGCGCAGGTGAATTTCGATTTCGCTGCTGTTGAAGAGAATCGTCGTCTGCGGGTTCTGATATTTGGTGTAAATTGGCGCGATCTTTTCATCGACCGCTGATTCGCCGATGCCCGCAACCCGCAGCACGCGCGTGGCAAAGCGCGTGTCGCCGCCGACGTTCGCGATGCGCGGCAGCACCTGATTCTCAAACATCGGCTTCATTTCGCGCGGCGGTCCCGGCATCAGCGCGACGGCGCATCCCTCATGTTGCAGAAACAGACCTGGCGCACTGCCGTTTGGATTCGAGAGCACTTCGGCGCCATCGATAACCATCGCCTGCCGCGAATTGCGTTCCGGCATGTTTGCGATTCCGAAAGCGCGAAAGCGTTCGCGAATCTCTTTCAGCACTTTTTCATCAAGCGTTAGTCTTCGGCCCAGCGCGCGCGCGACGACCTTCCGGGTGATGTCATCTTCAGTAGGACCGAGACCGCCAGTGGTCATCACCACCCGGGAACGTTTGACCGCATCTCTAACAACCTCTTCCAAACGCGCATCGTCATCGCCGACGATCGTTTTCAATCTCACATCGATGCCAATGCGATTTAGTTGATCCGTCAGCCAGAGACTGTTGGTGTCGGTGCGATTCGGCGAAAGCAACTCAGAACCGATAGCGATGATTTCTGCGGAGAGCATTTAGTGGCACAGACTTTAGTCTGTGAGTCGCATTATACACAGACTAAAGT
>JBIOZK010000193.1:0-33606 GCA_044870975.1 Pyrinomonadaceae bacterium
AACATTCAGCAGGAGGTAACCCTCGCCGCGCAGCCCGAAGTCGATAGCCAGGGAAGCTTCGCTCAGTTGAAATATCTTACCGGGCGCCCGGCCGGTGATTAGCGGCGCGATTTCATCGACGATCAATTTGATTGAGGCATCGTCCATGGAGCGAAAGTTAACACAAAAGACCGGCCAGGATGCCGTGGCCGGCAGTCAGGAGGCTGCGCTCCACTAAAAGCGACCATAATCTGCGAATCGGATATTCGGGTGGCGCACAAACGCCAAAGGCGTTCACAACTCTCAGCCCAGGGCAACGCCCTGGGATCTAAACAAGGTGAATAAGTGAACTCTGAAAGAGTTCATGAGCCAGACAAGTTACACACACTGGCTGGGCAACCCTGGGCTGACAGTTGGAAAACGCCTTCGGCGTTATTCCAAGAAGAAAGCGAGGGCCGAAACCCTCGCTTGGATAGCTTAGATGGTTTGTGGATCACATCCGGACGACGAGGGTGTTTGAGATGCGGTCGTGGACTGTGCGATTGTCCCGATCAATCAGAGCGTACATCTGGCCAAATCCGAGGAATGCTAACCCGAAGACGAAACCGAACGCGCGCTTGATTGCTTGTCCGCCCGTTGGGATCAAGCCGGTGCGCAAGTCGATCGTCTTCAGCGACAGCATCCGCATCGCCAGGGTGCGACCGGTTAAGGCGACGGAAACCGTCATGTAGGCGAACATCGTCGCGGCGGTTACTGCGCTCAGCATTTCAATTACATTTCGATCGGTCCACTTGCCCCCGGTGTAGTAGACCGCCGCGAATGCCGGCGACACCATCAACGCGACGAACACAAGATCGAGCACACCTCCGATGAACCGGCGCGTCAAACCCGGCAGGTCCGTGCGCGTGTCACCATCGAGCGCCGGCAAAGACAGGCAGGTATCGAGGTATGA
The DNA here is from genome assembly GCA_044870975.1 of Pyrinomonadaceae bacterium. GTDB lineage: Bacteria > Acidobacteriota > Blastocatellia > Pyrinomonadales > Pyrinomonadaceae > UBA11740. The sequence continues at coordinate 932 of JBIOZK010000193.1, forward strand.
CAATGCCACGTCGTCTTCCGAGATCATTCGGACTGGCTTCCGTTCACCGCTCGCCGTAATTGGTCCGGCTGCAACTTCCATGTCGGAAGGGATGGTTAAGGTTTCGCGTTCGACTGCGGGTTCAGTTGACTCGACCAGCGTTGTTGGAGCCACAACAGTTAGCTTGTGCTTCGCAGTCGGCTCAACTATTTCTTCCGGGATCGAATCCTCGATCGCGGCGGCCAATGCCGTGGCAGTCGCTGCCGAAGCAGAGCCGTAAGCACCCGCGGTTGATTCAGACCGTCGGGCGCGGTCGACCCGCTCCAGCGCCTTCGAAACGATCGGATTCATTACCGGCTGTTCGAGATCGGGAACCAGTTCCAATTGCCCCGATGGTAAGGCGCACGAAACCAGACCCGCCTCCTGCGCGGCGGCGAGTTCCTCGGCCGCCTCGCGAGCTTTTCTCTCCTGGACCTCGCGCACGCGCTGACTTAATTGGCGGCGCCATTCAGGCACCGAACGCGACGATCCGGGAAACGCGATCAAACGCGACGAGCCGTTAGCCTCGGAGTCGACCGTCCAGGCGGAATCCTGATTGCCGTTCAAATGGTTATTTTGCTCGGATTGCGAGGACAATTCCGGCAGTGCTTCTTGGATCATTGACTGAGACACAGAACCGGGGCAGGTATCTGAGTTTTCATCAGGAGCGACGCTGCAAGAGCGACTCGCATGGACAAGTCGTCTTCGTCAACTCAAATGCAAGGGAATGGGATATCGGCTTCCCACGCCCGTCCACAGACGCCGCCGATACTAGCAGCTTTACTTTAAGTCGTCAACGAGAAAATATAGCAACGGTTAGGGTTGGCTGTGGCGGGGTTTTTGTTGTTTGGCTCCGTCAGCGCCGATTCACGGACATCAAAGAGGCTGGCGACCGGCGAAACCAGCTTCGACATCGTGCCACCACTCGAGCCGATCTCCCTCATCAGCCTTCCAGCAGAGCAGCACCACGCGACCATCGCGCATGGACGGAAAGTCGATCAGACCTTGCTGATAGTCTTTGAGTTGAATTCCAAGGCCCTCGAGCTGACCGGCCTGGGAGGACAGTTCCACCAGCAATTCAGCGTAACGCGGGCCAAACGACATGCCCCCGCCACCGTGCTCGGCGCCGGATGCGGCCTGCCGGGCAGAGGTCTGAAAAGTAACCAGACGCCTATGCGATTTTTGAATCGACTTGACGATTGGCCCAACCGTGGGAAGAAGGGAATTGGCTTCGTCGATGGTGAATAGCTTCATCGGGAATCTTGGAGTCGCGAGTCGCGCTTCAAGGTAACTAACGAAGCCATTCTACTGATCTGGCGCTAGTAGCGCTACTTCACGATGGCGTCAGCCGTTTCAGTCTTAGGAATGTAGTAACCGCGGCGTGAGCTAACTTCGAGGCGCTTTTGCTTTCCTTTCGCGTCAGCAGCCTTCACACGCAAAGTTAGCTCGTGCATCCGGCCATCGTCCTTTTCATCTTCGGCCAGTGCGAAACCCAGACTATAGCGGGCATTAAGATTCCCGATCACGCGGGCCAAACCGGTGCCGTAATCCTTCACGCGGCTGACGTGCACGGTCTCGCCACCGCTCTGTTGCGCCAGACGCTTCGAGCTGCCGGCGATGCTTATTCCAGTCCACCCGATTAGCGGTTGACCAAACGGAATCAGAAACTTGTACAGCGTCTTCATATCTACGTTGAGCGTGTTGAAGATGGCATTCTGTCGAATCAGGATCTGTTCGGTGGCGGCAACGTCTTCTTTGAAGACGGGCGCAATGCCGTCTGACAACCAAACGATCGCCGTTTGCGAGTTTGGTCGTTTCTCCTGGGCAAAGCGCGTGGCGTCGCGCGTGGCGCCGGCGATGTCATAGAAGTTGTCGAACTCAACGTCTACTTTGCCGTTGCTGCTGACACGTTTCACGTTGACGGAGCCGTCTTTTTTGATCGTGCGGGTGATGACCGCGCCGTTCCTAGCTTTGATGGTCTCGGTCTCGAGCACATCGTCGGTTTTTGCCTGGGCGGCCGCTGACTGATCCGCCTTGCCCTCGGAACTTATGTTGATGGTGGCGCTGCCATCGGTTTTTCTGCTTTTCTCGTCGGTCGTTGCCGTATCTGTTTTGGATGGTTCGGGTGGCTTGACCAACAGTGCCGGAATCCTGGCGAGCCCCTTTTCGATTTGTGCGCGATCGCGAGTGAAATCAGTCAGCCATATGGTGTGACCGTCCCTGATCGCCGCTTTCTTATCGTCGATGCTGTTCGCATTGATTGCCAGAATCGCAACTTCATCGCCCGGGGGCAGTTTCGCTAATTCATCAACAATCGAAGCGAGCACTTCTTCGCGCTTTAGGAAACGACCGGCGCCATCGTCGGCGATGTCGAGAACCAGGATGAGGGCGAGTGGCTTGCGGGCCTGACCTTCGCTGGTGAAATACGAGATGTTGCGCGGCTTGCCGTCGTCAAATAGTTCGAAGTTTTCCGGCTTCAAGTCTGAAATCGGCACGCCAGTGCGTTTGTCTTTGACCAGGGCATCGAGGAACACGACGCGCGTGCGAATCTTGATGGTGTCGGCGACTTCCTGCGCGAAGACCGCGGGCGCGGCGAACACCGCCAGCAGGAGGGCGATTAGCAATCGCGATTTAGTGTAGGCTGATTCCGTCTTCATCATTGGTTCTCCTGACAATCTGTAGATCATGCCGGGGCTGATCTTTTAAGGATCGCTAACAGTCGCTTCGTCGGTGAGGGCTTTTCCCATAGCCTCGGGATTCTTCATTAAATCCGCGAGGATTTGCGGCGCAACCGTCGCTTGAATCACGGTCGCTTCTCGCCGATCAATCGTAACTACCAGCACATGAAAGTTTTTGGCGGCGTCGCGAAGGTAGACGTAAGTCTGTTCTTCGGTTTTAGGCGCCAACGTCTGCACCAGCGGCGACCATGGTTCGGAGAGCGCTTTCTGCATCGCGCTCTTGAAGCTGGCCATGTCGCCGCGCGAGTTGAAAGTCTGTTCTTCAAAGAACGCGATGCGGACACTGCCGGCTTCGGCCAACTTCTTGTACTCACCGCCGCGAATTTTGGCCGCGGTCTTCACCGCTTTCATTCCCGCACGCGCCAACAGGGGAATGTTCTTATGCTTGACGTGATAGAACTGCTCGATGAGTTTCACGGCATCATTGAAGCCGTCGCGCTCGGCGCGCACGCCGGTGGGTAACATCACCGCCAGCACAGTCGCTATCAATAACGTGAGCAGCTTCGTCATCTCGCGCCTCGATGCTACTTGTCGGTCTTGGGTTTTTGCGGCAGATTCAGAACCGGCACGCCGAACGAGCCTTCGAGTTGGCTCAGCTTTTCCAGGTTGATAGGTCCGACGATATTGACGACAGTGAATTCCTTCGGCTCGAGGCTAACCACCGCGAGTCCCGCAATCTGATCACCCAGAGTGAGCAGGTAGACGTCAACGTTATTACCATTCTTCTTGCTGGTTACGCCGACGATTTTGTTCCACCCGCCGCTTTTCAGCTGGGACATTACCGAGTCCACTTCGGTGGGCGTGTACTCGTTCTCTTTATCAAAGGTAAAGCTTTTGACGTAGATGCCCTTGATGTTCTTGAGGATCTCGCGGATCTCGGCATCTTCATTGTCCTTTCCAAGAAAAAGCTTCGCGGTCGTCTGCATCAGGCGCTCGTCGAGTTTTACTTCGAAGGTGTCGCTGGCGCGGTTTGTCAGCACGTCGAGCTGATCGAGCTGCAGCTTTGCCGTCTGCGCCGTAGCGATTACCTGCGCCGTCAACACGAACAGCAGCACCGGCGCAAATCTCAAAATGTTTCGGAAGAGAATTCTCATAATTAGTTCACCCAATCTTGTGATTACGAATTGAATTTATTTGGGGAAGTCCTTGCGCCTTGCGTTGCGCGAAATTGAGTTTGGCGCTGACCAGTCGCAGCGCGACCAGGACCTGTTCTTTCTGTGCCAGTTCTTCTTCAGTTAAAGCCGGAGCAGAAGTTTGAATCGATCGCCGTGGCCTGTAGGCAATCACGGTCTGATTGACCTTTCGATGTTTTGTCGCATTCGGCGTTTCAACCTGCGACTCGGGTTTGATCGCGACGTACTCGGGTGGAGGCTGAGGCTCCTGGCTCGGCGCCACCGCCGGTTGTGAATCGCGCTTAGCTTGTTCCATTTGTCCCGGATTCGAATTTGCGAACTTAAACCAAAGGCCTGCGCCGATGACTAAGAGTGCAATTGCCGCAGCAATGGCGAGCGGAATAAAAGGACGCTTCCGCCGAATCGTGATCGTCGCCGGAATCTCCAGCGGTCGCGGTTGATATCGCAACGAACCGAGCAGCTCTTCTAATTCTTGAACCTCGGCATCCGGTTCACCTGTGCGATCCCAAAGATAATTATCGTTCATGGTCATAATCCTGAAAGCCCTCCCTTACGGTCGGGCTAATGCCCCCTGGTCCTAGGCTGCGGACACGCCCATCTTGGCGCGCAGCAATTTCATTCCTCGATGGAGGTTCACCCGTACTGACGCTGGCGTTAGCCCGGTTCGCTCCGCTATCTCCGGCCCCGTCATTCCTTCGACGAATCTCAAGACCAGCGTCTCGCGATATGCGTCCGGCAGCTGTCGAATGAAACCCAGGACCTCGTTCGCGGTGCGGCTCACCGGCTTAGCGACGGCGGTGTTCTCTTCGACCTCAACCATCTCGCGCGAGGCGCGATGAAAATCCATGGCTCGGTTCCGCGCGATCATCGCTATCCAGGGACCGAACGCCGTCGGGTTGCGCAGCGTGTGCAATTTGCGCATCGCGTGAAGGAAAATATCCTGAAGCAGATCGTCAACTTCATCGCGAGGTACGCGCGCCAACAGGACTCCATGCACCAGCGGCGCGTACATTTCATAAAGGCGACCAAATCGATCGTGTTCTCCCTCCAATACAGCGCGCACGATCGTCTGTTCGATCGGTTCATCGACTGTCTCGGGAGAGCGGAATGTTCCCGTCATCAGCAACATCTCCGCGGTGGCTTCAGCCTCAATCATTGAAACGCCCTTGAAAGTGGTTTCGTCAGACATGGCTAAGACGGGATCGGCGGAGAGAGTGTTAACAATGCGTGCAACATACTGCAAGGAGGTTTAGAGTCGGGCTACTGCCCGACACCGGCGGGCGGCAGCCCGCCGCTAAACGATGCGTGCGACCCCGGTGTTACGTCAGCTCGGGCGAATAGTTTCGCGCGCCAAATCACCACGGTTGAGATCAGGAGCGCGATAGTGCAGGCTGCGCCACCCTCAATTCCATAGGTCCCTCCAGTCAGCCAATCGGGTCCGAGATTGACGGCCTTTAGTAAAGGAGCGGGCGCGATGCGCTCTATCCCGCTGACGGGGAGACCCAGCAGCGATGCCTGCGTCCAGTTCCAGGCCCAATGCAATCCGAACGGCAGCCATAAGCTGCGAGTGCGGAGATAGGCGACCGCCAGCCAAATTCCAGCCAGCGCGGTGTTGATGAAAGTGAATCCCCGCACGACGTTTGGATTCCAGAGGTGGGCCGCGGCGAATGGCACCGACGTAAGCAGCACGCCGAGCCACGCAAGGTTTGACCGGGTAAGCGTCTGCAGCGGATAACCGCGGAACAACATCTCTTCGGCGGCGGCGGCGATCAGAAACAGCAGCAGAGAGACCGCCAGTGTCTGGCCGATGAGCCTCGGGCCCGCTGGATCGAAGCTAAAGCGAATTCCGCGTGAGACGGTGGTGAGCAGCGCCGCCAGGATTAGCGACGCCGCGCCCAGCAAAGATCCCAGAACGAGATTTCTTAGCCAACCCCGGTGTGGTGCACTCCCCAATGCGGAAAAGGGAAGCTGCTCGAGCAACGCACCACAACCCCATCCCACGACGAACGACGAAAAGAGAATGGCGCCATGTCCGGATACTACCGACCAAAGACTGCTATTGATCTCCGCAGTCGTGCGGTGCAGCAGCGTCGAAAGAACGAACAACAAAAAGAGATGGGTAACTTGAAGACAGATGAGAAAGGTCACGCAAAAAATCGCCAGCCGCCAGCCGCTGCGCAGATGACCGTTGCGATCGGTGAAGAAGTTATAAGCATCCATAAAGTAGTGGATTCTAGCATTGAGCGTCGGCTTGAAGCGCGGGCATTTCTGGCCGCAAAGCCGTCCTGTCAGATTGTTCGCGCTAACGCGCTCATGCGGGCAGGGATGCCCGCGCTCCACTGTGCTAAACTTTGCCTCAATCTGGACCACCTTTGTGAGCACGGAAATCAACCAACCAAACGAGCAAACCAGGCTGCGAAAGCGACGCACCGCCGCGTGGTTGCTCACGGGCGTAGTCGCTCTTCTGCTGGCGATTATTGCCGCGCAGCAACTGCTGAATCTCGGACCTGTCCTGCCTCCGGAAACAGGTTCGGATACGTTGCTGCTTTATGCGTTGTCGTCGCTCAATTTCGCGGCGTTCATGGTCTTCAGCTTTATCCTGTTGCGCAGTCTGCTGCGGCTGAGGCGCGAACGGCGCGAACGTCAACCCGGCTCGCGAATTCAGACGCGCCTGTTGGTCTATTTCATCGGGCTCAGCCTGCTGCCAATAACGGCAATGGCCGCGTTCTCCTATCTGTTTCTCAATCGCTCAATTGAGAAATGGATGGGGCGTCTACCGGAAAATGTGGTGGAGCGGGTGCGCGAGCAGCAACGCGAGAACCTGATGCTGCAGTACGAGAAGCTACGCGAGACCGCGACGTTGCTCGGCACGGAAATCAGGAGCCGGCCGCAAACAGAATGGCAGCCGGCCCTCGCCCAACTGGCGGCCACGGGAAAACTGTCGGCGATAGAAATAGTTTCGGATAATGGTGAAGTGATTGCGCACGGTGAAAGTCCCGTTCCACCGGCGCAGGATCAGGAATTGAAAGGTGTGCTGGAACGCGGGCGTCGCCTACAGCAACTGGGCGCAGACACGACGCTCTCTGATGGAAAGGGCTTTGACCTGACCTCGGTTTCGCTCACGCCCGGCTTCCGGCTCATCCTGGTGCCGCAACGACTCAACGACACAGATGTCAACGACACGCTCGCCGGATCGCAACGCGAGTATCAGCATTTGCTGGAGCGACAACGCAAAGTGCGTTTGCTGGGCGTGTCCACGCTGGGATTGATGACGCTGCTGTTGTTGTTCGCGTCCACCTGGGTCGCGATTCATCTTTCGCGCGGATTTGCCGCGCCGATTCGGTCCCTGGTGAGCGCCTCGAAGGAAGTCGCGCGCGGCAATCTTTCTTATCGAGTCGATACGATCGCCGATGAGGAGTTGGCTTTGCTCGCGGAGTCGTTCAACCAGATGACTGATGAGCTGGATACCAACCGAAAGCAACTCGAGACCGGCGCCGCCATTCTGCAAGAGAAAAACCTGGCCCTTGAAGAGCGGCGGAATTACATCGAAACGATCCTGGAATCGTTGGCTACCGGAGTGGTCTCATTAGATCAAAATGATTGCGTGACGACCATCAACACCGCAGCGGTGGCGATCTTAAAGTTGAGCGATCGGCCGCCCACCTCGGCAAGTATTTTAAGTGTGTTGACCCACGAAGATCGTACGGTGTTTGAACCACTGCTGCGACGCGCGCGGCGTGCGGGTCGCGCCGCCGAGCAAAACCAACTTACGCGCGGCGCCGCCGCCGCCCCGATTCCGGTGGCCCTAACGGCTACGGCCTTGCGTGGCGCGCCGAGCGACAATCGCGGAGTCGTGGTCGTGATCGAAGACTTGTCTGAGTTGCTAACCGCCCAACGGGCCGCGGCGTGGAGTGAAGTCGCCCGGCGGGTCGCGCATGAAATCAAGAATCCACTGACGCCGATTCAATTATCGGCGGAAAGAATCGCTCGAAACTTTGGAATTACCGGGCGGAATGGCGGCGATGGGATCGTAAATGGGCCAGTAGTACCAGGCCCGCCGCAAAATGGAAATGGCGCTCATGCTCAGAATAATCACGAGGAACTGGCGCGCGTCGTGGAAGAATGTACCACCTCCATCACGCGCGAAGTTGCCGGCTTGAAAGCCCTCGTCGATGAGTTTTCGCGTTTCGCCCGCATGCCGCCGCCGAAGCTGGAGCTCCGCGACATCAATGAAGTCATCAGGCAAACCGCGCAGCTTTATGCGGACCGTTTAGACGGCGTCGAATTGCGTTTGCGCCTGGAGCCCGGGTTGCCGTCGGCAATGCTTGATGTCGAGCAAATCAGACGCGTCTTCGTAAACCTGGTTGACAATGCACTCGAAGCATTTAGTGATGTGGCGGATGACCGATTCATCACGATTACCAGCAAGCACAACGTTGCCCAGGAACTCGTGACGGTTTCCGTTGAAGATACGGGCGACGGTATTCCCAGCGGAGATTTCAAGCGTTTGTTCCAGCCTTATTTTTCGACGCGCGGACGCGGCACGGGTTTGGGGTTGGCGATAGTGTCCCGAATAATCTCCGAGCACGATGGACGTGTGTTCGCCGAGGCCAACCATCCGCGCGGTGCGAGATTCGTTATTGAATTACCGATTAGTGAAGCCTGAGGTCCGTTTAGCTGGCGTTGATGCCGGGTCGATGTCTGAATCAATTCTAATTGTTGATGACGAGCGCGGAATTCGCGAGTCGTTGAGCGCTGTCCTGCGAGATGAAGGATTTGTCCCGGAAGCGGTCGCTTCCGGCGAAGAGTGCCTGCAAGCTTTGGCGCGGCGAGGGTACGCGTGTGTCTTGCTCGACGTTTGGTTGCCGGGAATTAGCGGGCTGGACACGCTCAAGCAAATGCGTGAATTGAACTCAGATGCGGCGGTCGTGATTATCTCCGGGCATGGCAACGTCGAAACAGCCGTGCGCGCGACCAAGCTGGGCGCTTTTGATTTCATCGAAAAGCCGCTGTCGATCGAAAAGACGGTTCTGACAGTGCGAAATGCATTGCGGCAAAGACAACTCGAGCGGGCCAACGCAGAAATGTCCGCCGAGTTGAGCGCCGAATACGCGATGGTTGGCGCATCTGTGGCGATGCGCGCGCTGCGTAAACAAATTGCCGTAGTCGCGCCAACCGATGGGCGCGTTTTGATTTCGGGTGAGTCAGGCGCCGGGAAAGAACTGGTGGCCCGGGCGATTCATGCACAATCACGCCGCGCCGCGGCTCCTTTCATCGAGGTCAACTCGGCAGCCATCCCGGAAGAGTTGATTGAATCTGAGTTGTTCGGACACGTGAAGGGATCATTCACGGGAGCCACGGCCGCGAAGAAGGGCAAGTTCGAACTCGCCGATGGCGCGACGCTTTTTCTCGACGAGGTCTCGGACATGAGTGCGAACGTACAGGCCAAGGTGCTGCGCGTTTTGGAAGAGCAGCGCTTTGAGCCAGTCGGCAGTAATACGCCCATAAACGTCGACGTGCGCGTGATCGCCGCGACCAACAAACGACTCGATGAGGAGATAGAGAAGGGAGCTTTTCGGGCGGATCTCTTCTTTCGTTTGAACGTAATCCCTTTTGAAGTGCCGCCGCTGCGCGAGCGCGTCGAAGATGTACCGCTCCTGATCGAACATTTCAACCAGCGATTCGCCGCTGCTTATGGACGCAAGCCCAAGAGGTTCGACCCTGAAACGATTGAAATAATGCAGCGATATTCCTGGCCCGGGAACGTCCGCGAATTGCGAAATACAATCGAACGGGTTGTGATTATGCATCAAAATCAACGCGTGGCCGTAAAGGACTTACCGGCGTTCGGTGAGGCCGAACCCCCGGCGTCTTCTTATCGTTTTCCGTCATTCAAGGAAGCAAGTGATGCATATCATCGCGAGTTCATTCAGAGAAAACTTGATGAGGCGGAAGGAAATGTAACACGAGCCGCAGAGTTGATGGGCATCGATCGCAGTCACTTGTACCGTCGAATGAAGGCTTTGGGAATTACGGCCCGCAGTTGAGATTCACCTATGTGACCTAAGGGCCCTATCTGTTACAATCGCACGAGCATTATGGATTACACGACCCGAGAATTATTGAAGCGCTACACAAGGATGGCCATGGGCCAACCGTTTGCGCCTGTCCTATTAAATATCCTGGTGACGTCGGTGTGCGACATGCGTTGCACGCACTGTTTCTTTACGGACGAATTGGATGATCGACCGCGCAAGAAGCTGCAGATGAAGACGCACGAGATTGACCGCATCGCGCAGACGCTCGGCGGCAACCTCGGCGTGCTGATTCTGGCCGGCGGCGAACCTTTCACGCGCAAAGATCTGCCGGAAATTGTTAGCTCGTTCTATCGGCACAACAATCTCGAATCGGTCTACCTGATGTCGAACGGGCAGATTCAGAAGCGAATCTTCCCCGATGTGACGCGCATTCTCGAAGAATGCCCGAACCTGAACGTGACGGTCGCAATGGGAATCGACGGCCTGCAGGAGCAGCACGACAAGATTCGGCAAAAGCCGGGTTCGTGGTCAATCGCCATCGAAACGGCGCGCGAGCTTAAGGCAATGAAAAAGCAGTTTCCGCGGCTGGATTTGCAGACCTGCACCTGCTTCATGCATTCGAATCAGGACACGATCTTCGATTGGTATGATTTTCTGAAGCACGATCTGAAGCCGGACAAGGTGAACTTTAATTACATTCGTCCGCCGTCAGCCGATCCGATTGAACTCGATATCGATCAGACGCGGTATGCAAAGCTGGCGCAGATGATTGACGATGATTCGCGTCACGCCGCAATCAAGAACAACTACGGTGGTAATGCCGGATTTTTTAAAGCCGCGATCGACATCTACATGCACGGCTTGATCACCAAGACGCAGGAGACGCAGCAAGCGCAATTGACTTGCTACGCGGGCACAGCGGGGGCGGTGATCTACGATGAAGGTACGCTGTCGTCGTGCGAGAACCTGGCGCCGATTGGCAACCTGCGTGATCACGATTGGAATTTCCAGGGGCTTTGGTTGTCGCCGGCGATGAAAGAGCGCCGCAAGCATGCGGCCAACGGTTGCTTCTGCACCCACGAATCCAACTGCTATTACCCATCGCTGCCTTTCAATCCCAAGCACCTGATTAAAATCAAGAAGCTCGAGCGGGAAATGAAAAAGGCCGCGCGCGAATTGGGAGCGCAGGTGGACGAACAGCCCGATGGTATTGCAGTGAAGGTGTGAGTGTCAGAAGCCCGACCGTGAGGGAGGGCAGCTTCAGACACTCGGCGGTTACGAGAGTTGCCCTCCCTTACGGTCGGGCTTCTGATACGAACGAATGAAACCCAACACCCCCAAGATTCTCATCATTTCTTCAGACACGGGCGGCGGCCACCGTTCGGCTGCGGCAGCCATCGTCGCCGGCATTGAGAGCTTTGTTAAGGGCGAATCGTACGCCGTGAGGGTCGTGCGCGCCGTCGAAGAGTCGCATCATCTGGCCGCGAAACTCGTGGCGATTTACAACTGGTTGCTGCGTAACAAGCAGCACTGGATGAAGTATTATTACTGGCTCATCAATCATTTTCGTCCGGAAACGCGCGAGTTCTTTCATTCACGCTGCATCGGCTATGTCCGCACGGTGATTGAGCGCTGGTGCCCGCACATCGTCGTCAGCGTTCATCCGTTGACGCAGCATATTTTTGCGCGGGTGTTGAAGGAACTTGGCTGGGCTGATCGTGTACCGCTGATTACGGTCGTCACCGATCCTTATTATGGGTTTTGGAGGGGTTGGGCTTGTGACGACGTGCGGCTATATCTCGTGGCGACGGATGAGGCGCGGCGGCAATTGATTGACTACGGCATCGCGCCGGAACGAATCAAGATTTCAGGAATGCCGGTGCATCCGAAGTTCTCTTTTCCCGGCGATGACGCGGCGAGAGTCGCACGGCAAGCACTGGGGTTGGATCCGGAAAAGTTTACGGTGTTTGTTAACGCCGGTTGGGAAGGCGGCGGCAACATTCCGCTGATTTTCAGCGAACTGGTCCGTGGCGAACTCGACGTGCAAGCAATCTTTCTGGCCGGCAAAAACGAATCGCTTAGAAACGAAGCCGAGCGTATCGCCGCCGAGGCGCGCTTCCCGATCAAGGTCATCGGCTACTCTGATGAAGTCGAGCAATTGATGAAAGCTGCGAACGTGATGATTTCCAAGCTGGGTGGATTGACGACGTTCGAAGCGTTGAGCTGCCGTCTGCCAATCATTGCCGATGTGATCACTGAACCGATGCCGCAGGAAGCCAGCACTGTTAATTTGGTGGTGAATAGTGGCGCCGCGGTAATGCTCCAGCACGCGTCGGACATCGTGCCGGTGGTGCATCGGATGATTGACGATTCGAAACATTATGCGGCCATGCGGGCGGCAACCATCACGATCGCCATTCCGAACGCGACCAAACGGATCGTGGAGGAGATTACGGCGCTGCTTCCTGAAAATGTCGGCGCGAATGAATCTCTGGCCCAAAATGCGGCCTGACCGGAAGCCCCGATTCGGCAGCGTTCTTGACTGGCACGCAGGCTTCGAGTTTAATCCCCGTTCGCTCTACAAAACTGAAAGCGGCACAGACTTCAATCTGTGATAGTGTCCGAGGATCGGCAAATACACACTTATAAATGAGTCTGCTACTAGAAGGTAAGCGCGCGTTCATCACTGGTGGAACCCGCGGAATCGGCGCGGCGCTATGTGAAGTGTTCGCGCGCGAAGGCGCCGACGTGGCGTTCAATTACGGATCGCGGGATGATCTCGCTGCCGAGACGCGTGCCAAAATCGAGGCGCACGGACGACGTGCTCGATCCGCCAAGGTATCGGTGATCGACCGCTTCGGCATGAAGCACCTGACCCGTGAATTGGTACAGGAATGGGGCGGTATCGACATCCTGATTAACAATGCGGCGATCAATCGCGGCGATAATTTTGCCACGACCACCGACCGGGCCTGGGACGAAGTCATCAATACCAACGTCCACAGTCTGTTTGCGGTGACCAAACCGATGTATAAACAGATGATTCGGCAGCGCGCCGGCACGATTCTCAATATCACGTCAATCGGCGCGATCCGCGCCCTGCCTACCGCAGTCCACTACGCCACTTCCAAGGCCGCCATGATTGGTTTCACCAAATGCCTTTCGCGTGAAGCCGCCACGTTCGGCGTGAAGGTTAACGCAATTGCTGCCGGGATCTTCGACACGGACCTGGCTCAGGCTCTGCCCGAGCGCTGGTTGCAGATGCACGAATTCTGGGTCGGCCGTTTGGGACGCCCGGCCGAACTCGCTGAGTTCGCAGTTTTCATGTGCAGCGAACGCAACTCGTATATGAATGGCGAAGTGGTGATCGTGGATGGCGGGGCCGTTACCTAAAATACTGCTGCTGCTGGTGCAGAAAAGCAGGCCAACCGGTGAGTAAAGTTACAATCAGGAACGCCGATAAGCAGACATAGATCGACCAGAAGATCCAGAACCAAACCGCCTGCCGCACCTCTTCGGGCGACCAACGCAATTTGTCATTCGTCAGACTGTGGTTTCTCAACCGCATCCAGTCTTTTCTCCAAAGCCCGGATTCGTTTCGGGATTTCTCCCAGTTTCTTGAAAACCGCTACCGCGCGCCAGAACGCACTGACTTCAAATGCGGGTGTGCCCACGAGTATTTCGCCGGGAGCCACGTCGTTCGGAACGCCACTCTGGGGGTAGAGAATCGCGTCATCCCCGACCGTAATGTGTCCGCCGATGCCGACTTGTCCCGTGAGAATTACGCGGTCGCCGATGCGAGAACTGCCCGCGACTCCGACCTGCGCGCACAGCAAAGCGTCTTCGCCGACGATACACGAATGACCAATCTGCACCAGATTATCGATTTTCGCGCCCCGCTTGATTCGAGTTTCACCCGTTGAAGCGCGATCGATCGTGGAGTTAGCCCCGATCTCGACGTCGTCTTCGATTACTACTCGCCCAACCTGGGGAATCTTCAGCCAGTGCTTGTCTTCGTCCTTGGCGAATCCGAAGCCGTCGCTACCGATCACCGCGTTGTTATGAATGATCACGCGCTTGCCGATTGCTGTATTCGCGCGAATTGCGACCCCCGAGTGAATCTCACAATCGTCATCGATGGTTGAATTCTCATAGATGGTGACGTTTGGATGAATCCGAACTCGATCGCCAATCGTCACGTTGGGGCCGATTACCGAACGCGGGCCGACGAAGGTCCCGGAGCCAGTCTTCGCACTCAGGTCGATTACCGCGGCCGGGTCGATGCCCGCTTCGAATGCAGGCCGGGGATGAAAGACGACGAGCGCGCGAGTGAAGGCAAGATAAGGATCCCTGGCTCGCAGCACCGCAATATCGTTCCGGTCGACCGTGGCATCTGCGGTTAGAAAGATGGCCGATGCCCGCGTCGTCGCTAGCTTGTTGGTGTATTTCGGATTCGAGAGAAAGGTGACGTCGCCCGGCTGCGCCTGGTCGAGCCCCGCAGCCGCGTTGATTTCTACGTCCCCATCAGTAATGTCGCACTCTGCGCCAGTTTGCGTCGCCAAATCGAACAATTTCATCGCCCGCAGTTTAGCGCAGAGTTGAGGGTTGGCGCACGTTTCGAGTCGGGCGCCGAACGAGTTTCCGGAACTCACGGAGTGCCGGATTTCATGCTTTCGCAGGGAAATCGGGATCGGCGAAGCCGAAATCAAACTTCCCCTGAGCTAAGTCAGGGGACTTGGCTCCCGATTCTGGGCTAGCCGCCGCCAAATTCTTCAAATGTTACTGAACGATCCGCTAAAACGCGGCGAAAAAAAACATTCGTTGACAGATTTCACCCTCCTCACGTAGAATCCAACGTGTAACGGTGTTGGCCACCGTTGCGCACTTCGCGCCCTACGGTCTCGGTGTTCTTCAGTTAGTCCCACCGGCGTCCGGTTTTCTAGCAGAAAGTCGAAAAAAACACCTCTAATGTCTGCAAAACTCGGCGAAATTCTCGTCCGCGAGAATCTGATTAGCCCTCAGCATCTTCGTCAGGCCCTCGATTATCAGCGGGAGCATGGCGGGCGGCTGGGCTATAACCTCGTCAAGCTGGGACTGGTGTCGGATGACACCATCACGGCTGTCCTTTCCCGCCAGTACGGAATTCCTTCCGTCAATCTCGAGCTCTTCAACATCGACGATTCCGTTCTTCGCCTCATCCCTCAGGAAGTTGCCCAGAAGTATTCGGTACTGCCACTCTCACGCGTCGGAGCCACACTCACCCTCGCGATGGTCGACCCCACGAACGTCTTTGCGATGGACGACATCAAGTTCATGACGGGACTGAACGTCGAACCGGTGGTTGTTGCTGAGGCGAGTGTGCAGGCGGCAATTGCGCGGTACTACAGCACCTCACGCGAGATCGAACTCGCCGGTATCGGCGGGGCCGAAGTTCACGTTGAAACTTCAAACGGGAACGGCAACGGCAACGGCTTCTCACAGGCCGATCTCATGACCCTCGACAAACTTGCTTTCGATCAGGAAGCCCTCAATAGCGAAGTTGAGGTTTTTGAGGACGACGACGAAATCGACCTTTCCAGCCTGACGCGCATGAGTGAAGACGCACCCGTAGTGCGTCTGGTAAATGTTTTGCTCGTAGACTCGCTACGACGTGGAGCCTCTGACATCCACGTAGAGCCGTACGAGAAGGAGCTCCGCATTCGATTCCGCATCGATGGCGTGCTCTACGATGTTATGCACCCGCCTTTGAAAATGCGCGACGCGTTGATCTCCCGCATCAAGATCATGTCCAAGCTGGACATCTCCGAAAAGCGGCTCCCGCAAGACGGCCGCATCAAGATTCGCCTGAAGGTTGACGAAAAATCACGCGAATTGGATTTTCGTGTCTCTACTCTCCCCACCCTGTTCGGCGAAAAGGTCGTGCTCCGCTTACTCGATAAAGAGAAGCTGATGCTCGATATGACGAAACTTGGTTTCGAGGCAGAGGCACTCGTCAAATTCCAGCGCAACATTGCCAAGCCTTACGGCATGGTTCTGGTGACTGGACCAACCGGTAGCGGTAAGACGAACACTCTGTACTCGGCCCTGCAATCGCTGAACACGGTCGATACGAACATTATGACCGCGGAGGATCCGGTCGAATTCAACTTGCTTGGCATCAACCAGGTACAGATGAAGGAACAGATCGGATTGAACTTTGCCGCGGCCCTGCGATCCTTCCTGCGACAAGATCCCAACATCATTCTTGTCGGCGAAATCCGTGACTTCGAAACCGCGGAAATCGCTATCAAAGCCGCACTCACCGGTCACATGGTCCTCTCAACCCTGCACACCAACGATGCGCCGTCCACAATCTCACGTCTCATGAATATGGGCATCGAACCCTTCCTCGTCGCTACTTCTGTGAACCTCATCCAGGCACAGCGACTGATTCGACGAATTTGCAAGGACTGCAAGAAAGAACATCCCACGCCTGTGGAAGCGCTGGTTGAAATCGGCTTTACGCCGGAGGAAGCCGGCAAGGTCAAGACGTACAAAGGCAAAGGCTGCGCAACTTGCAACGAAACCGGTTACAAGGGCCGCATCGGTTTGTACGAAGTCATGGAAATTACGGACGAGATTCGCGAATTGATTCTGATCGGGGCCTCATCGCTGGAGCTACGCAAGAAAGCGATGGAAGACGGCATGATCACTCTGCGTGGATCGGGTCTGCAAAAAATCAGAGACGGAGTTACCACCATCGAGGAAGTCTTACGCGAAACGGTGGCATGAAAGGGGTCAAGTTATGTTACGACGGTTAGCATTGCTGTTGGGTTTGGTCATTTCGATAGTGGTTATGCTGCCCTTTGCAACCTCAACCGCTCACAATCTGCGATCGACGTTCTCGTCGCGCTCGCACCGATTTCATCACCATTCACGCAAGTGGTGGCGGCGTCATCGGGCCATGCTGCGTCGTCGTCAGGCGGCGATTGCGCACCGGCGCGCGCTCCAGGCGGCGCTGCGTAACAATCCCGGCGCTATGACGGCAGACAGCAGGGTGGCAAACCACGTGACCTTGCCGGGTGCCATGTCCTTACCGGAATCCGTCTACAACAACGGTTCATTCGCGATGCCGCTGCCCAATAATTGGTCAGCTGCGGCAAACAAGACCGGCTCAAGCTTCAGGATTGACCCGCCGAATGGCGCGCCTGAGGCGCAAGCCAGCCTGGCCGTAGTGGCGCTCGCGCCGTCGGCGAATGCAGTACAGCCGCTTCCCAGCGAACAGCGAAAGATGTTGGGCGGTGTGGCCTACACCGATCTGAGACGGACAGTGATCGACAAAATGATCACTGCCGGCGGATGGGTCGTAAATGACCGGCAGCGAGATATCGGCGGTCACAAAGTATTTGAAGTAATCGCGCAAACGCCAGCGAATAACGAAACCAAATCGGACCAGGTTTGGAACTTCTACTTCACTGAAATCAACGGGCGCGTCTATTCACTAACCACACGTTCGGCAGCCGGAACCTCGACCAAGGTCGCCGCGGACGCCGAGCAATTCATTACAACCTTTAGGCCAATCGAGCCAAAACGTTAACTTGTTGAGGAGTGCGGAATCTCATGGAAAATCCACCACAACAAATATCTCTGTCGGAGTTACTCCACAAACTCTCAGACTTGGCAGGTTCTGACTTGCATATCACGACCGGCACGCCGCCACTGGTGCGCGTGCACGGCGAGATTCGTCCGCTGGACGGTTACCGGCCGCTGACATCTTCGGAGACGAAGCAGTTGGCGTATTCGGTGCTGACCGATGCGCAGAAGCACAGGTTCGAAGAGAATCTCGAACTGGATTTCAGTTTCGGCGTGAAGGGCTTGTCGCGGTTCCGCGCCAATATCTTTAATCAACGCGGCGCCGTCGGCGCGGTCTTCCGCGCGATCCCGTACGAGATCAAATCATTCGAAGAGCTGGGCCTGCCTCAAGTCGTTAAGGACTTATGTGCCAAGCCGCGCGGCCTGGTTCTGGTTACCGGCCCGACGGGTTCTGGCAAATCAACCACGCTGGCGGCCGTGATCGACAAGATCAATAAAGAGCGGCACGAGCACATCCTGACGATCGAGGACCCGATCGAGTTCCTGCACAATCACAAGAACTGCATCGTCAATCAACGCGAAGTCAATGCGGACACACGTGGATTTGCGAATGCGCTTAGAACTGCGTTGCGCCAGGATCCGGACGTGGTGCTGGTCGGCGAAATGCGCGACCTTGAGACCATTGAATCGGCTTTGCGAATTGCAGAAACGGGCCACTTGACCTTTGCGACCCTGCACACCAACTCAGCCGTGTCGACGATCAATCGTATCATCGACGTATTCCCGCCAGTTCAGCAGGCCCAGGTTCGCGCCCAGCTTTCACTGACGCTCGAAGGCATTCTTTGCCAGACGCTGCTGCCGAAGGCTGACGGCCGGGGCCGAGCGCTGGCAATGGAAATCCTGATTCCTAATGCTGCCATTCGCAACCTGATTCGGGAGGACAAGGTCCATCAGATCTATTCGATGATGCAGACTGGTCAGGACGTGCATGGTATGCAGACTTTCAATCAGTCGCTGGCGACGCTTTTCCACAAACGGCTGATTAGTCGCGAGACAGCAATGCAACGCACGTCGAACATGAACGAGCTGCGAGATTTGATTGAGCGCGGCCAGGGTATCAACACTGGTAACGGCGCGTCCAGGCCCGGAGTGCCGGTGAACGGAAATATTTCCGGTAGCCGCATCTTCGCCCGCAAATAAACAAGACAACTGATTTAGAACGGAGTTCACACGATGCCAACGTATGTTTTCAAGGGCCGCAACCGCATGAACGAGGTCATTTCCGGCGAGCGCGTTGCTGATAATCGCGAAGCGCTGCGTCAGGCTCTGCGTCGCGAACAAGTGACGCTGACTTCGGTCAAAGAAAAAGGACGCGAGATCGGTATCCCGAAGTTGTCCGGCCGCAAGAAAGTTAAGTCGAAGGACCTGGCGATATTCACGCGTCAGTTCTCAGTCATGATCGACGCCGGTCTGCCGTTGGTCCAGTGCCTGGACATCCTGGCGCAGCAACAACAGAACAAATATTTTCAGCAGGTGTTGGGTCAAATCCGGCAGGACGTTGAGGAAGGCTCAACGCTGGCGGCAGCCATGGCTCGGCACGTCAAAGTGTTCGATCAGCTTTACTCGAACATGGTGGAAGCCGGCGAGACGGGCGGTATTCTCGACCTTATTCTGCAACGCCTGTCGACGTTCATTGAAAAAATCGTAAAGTTAAAGCGCGACGTTGTCTCGGCGATGATCTATCCCGTGGCCGTTATTATTTTGGCCGTCGTCGCCGTCGCGGTGATTATGATCGTCGTAATCCCGCAGTTTCAAACGATCTTCCTGGGTCTGTTGGGGCCAGGCGAACCGCTTCCTTTGCCGACGCGAATAGTCGTCGGGATTAGTAATTTTCTGGCCGGCTGGGGCGGTTTGGCGATCTTGGTCGTAATAATCGGCAGTTCGGTGGGAATCAATTTCTGGTACAAAACCCCGGACGGCCGCAAGCGCATCGACACGGTGCTGCTAAAGACGCCTGTGCTCGGGCCAATTTTTCTGAAGATCGCAATTGCGCGCTTCTCGCGCACGCTCTCGACGCTGCTTTCCTCTGGTGTGCCGATTCTGCAATCGCTGGACATCACCGCCCGGACCGCCGGAAACGTTGTGATCGAATCAGCGATTCTCAATGTGCGCAGCGCGGTTGAGCAGGGAAAGAGTTTCGTTGAGCCATTGCGCGCCGCAGATCTTTTCCCCCACATGGTTTCGCAGATGGTTGGAATCGGCGAGCAGACTGGTGCCTTAGATGCGATGCTCGGAAAGATCGCGGATTTCTATGAATCCGAGGTCGACGCCGCCATTGCCAACCTGCTAACGCTGATCGAGCCGGTGCTGATTGGATTCCTGGGCGTTACCATCGGGTCGATCGTCATCGCGATGTATCTGCCAATGTTCTCGCTAATTGGGAAACTGTCGCAGGGTCACTAAGAAGCGGTTTACAGCAGCAGCAGCAGCAGGGGCCGTCTTCAGTTTTCAGCGGTTTGATTGCTGAAGCGACTAGTCTTCCACCACTCGAGTGTCAGTCTGAGGCCTTCTTCGAGATCCACTTTAGGCGAATAACCGAGGTCTGATCTGGCCGCCGTGAGATCTGCCAGGCTGTCTCTGACGTCACCAATTCTTGCGTCGGCATATTCTGCCGTAACGTTTGTGCGGCCGATTAACTGCTTCAGTGTCTCGAGCAATTTATTGATCGAAATGCTTTTGCCGTTAGCGACGTTGAATACTTTGCCGCTGGCGCGAGGTGCTTCAGCAGCCAGCAAATTGGCGCTGACGGCATTCGCGACGTAGGTGAAGTCCCGACTCTGTTCTCCGTCACCGTAAATTACCGGACTGTCTCCATTTTCCAGAGCCAGCATGAACCGCGAAATGACCCCTGAGTAAGGTGAGCCTGGATCCTGCCGAGGACCAAACACGTTAAAGTATCTCAGCGAAACTGTTTCCAACCCGTAAGATCGCGTAAATACCTGGCAGTAATATTCGCCGACTAATTTTGCGGCCGCGTACGGCGACAATGGATCCGGACGCATGGATTCACGTTTTGGCGACTCAAGTTGATCGCCATAAGCGGAACTCGACGCCGCATAAACTACTCGGCGAACTCCAGCGTCACGCGAAGCTAGCAGGATTTCGAATGTGCCGTCGACGCTTGCCGCGTGAGTTTGGCGTGGTTCCTTCACCGAGCGCGGCACAGAGGGAATCGCGGCTTCGTGGAATACTAATTCGACGTCCTGGAGGGCACGTTTGACCGCGGAGGAATCGGCGATGCTCGCGTTGATAAAATCTATGTCGCCGCCAATCTCGTTCAGATTTTCAATATAGCCGGTTGCGAGGTTATCAATCACCCGAACCCGCGCGCCGGCGTCAACCAGCGCTCGCGCAATGTGCGAACCAATGAAACCAGCCCCGCCTGTGACGAGTGCAATTCCGGATAGGGCCATGGCTAACGTCCCACCCCCACGTATTCAAAACCCATTTCACGCATATCTGTCGGTGTATAGATGTTTCGTAAATCGGCGATCCGCGGAGATTTCATTACCGTCCTGAGTCGATTCATGTCGAGAGCGCGGAACTGATTCCATTCAGTAACCAATACCAGGGCGTCTGCTCCTTCAGCAGCGTCGTATTCATTCGCGGCGTACTCGATTTTGGGTAAGACTTTCTCGGCTTCACCACGAGCTACGGGATCAAAGGCAACAACTGCCGCGCCTCTTTCAACCAAGCCGCGAATGATGTCGAGCGACGGGGCATCTCGGATGTCGTCGGTTTCAGGCTTGAACGCCAGACCGAGTACTGCGATTCGTTTACCTCTCAAATCACCGCCCGCAAGTTTTTCGATCTTGGGTATCATCGCCAGACGTTGCTGGGAATTAACCTCAATGACCGCGTCCACGATCCGAGTCGGCGACGAAAACTCCTGGCCGATCACTGAGAGTGCCGCCGTGTCTTTAGGAAAACAAGATCCTCCGAACCCGGGTCCGGGGTGAAGGAATTTCGAGCCAATCCGGCGGTCCATGCCGATGGCCCGGGCCACGTCATGGACATCACATCCGACGCGTTCGCAGAGATTCGCGATTTCATTAATAAATGAGATTTTCGTCGCCAGGAAAGCATTGGCCGCATATTTGATTAGCTCGGCGCCCTCTAAAGAGGTAATCACAAAGGGAGTCTCAATCAAATATAGTGGGCGATAAAGATCGCGCATTATAGCGATCGCCTGCGGATCTGAACCGCCAATCACAACCCTGTCAGGCCGCATAAAATCGGCAATCGCCGCGCCTTCGCGAAGAAATTCCGGATTCGACACCACGCTAAATTCGGTCTTTATTTTCTGGTTCTCGGAAATTATCCGGGCGATGCGTTTCCCGGTGCCGACTGGCACGGTAGATTTGGTAGCGACGACCTTGTAGCTGTCCATGTTGTCCGCGATGCCGCGGGCCACGCTTTCGACATAGGAAAGATCTGCCGAACCATCAGGATTTGGCGGGGTGCCGACTGCGATGAAAATGACCAGGGATTGCCTGACCGCTGCGACGATGTCGGTGGTGAAGCTGAGGCGGCCGGCTTGAAGATTCTTCTTTAGGAGTTGATCGAGGCCGGGTTCGTAAATCGGACTCTCGCCCTTGTTCAGACGCTCAATTTTGTCGGGTGCGATGTCGACGCAGATGACATCCACGCCAAACTCCGCGAAACAGGCTCCAGTGACCAGACCGACATAGCCAGAGCCGATAACGGCGATATGCATTGGCTACTTCCTAAAGGCTACAGACTGTGGGCAAAACTTACGGGTCACGAGCGCAATGCGCGTGACCCGCAAGGTGTTGTCGAAAGCGCGCCAGAACGCGCCGTTGTTGTGAATGACGTAGTGGCTATCGCGTCGGACTGATCACGGTAACTGATCCGCCAAAGTTCAACCCATCGTCGTGGTTGGAAGCAAAAATCGCTGCTGCTACAGCACCGCCCGCCGCCAACAACAAGGCAGCAAGGGCACCACCACTCAGATGGCCGAATGAATCCGGCTTGGTGAGTCTGGTGCAACGGGTGCCGGGCTGCGGCGTTCCGGCTGATTCAGAAGTGCCGGCCGCAACAGCTTTTGCTGCACCGCCAGTGCGGAGTTCAACGTTGCCCGCCTGCGAAGCAACCACCATGTTGCCGCACTCGAGGTCAACCATGAACGTAGATGCCTGACTTGCGTCAGCAACCGCCGCTCCATCTTTCGCGGTAACGATGGCCGAATTACCTGCCAAAGTTGAAACCTGAACACGACCTGCATCGAGATAGCCCGAAATATTGCCGTCGGTGAAGCTCAACTTGATCGACGAGTTCGGAAACAGCACCACGCGCCCGAGCTTACCAAGGCTAATCGTTGCATTGCTGCCGGCCGCCGTGGCAATGACGCTATCGGTAAAAATGGTGGCGCCCGAGATGGCGGCTTGTCCGTTCACGGTTACTTGACCAGAAACCGAAAGCTCGCCTGCTGCTTTCTGCGGCGCTGCCGCCAGCGCAACCATTGAGTAAACGCTCAGAACGGCAACTGCGACACAGAATGCAATCGACTTACGGCTCCAAGTTCTGCTAATCATCATTTCCTCCCATACAAAGTGAACAATTTTTTCGTGGAAGCGGGCTGCTAAACACTCACAGCCGACGGCATTCCTCCGTCGAACTCGAAAGTCTCGCTTCAGCGGGACTAAAAGAAAGCTTGGCAGGAACCTGCAATAAAGGCCCTTGTCTAAGCCTTTTTACACGAACCACTACCAGTATGTCAACAATAAAGCCCTGACCAGAAACACTTAAGCTACAGTATTAACTAGCTTTGCGGGGCAATGTACCACGCCAAAAACAGCCTGTAAAGAGCTTTTTTCCGATGGCCTGTCAAGATTCTGTGTCTTTCCCCTGCGAAATCGCAGGGAATGAGTTCTCGACAACCTACCTGGGTCCCACCCGCCGCGCGCGAGTGCTGGCTTCAGTCCGACCTGAACCATTGCCCTGGGTGCCAGGACCGCCGCCGGATCTTGAAGACTGGGCCATCAGTTCAGCCTGCTCATAAGGGTCAAGGCGGGCGAAAACGTAGAAGGTCTCGCCGGTATGGACGGCTCCCATAAAGCGGAATTTATTGCCGAAAACCTCATTTTGTTGGAGCCCAGCCGGCCGGGGAGCGCGCTCGAAGATAGTGCCAAACTCGTCGACGGTTACGGCTTCCAGTTCGGGTACGTAATCGTTGCCGCTCTGGCGTACCAGTCTGATGGCGGTCTGTCTCAGCGCGTGAATCCGGTTCGAATTGCGGCGGTAATAGCTGGCGGTGATTTCCCGCCGGCTCGCGCGGTCGTCCACGACTTCCTGCTCATTATTCAAATAGCCGAGATAAGCAGAGACTACCGGTCCAAATTCCGACTCAGCCTGTCGCTGAGCCGCAACAACGCCGGTTAGGGTCAGAACGGTAATGATCGAAAGGGCAAATCGCACGGAACCAGAAAGACTACACATGGAATGCATCCTCGGGCTGTCGGACCGGCTCTTTGAAGCAGGTGTCTCGGATACTGTAGCGCGTGCTGCTGTTGAAAGCCAGCCTTGGATTCAAAAAGGTGCGCGCATTATAGTGACCGTCACAATTCATTTCGTTGCACCCCCCATTCAGCGGTGTTACATTTCAATTTCATCACACACAGGGGTAGCCAATACTTGATACAAAAAAAAGTCGCTTTGGGAGTGACGGGCGGCATCGCTGCTTACAAGGCGATCGAGGTCCTGCGTGGATTACAGCGCGCGGGTTGCGAGGTAAGGGTTGCGATGACCCGTCACGCGTGTGAATTTGTCACGCCTCTGACGTTTCGCGCGCTCTCGGGCTCATACGTCCTGGTTGACGACTATGCGGCTGACAATCCGGATCCAATAGCCCACATCACGTTTTCTCAGAGTGTCGATCTGTTTGTGATTGCGCCTGCCACCGCAAATACATTGGCCAAACTAGCTAACGGCGTAGCCGACGATTTCATTACTTCGACTTATCTGGCAAGCAAAGCTCCAGTGCTGGTCGCGCCGGCGATGAATACCGTTATGTGGGAGCACCCAGCTACCAGGCGCAACATTGCGAAGCTGAAAGCTGACGGCGTGACCGTCATCGAACCCGATGCGGGGGAAATGGCCTGCGGCACCATCGGCCCTGGTCGATTGAGCGCGCCAGAGAGAATTGTGTCGGCCGCCCTCGAACTCCTCGAGGGAAGGGAAAATCATCAGTCGATATCCGCGACTGAATTGGACATGGCGAATGAACATGTCTTGATTACTGCCGGCGCGACGCGAGAGATGATTGACCCGGTGCGCTTCATCTCCAACCGTTCATCCGGCAAGATGGGCTTTGCGCTGGCCGCAGCGGCTCGCGATCGCGGAGCGTCCGTAACCGTCGTCAGCGGCATTACCACGGTGGCCCCGCCCGCGGGGATTCGTCTGACCGAGGTGAGCACCGCCGATGAAATGCAAGCTGCGGTCCTGGATGAGTTCCCGCAATCTACGGTTTTCATCGGCGCCGCGGCCGTCGCTGATTACCGCGCTAAACATTCATCAGAAACGAAGATTAAGAAGGACACGGCTAACTTGACGCTCGAACTCGAGCGAACTCCGGACATCCTGAGCGCCGTGGCGCAAGGGCGAACGAATGGTCAACTTGTCATTGGTTTTGCGGCCGAAACGACAGACGTCATCGGTCACGCAGAGAAAAAGTTGAACGCCAAGAACCTCGATATGATCGTGGCGAACGACGTCACGCGCGAAGGCGCAGCGTTTGATTCGGATTCGAATGAGGTAACAATTCTCCTTCGCCAAGGTGCGCCGCGGATCGAGGTGCCGCTTACATCAAAACTGGCCGCTGCTAATCGTATTCTGGATGAAATAGTGAAACTGCGTCGTAATAACAGCCGGCAGTAAAAGGTTCAATCTGACAATGTCCGACCAAGCCAACGATGAATTGACCGATGTCCTGCGGAACTTGCGTGAACACGCGAAGTTCATGCGTGAACTCGGCGTTGAGGAAGTCTCGCTCTTTGCGGAGAACGACCAGACTCCGACCACGGAGATCGAGGCTGTGGCCGCGACTGCCGTCGCTGCGGCAGCCAAAAGGCTTCAGACGCCTGTCCGGGAAGTCGCTCGGCCTGCGGCGGCGCCCAACGATGCCCAGCCCGCATCTTCATTATTCGCTGAACCAACCGTATCTGGAACGGTCTTGGCGAAGTCTTCCGAGACGCTGGAACAAATCTGGGCCGACATTGGCGATTGCACGCGTTGTGGCTTGTGCGAGGGCCGTACCCAGGTAGTCAACACCCACGGCAATCGACAGTCTCGCTTGATGTTCGTTGGTGAAGCACCCGGCGCTGACGAAGACGCGCAAGGGAAGCCGTTTGTGGGCCGCGCCGGCCAGTTGCTGACGAAGATAATTGAAGCCATAGGAATGAAGCGTGACGACGTCATCATCGGCAACGTTAATCGCTGCCGCCCGCCTGGCAATCGTCAGCCTACACTCGAGGAAGCTGCCATCTGCCGGCCGTTCCTCTTTCGCGAAATCGCAG
Organism: Pyrinomonadaceae bacterium; assembly: GCA_044870975.1. Lineage (GTDB taxonomy): Bacteria > Acidobacteriota > Blastocatellia > Pyrinomonadales > Pyrinomonadaceae > UBA11740. The sequence continues at coordinate 27,025 of JBIOZK010000193.1, forward strand.
CCATCCAACCGGAAGTGATCGTCGTGATGGGCAACACCGCGTTGCGCAACCTGCTGGAAGTTCGCGAAGGCATCACGCGCGTGCGCGGCCGCTTTCAAGATTTTCGCGGCATCAAAGTCATGCCCACCTTCCATCCCGCATACCTGCTGCGCGATCCTTCGAAGAAGCGCGAGACCTGGGAAGACTTGAAGATGGTTCGAGACTATCTCGAAAACAATCCGCCAGGAACCCAGAGCTGAACATGGTTCGCTTTCTGCCTTCTAAAAATCGCGCTAGGCTTATGCCATAAAGCGTGCCGGTGACTGATCAAACTCACGACAACTCGATTCCGCAATTCGCGCAGGTTGCGGTTCCTGTCCATCTCCAAAAACTCTTCACCTATAAGTTGCCGGCTTCAATGCAGAAATCGGCGCGAGTTGGATCACGCGTGATGGTCCAGCTCGGCACGAAACCAACACCCGCCTACATCGTGGCGCTGCTGCCGCGATTGCGCGCCGGCACCAGCCTGGTTGAATCCGAGATCAAGGACGTCCAGGAATTGCTCGATGTCGATCCGCCGCTGACTGCCGAGGTGCTGGAAATAACGAAATGGGTGGCTAGTTATTACGCGGCGCCGCTGGGCGAAGTCATGCGGGCCGCTTTACCGGCGGGCCTCAATGCTAGTGTCGAGCAGACGATTTCATTAACTGACAAGGGTCGGAAAATGATTTCAAGCTCGGATTTAGACGGCACCGTTGAGAGTCGCGTCATGGGTTTCCTCGCAGGGGAAGGCGCTGTTGAATTGAATGCGCTGATTGCGCGGCTGGGCGCAACCAGAACCCCCAAGTGTTTGCGTGAATTAGAAGACGCCGGGTTGATTGAACGCGGTTATCGAACGGTCGCAGGCGCGACCCGAGCGAAGCGACGACGAGCTGTTCGGCTAAATCAGAAAGAATTAAATGGTGCGACTAATGACCCGGCGCGGCCGCGCGAGCGGACAACGGCAGCGCAATCGCGGGTCCTCGACGCCCTAAGGCAGAGCGGAGGCCAGCTTTCAGTTGTCGAGTTAATCGAGCGAGCAGCGGTTACGGAGTCAGTCATCAAGACTCTTCTGAAGAAGCGATTGGTGACCGATTACGAAGAGGAGGTAAGGCGCGATCCGCTGGCAAACGCGAAGCTGCCGCCCACCGACACGTTCGTCCTGACCGACGCGCAGGCCACAGCTTTGCAGTCAATAGACGAGCCGCTGAAAGAACACGCTTTCGCTCCCATGCTGCTGCACGGAATTACTGGCAGCGGCAAAACTGAAGTCTATATTCGCGCCATGCATCGCGCGCTGGAACTGAATCTCGGGGCCATGATGTTGGTACCGGAGATTGCTTTGACGCCGATCCTTTCGCGGCGTCTGCGCGTGCACTTTGGGGACGAGATTGCGATCTTTCATTCTTCCTTGTCCAAGGGCGAGCGGTTCGATGAATGGTCGCGACTGCGTGCGGGTGAAGCGCGCATCGTGCTGGGCACAAGGTCGGCGGTCTTTGCGCCCGTCAAGAACCTTGGATTGATCATCATCGATGAGGAGCAGGACTCGTCGTATCGTCAGGAAGAGTCGCCGTTCTATCACGCGCGTGATACCGCGATTGTGCGCGCGCAAAAAGAGTCAGCTGTGGTAGTGCTCGGCTCTGCGACGCCGTCGCTTGAGTCGTTCCACAATGCGCGCACCGGCAAATACAAGTACGTGCAATTGCCGGATCGAATCGCGAATCGTCCTCTGGCGCGCGCGGAAGTTGTCGACATGCGCGAAGTCTTTGGGCGGCGCAAGAAGCCGGCGGTGTTCTCTGACGAGTTGCTGGAAGCGATTGACGCAACTCATCAGCGAAACGAACAAACGATCATCCTGCTGAATCGCCGCGGCTACTCGAGCTTCATTCTTTGTCGCTCGTGCGGAGATTCGATTGAGTGCCCGAACTGCGATGTCACGCTGACTTATCATCGCGGCGATCAAACGCTGGTCTGTCATTACTGCAATCATCATCAGCGCGCGCCCACTGTCTGTCCGTCGTGCGGCAGCAAGTACATCTATTACGTGGGCGAGGGAACCGAACAAGTTGAGGAACTATTGCGCAAGCGGTTCCCGCGAATGCGCATCGGCCGCATCGATCGCGACACCAAATCGCGCCGGCGGGAATTTGAAAAGACGCTGCTGGATTTCGGGAAAGGTGAGATCGATTTGCTCGTCGGGACCCAGATGCTGGCCAAGGGGCATGACTTTCACAACGTTACGCTGGTGGGGGTTGTGTCGGTAGATGCGGGACTTGCCTTGCCGGATTTTCGCGCGGCGGAACGGACCTTTCAGCTAATCACCCAGGTGGCCGGACGTGCCGGCCGTGGCGATTTGCACGGTCGCGTTTTGGTTCAGACATATCATCCGGAGCATTACGCATTGCGACATGCCATCGCCCAGGATTATCGCGGGTTCTACGATGAGGAGATTCGTCATCGTCGAAACCACGGCTATCCACCTTTCGTCGCCCTCGGATTATTGTTAGTGCGGAAAAAGGAAGAAGCTAAGGCCAGGCTGATTGCGCAACAGCTCAGAAACGCTTTGACGAAAGCTAATCGTGATCATTCCTGCCGAATTCTGGGACCGGCGCCCGCGCCTTTTGCGCGGCTTCGAGGGGAGCATCGGATTCAGCTGCTGGTGAAATCGCCGAGTCGCAAACAGATGCGGGCTATGATCGATGAGGCGCTGAAAGATTTTGAAGCGCAGGGGGGAGAGGCGCGTGCGGTTACGCTTGAGATTGATCCGGTGAATATGATGTAAGGCGATGTAGTTTAGTAGATGTGGGAATGAGCGAAGAAGATCAGCAAAACGAATTATTGACTCGTTATCTGTTCGGTGAGATGGCCGAAGAGGAGCAGACGCAGCTGGAGGCGCATTACTTCTCCGATCCTGAGAAGTTTGCTGAACTGTGTGCCTGGCGTGACGGGTTGATTGACAGTTATATGTCCGACGAACTTTCACCAACACTTCGCTTGAGGTTTGAAGCAGCGATTGACAATGCCTGGGCGATGAACGAACGCATTCGGTTTGCGGAAACTTTACAAGAAGCGATCGACGGACGCCGTGAAGGAAGACCGCGAACATCTCCCAAGATTAGTATGTGGAAATCCGTCCGTGCTTTCTTTGCCCGCCATCGTTAGTGATTCTCGTCCGCGGCGCTGGACAATATTCGCTCATATTCGATAATATTCGTCCCAAGGGGGCGGGTCTGTAAATGCCAATAACAGCACGACAAAAGAGAATCCTGGATTACATCAGGAATTATTTCGATGTGCATCAGGAGGCGCCGACCATTGCGGAGATTGGGAAGCAGTTTGGCATGACCTCGTCAGCGAGCGCGCACAACGTGGTCGCGATTCTCGAGCGTGAAGGTTTTATTCGACGAATCCCCAACGTCAGTCGTGGAATACAGTTAGTTAATGACGGCGAGATGGAAGCGAGAAATGAAATTCCTTTGCTGGGGGTCGTCGCTGCCGGTAATCCGATCGAAGCGATTTTGAATAATGAAACGGTTAACGTGCCGCGGGACATGATTCGCGAAGGCAGAATGTTTGCGTTGCGCGTGCGCGGCGATTCGATGATTGATGAGCAGATACGTGACCACGACGTAATCGTGTTGCAATCGAAACAGACGGCCGAGAATGGACAGACAGTAGTGGCGTTGATTGATGGCAGCGAGGCGACGGTGAAGAAGTTTTATGGCAGTAAACAGCAGGTGCGGCTGGAACCGGCAAATCCGAATTACAAGCCGATCGTGGTGCGACCGTCGCAGCGCGTGCAGATTCAAGGGATTGTAGTGGGGGTGATTCGGAAATATGAGTAGAGCGGGGACATGGACGGGAGTGCGAATCAAAGTCTGGAGTCTGGAGTCTGAAGTCTGAAATCTGAAGGCTGAAGTCCGAAAACTCAGAACTCAAAACTCAACTACTCCCTAATAACGCGTGCCACTCGTTTCAGATCGTCGATGAATTTGCGCTTCTCTTCGTGACGCGTTTCGTCGTCTGGTGCGCGCAGAATCGAAGAGGGGTGAACCGTGGCCATGATGTAGGGAGCTAAGGTTGATTCGATGAATTTACCGCGTTGCCTGGTGACTTTGAATTGCGCACCGAGTAAAGCTTGCGCGGCGGTGGCGCCCAGGCAGACGATTACTTTTGGTTTGACCAGGCTGATTTCGGCTTCGAGCCAGGGGCGACAGGCTTTGACTTCACTGGCGTTCGGTTTTTTGTGAATGCGGCGCTTGCCGCGCGGTTCCCATTTGAAATGTTTGACGACATTGGTGACGTAAGTTTGCGAGCGATCGATGCCGGCTGCAGCCAAACAATCATCGAGTAAACGCCCGGCGGGACCGACGAAAGGTTTGCCGGAAAGATCTTCTTCGTTGCCGGGCTGTTCGCCGACAAAGACGACTTCGGCGCGCCGCGCGCCTTCACCGAAAACCGTTTGCGTGCCGCGCTCCCAAAGGTCGCAACCCTGGCAATCCTCGGCCGCGTCACGAAATGCTTTCAGGCTTTTGCGTGCGGGAAAGAAATCTTTGGCTGAAATCTCCGGTTTGTCCTTGCCCATGAAATTTAATTTTGCTGCCTGCTGACGAGTCAATGCAAACATGAATTAGGACGCGACTATTTGGAGGTGCGGCGGCTTGACGCCGCTTTGTAATTCGCTGTGCAGCTCCATTGCGCCCGATGAAAAGCGCCGTGAAGCCGGCGCACTCCAAACATGAACGCTGTCGCAATCAAGGAAATCGAATCGCAAATCGTCAGTCGGTTGGGGTATGTCTTTGAAAGACACGAGAAGCAGCCCGCTGAGATCCTCGCGAGCGGCATCAGCGAAATTGATCAAGCATTGGCCGGATTTCCGCGGGGGGCGATTAGCGAAATTTACGGGGCCGAATCGTGCGGCCGTACCAGTCTGCTGCTGGCAACGCTGGCGGCGGCCACGTCAACCGAAGAAACCTGCGCCCTGATCGATTGTAGCGACACGTTCGATGTGGCATCAGCGGCTGAAGCCGGTGTGAAGTTCGATCGATTATTGTGGGTGCGTTGTAACAACAATCTCGAACATGCTTTTAAAGCAGTCGATCTGTTATTGCATGGCGGAGGCTTTGGCCTGGTCGTCTTAAATCTTGCCGACATGCCCGCCAGAACTTTGCGTCGAATTGTTTCGACGTGGTGGTTTAGATTTCGGCGGGCAATTGAGAATACGCCGGCAGTTTTGCTCGTGGCCTCTCCCGTTTCCTGTGCGCGCTCGTGCGCAGCGATGGCTTTAGAGTTGAAGACCCAGGCCGTCTGGATGACGCCGGAATATTCAGCCGATGAAAATAGAGAAGCCGACCTCGTCAGAAAGCATCACCTTTCATTGGTGGCCCATGAACCACACGCTCCCCTAGTTACTCATGCACACTTGCTGCGCGGATCGAACACCCATGTCCAGCGCGAGCGACCGACGACCGGGCCACACCATTCGATCCAGTTCGTGTCGATTGCCGAGTGACTAGTGAGAAGTGTCAAGTGACGAGTGATCAGTGACGAGACAGCTGATGCGCTTCATGACGAGTGAACAAGTGACGAGTGACAAGTGACAGCCGCGCTGCACCATCTGTCCGCTTCCTGACGAATGACAGAGTGGCGAGTCACAGGTGGCGGACTTTGTACTGGTCACAGGGTTGCTCCTCGCTCGCCACTCGCCCGCTTGTCACTCGTCACTTGTCACTTTGGCAAACCCTCTCGCCTTGACCATCTTCGCGGATATTCGCTAATATTCACCCAGCACCTAACCCGCCAATTTCATAAGTAAATTGGTTTGCCGGTGGAATATGTTTGCCTGCATTCATAGTCGCAGTGTGTCTGAAACCGTCGCTGACGAGATTTTGTCTCCGTTGGTTGATTTGGCCTTCACGTTTTCACCTCTGGTGGAGCAGACCAGCATGGACACAGTCGTGTTGGACGTGACCGGACAGGATTTGTTGTTCGGGCAGGCTGGCGATGAAGACGCGTTGTTAACCAGTATTGCCAACACCATCAAGTTACGCGCGCGGCAGTTGCAGCTCAACGTCAATGCGGCTATTGCGGCAAATGCGGACACGGCGATTCATGGTGCCCGGTCTCTTGAAGGCATCACCATCATCAATGCCGGCGAAGAACTGCGACATCTGGGAGCGCTCGCGATCAGGCATCTTGATTGTTCATTGGCTGCGATTGACCCGGTTAAGGCGAATGAAATTCAGGAAACGCTGCGTCTTTGGGGCGTGCGGACCTTTCGTGATTTGGCAGTGTTGCCATTGGGCGGCGTCGCGGAAAGATTGGGTCAGGAAGGCGTGCGTCTGCAAAAGCTGGCGCAAGGGAGAACCGATCGGGCGCTGAAGTTAGTGCGTCCGCCCATCGGCTTTGAGCAATCTCTGGAATTGGAACACCCGGTCAGCGAACTTGAGCCGCTCGCGTTCATCCTGTCGCGTTTGCTGAATCAGCTTTGCGCAAATCTTGATGAGCATGCGCTGGCGACGAATGAGTTGCGCTTGCAACTCGTGTCAGAACCGGGAGCGGTAG
>JBIOZK010000194.1:0-12759 GCA_044870975.1 Pyrinomonadaceae bacterium
GGCTCGATCGCGATCGTGATGCAATCCTGCAACTTCCGAAATCGGCGGGGAACGCTCCGCTGCCGTTACTCGTCTTTTTGCATGGGGCGACGCAGAGTGCGGAAGATATGTTTTGGTATCTTGATTCAGCGCCTGATGAGACGGGTGTGGCGATTCTTGCGCCAAATGCCCGCGATACTTCCTGGGATGCGATCACAGACAGCTTTGGTCCGGACGTGCAATTTCTGAACAGCGCCTTGCAGCGGACTTTTCAAATGGTGCAGGTCGATCCGGCGCGCGTGGCGATTGGCGGATTTTCGGATGGGGCAACCTATGGTATTTCGCTGGGACTAATAAACGGCGATCTTTTCAATCGAGTGGCGGCATTTTCACCGGGCTTCGTCATTGAAGGTGAATCGCAAGGAAAACCCAGCTTCTATATTTCGCACGGCACGCGCGATCAAATCCTGCCCATCGACCGTTGCGGCCGCCGCATTACCGCTGATTTGAAATCGCGGGGGTACCCGGTAACCTTTCGCGAATTTGATGGGCGTCACGAAATACCCAGGGACGTCATGCTCGAAGGATTGAAATGGTTGGTTCGCTAAATCAAGTTGATAACCCAGCAAAGTAGCTTTGGAGTGCGGGTGACTTGTCACCGCTTTTCTTCACTCCAGGAAAAGCGCCGACAAGTCGGCGCACTCCAAATTTGCGCGCGCGAATGTGCTATGAGAGTTACGCGAAGAAAAATCTGCTGCCATATCTTGTTAAGTTGATCGTTCAGGGCCACGTGATATAGTGTGTCACCGAACAGACACGATTTCTCCCGCGCTGTTCATTAACGAACTACGAACATGCAGGACAAGCGCTTCGTTCATCTCCACTTACACACTGATTACAGCCTCCTTGACGGCGCCATCCAAATAAAACCGCTGGCCGAACGCACCGAGAAACTCGGGATGAATGCGTGTGCCATGACCGATCATGGCAACATGTACGGCGCCATCTCTTTCTACAACACGATGAAGGCGAAGGGCATTAAGCCAATCATTGGTTGTGAGACTTACATTGCGGCGACCAATCGGCAGGATCGCTCAGCGCGAAACATCGGTGGCGAGAAGGCTAATTTCCATCTGATCCTGTTGGCGAAAGACTACGAAGGATACCGAAATCTTTCGCGACTCACGTCGAAGGCTTTCACCGAAGGTTTTTACTACAAGCCGCGTATCGACAAAGAGCTCCTCGCGCAGCATAGCAAAGGTTTGATCGCGCTTTCATCGTGCATGTCGGGTGTGCCTTCGGCGTTGCTGGCGCAGGATCGTTTTGACGAGGCGGCAGCGCAGGCGCTCGAGTTCGAGGAAATCATGGGGAAAGGGAATTACTTCCTCGAGATTCAGGAGCATGGACTCGAACCGCAGGCCCGCATTCGCAAACCCCTGGTTGATTTGTCGAAGCGAACTGGCATTCCGCTGGTGGCGACCAATGACGCGCACTATCTGATGCCCGACGATTTTCGCGCTCATGACGTCTTGTTGTGCATCGGATCAGGGAAGACCGTCAGCGATCAGAATCGTCTGAAGTACGGCACGCCCAACTTCTATGTGCGCTCGCCGGAGGAAATGTGGGGGATTTTCGGAAACGAATTGCCTGAGGTGCTGCAACGCACCGTTGAAATCGCCGAGCGTTGTGATCTTACGCTGCCGCAAGGCGTGAATTACCTGCCGAACTATCCTATTCCTGAGTCGGAAGCCGGACTCGACATCAACGAGTATTTCGAAAAGGTGGTGCGCCAGGGTTATCAGACGCGCAAGGCTTCAGTTTGGGATCTGGAATCGGCGCGCGGCGAACTGTCTCATTCGTTTGGTGATTACGAGGCCCGACTCTCACACGAAATCGACGTAATCAAGCGAATGGGCTACGCCGGATATTTCCTGATCGTCTGGGACTTCATCAAATACGCGAGGGAGAATGGCATCCCGGTCGGACCCGGCCGTGGATCCTCGGCCGGATCGTTGGTCGCGTACTCCTTGCAGATCACGGACATCGATCCCTTAAAGTACAACCTTTTCTTCGAGCGTTTCCTTAACCCCGAACGCATTTCGATGCCGGATATCGACGTCGATTTCTGCGTCCGGGGCCGGGCGCAGGTGATTAATCACGTTTCAAAGCTCTATGGCCAGGATTCCGTCTGCCAGATTGTGACCTTCGGAACGCTGGCTTCAAAGGCGGCGATTAAGGACGTTGGCCGGGCCCTCGACATGCCTTATGCCGAGGTGGATCGCATCTCAAAGATGATCCCCCCGCCGGTCCGGGGCCGGAATGTCAGCATCGAGCAGGCACTTGAACAAGTACCTGAGCTTCGCACTTCGATGGAGCAGAACGATCAGGTGCGGGATCTAATTGATTTGGCGCGGCGTTTGGAAGGCTGCGCCCGCCATGTCTCCGTGCATGCGGCCGGTGTTGTTATCACACCTGAACCTTTACAAGAGCTTATTCCCATAGCGGTTTCGGCGAAAGACGAAGTCACCACCCAGTACGAGATGACCGACCTGGAGAAGGTGGGCGTGCTTAAGATGGACTTCCTCGCGCTTAACACGCTTACGATCATAAGCGACTGCTTAAAGAGCATAAAGCTCGCGCTTAACGACGACATCGACTGGGCCAAGCTTCCGCTTAACGATGAGAAGACTATGCAGTTGTTTAGCGAAGGCCGGACGGATGCGATTTTTCAGTTCGAATCTTCGGGGATGCAGGAAATCTGTCGCAAGCTTAGGCCAAAGGGAATTGAAGACCTCTCGGCGCTTAATGCTTTGTATCGACCCGGACCAATCGACGGCGGCATGGTAGACGACTTCATTTTGCGGCATCACGGCAAGAAGAGCGTCCGCTATATCGTGCCCCAGATGAAAGACATTCTCGACAGCACGAACGGGGTGATCGTTTATCAGGAACAGGCCATGCGTTTGTCCCAGGAGCTGGCCGGTTATTCGATGGGAGAAGCCGACAGCCTGCGCCGGGCGATGGGCAAGAAGAACCGTGAAGAGATGGCTCGCCAGGAGCAAAAGTTCGTGCAGGGCGCAGTTGAGCGCGGGATTAAGCAGGACAAAGCCCAACAGATATTCTCGCTGATGGCGCAGTTTGCGGACTACGGATTTCCCAAAGCCCACAGTGTGGCTTATGCATATCTGGCGTTTCAGACCGGGTATTTGAAAGCGCATTATCCGGAACACTTCTATGCCGCGGTGCTCTCGAATGAAGTCGACGACACCGCGAAGGTCTTTCGCTACACCACGGAGATGAGAGGGCAGGGAATCGCCCTGCTGCCGCCCGATGTTAACGAAAGCCAGTTAGGATTTACGGCGCTCACCGGGGCGATTCGTTACGGGTTGGCCGCCATCAAGGGAATCGGAATCGGCAGCGTGAATGCGATCATGAAAGCCCGCGCGCAGGGCCCATTCACGTCGCTTTTTGATTTCTGCGAACGACTCGAAGAAGGTGGGATTAACAAGCGCGTGTTGGAAGGCCTGGTTTGCAGCGGCGCATTTGATTCATTGAAACCGTCTGATGCCGGCACCAACCATTGGCGTGCGCGTCTGTTCGCGGCGATCGATTCAGCCCTGGCACGCGCCGCCCGTTCGCGGCGGACTCGAGCGATGGGCCAGGAGGATTTGTTCGGAAGTTTTCAGGAAGCGAGTCCTGCAGTCGAGAATTTGCCCGACGCCACTGCCTGGACCGCTATGGAGATGCTGACCGCTGAGAAGAAGTCACTTGGTTTCTACATCACCGGCCATCCGCTCGATCATCACCGGGAAACGATCGGTCGGGTGGGCGCGGTTAGTTCAACAGAAGTCGGGCAGCAGGAGAGCGGCTCGCGCGCGACGATGGCCGGAGTCATCCGCAGCCTGCAACTGAAGAACACGAAGAAAGGCGACCGGTTCGCGATCTTCAGTCTCGAGGATCAGGCAGGCTCCATCAAGTGCGTGCTTTGGCCGGAGCCCTATCGGCGAAACAGTTCCATGTTGACCGAAGAGGCCGCCATCCTGGTGAACGGGCGCGTGGAGATTGGTGACGATGGCCCCGCAACCATCATGATTGACAAGATTGGCGAGTTGACCCAGGCTGTTCAGCAGAAAGCGCGCGAAGTTGTCATCAGAATCAACAATAACAATTTCGCCAATTATGATGATGTGAAAAAGCTGCTCGAAGCATCACCGGGTGAGTGCGACGTCTTCATCGATATCAAGGTCGAGGACCAGGTAGTGCGGGTGCGCGCGCATCCATCGTTGAAGATTGAAGGCAGCACCGCCATTGAGAATAACTTGCGAAACCTCGGTTGCGACGTAATATGGGAAGGCTTTGCCGCGCCGGTGCGGGCCGCGGCAGCTACGGCAAATCAGAAATGAGTCAAACAACGCCGAACACACCAACCGGCCGAACCGCAATGGAGCGCGTGCAGTTGGCGCGTCACCCTGAGCGGCCCTACACGTTGGATTTCATCGAGCGTCTATTTGAAGACTTCACTGAGATCCATGGTGATCGTCGCTTCGCCGACGATCCGGCGGTCGTGTGCGGCTTCGCTAATTTCCATGGCTTGCCTGTGCTCATCGTCGGCCATCAGAAAGGTCGCGACACCAAGCAGCGGCAATTTCGGAACTTTGGCATGCCGAAACCTGAAGGGTATCGCAAAGCGATTCGGGCGATGAAGATTGCAGATAAGTTCGATCGGCCAATCTTCTGCTTCATTGACACGCCCGGCGCCTATCCCGGAATCGACGCCGAAGAGCGCGGCCAGGCGGAAGCCATCGCTTACAACTTGCGCGAGATGGCCAAGCTCTCAGTTCCGGTTTTAGTGACAGTCATCGGCGAAGGTGGATCGGGCGGCGCCCTGGCGATTGGTGTCGGCGATCAAGTGCTAATGCTCGAGAATTCAATCTATTCGGTCATCTCGCCGGAAGGTTGCGCCGCAATTCTTTGGAAGGATTCAGCCCAGGCCCCGAAAGCTGCTGAGGGCTTGAAACTGACTGCCGGAGATCTGAAGAAGGAAGGCGTGGTCGATGCAGTTATCGATGAACCCAAAGGCGGCGCGCAGAATTCTCACGATGAAGCTGCGCGTTTGCTCGATGCCGCTTTATCACGGAGTCTCGCAGAATCGTCGACTCACAGCGCTGCCGAGCGTCTCACGCGGCGCTATCAAAAACTCCGACAGCTCGGGAAGTGGGCGACCTCTGACGGGAGTCAGGACTGACGGAGCTTACGCGCGGATCCTGCTGTTTTTTGCCGCATCCCTGGAGCTTTATACCTACCGTCCCTGGGATCTAATACTGATTCGATGTTTCTGAAAGAAGACACTCCGAGGAACACGAATCATGTTGTCGCCACTCAAGCGCGTAGCTTCGCACCTGCCTGCCGTCTGGCAGTCGGAGGTGCGGCGTCACCTTTACCGTCGCCAAATCCGGCATAATACCTTTACGACGAACGAGCCAGAGTCAGCTTTGCTGGACTCACTGCTGCATGTGGGGGACTGGGCGATCGATGTGGGCGCGAATGTCGGACATTATACGAAAGGCATGTCGGACCTGGTGGGCGAGTCAGGACGGGTCATCGCGTTCGAGCCGGTGGCGGAAACCTTCTCTCTGTTGGCGGCCAACGTTCAGTCTTACAAATTCCAAAACGTCACGTTGGTCAATGCGGCCGCTTCCGACAGCACCAGTCTTTCCCACATGATTGTGCCGCGGTTCGAGACCGGTCTCCCCAATTACTACGAAGCGACGCTTGAGACTCAAGCTGAAGGCATAAGGGTATTGACCCTTTCGATCGACGGGCTGGGCCTGCCCCAGCTGGTTGGCCTAATCAAAATCGATGCGGAAGGGCACGAACTCCGCGTGCTGCGAGGCGCACGTCGTCTCCTGGAGCGGGACAGGCCGGTGGTGATTATTGAAGTCAGTTCACGCGAAGTGCATTCGTTTCTTGAGAAGATGAGCTACGTGCGGCAAACTTTACCGGAGTCTCCCAATCACATCTACCGGCCTTGAGCAGAATTCCAACAAAACCCTTTAGAAGGGAACGTCATCATCGGTCAGATCAGTTGGCGGGGGCTCGGGACCCGCATGTGACGGCGCCGCAGCGCCTCGCGCCGATGGTGCGCCACCCTCTTCGCCGCGGGCGCCACCGCCGATGAATTGCATGTCCGTGGCATTCACTTCCAATGAGTGACGCTTGTTGCCGTCACGATCCGTATATTCTTCCACGCGCAATCTGCCTTCGATATAAACCGGCCGGCCACGCTGCAGGTATTGCGACGCCGTTTCCGCCTGACGCCCCCAAAGTGTCACCCGAAACCACGTGGTGATGTCGTTATTGTCGCCCGTATTTCGGTCTTTGCGTCGTTCGTTGGTGGCGAGGCTGAAACTGCATACCGGCGTCCCTTGCGGCGTGTAGCGCAACTCAGGATCGCGCCCCAGATTGCCGACCAAAATGATTTTATTGAAAGACATATTGCGTCTCCGTTTGCTACTCCGTTGACGGGAGATTTAGAGAAGTAATTCGAGCGGGGCGATAGTAGCCGGAGGCAGCGAGAGCGTCAAGCTTCTGCACATAAACCGATTAGAAACACCTTTCGAAAACTGCTAGACTCGCCTCGTCTTCGGGAAATTTGATGAGCGCAACGGTTTACCTCGAAACTTTTGGTTGCCAGATGAATGTCGCGGATAGCGAGCGAGCGGATGTTCGTCTGCGCGCCGCGGGGTTCGATCTGACTCAATCGCCCGAAACTGCGGACGTGGTCATATTCAATACCTGTTCGGTCAGGGAGCGGGCCGCGCACAAGGTATTCACGCGTATCGGCGAGGTCCGGCGACAGCGAATTGGACGTGAACCTGTGGTTGGTGTCATGGGTTGCGTGGCGCAGTTGGAAGGTCCGGCAATCTTCGAAGCGACGCCGCTGGTTAATATCGTAGCCGGCACGCGAGCTACCGATCGCCTGCCGCAATTAATCTCAAGAGCACTCGACGGTGAGCGTCGCGTGATCGATCTGGATGAACGCGCCGAAGGTGAAGTTTGGGATGTGCCGGCGACCGAGCGGAATTCAAAGTACGTCGCATTTGTCCCGATCATCGAGGGCTGCAATAAGTTCTGCACCTACTGCATCGTGCCTTACTCGCGTGGTCGCGAGCAGAGCCGCACCGCTGAGGACATCATTGCAGAGGTTCACGAGCTGCGTCGTCACGGCTATAAGGAGATTCATCTTATCGGGCAGAACGTGAACAGCTACCGGCCTAAGACCGAGGTCGGCATGGAATCTTTCAACGGCGCTACGCCGTTTTCCCGGCTGTTGCGCGCGGTGGCCGCGACGGGCATGAAGCGGATCAAATTCACTACCTCTTTCCCGCGTGACTTTCATCCGGACATCGTGACCGCCCTCGATGAAAATGAAAATCTCTGCAACTGGATTCATTTGCCGGTGCAATCGGGCAGCGATCGGGTACTACGGGCGATGCGGCGCGGCCACACTGCGAGTGATTATTTGAAGCGCATCGAAGCGGTTCGCAACGCGCGCCGCCAGATGGCAATCACGAGTGATGTCATCGTCGGGTTTCCGGGTGAAACCGACACAGACTTTGAAGAGACCGTGAATCTGGTCGCACAGGCTGGTTACGATGGGCTTTACATCTTCAAGTATTCGGAACGTAAAGGCACCCCGGCCGCGAACTTTGAAGATGACGTGACCCGGGAAGAGAAATCGCACCGCTTTGAGAAATTAGAGAACGTACAGCGACAGTTGCAGAAGCAGATTTACGAAAGCTACGTGGGAAGGGAACTGGAAGTACTCGTAGAGAGGCAAAGTTCAAAGTCGTCGAGCGATCAGACCGGACATTCGACGTGTCATAAGGTCGTCAACTTCCCCGGCAGCGACTCAATGCTGGGAAGCATCGTCAAGGTTCGCATCACCCAGGCCAAACAAAATAGTCTTTATGGTGAAGTAATCAGCGCCCCTTAATCTTTCACATCGTGTACAATAGGGATTCGAGCAATGGAAATCGAGGTTAAGATTCGCGCGTTGATGATGGATCCGAATAGCGGTACTCCCATCATCATTCTGAAGGACGTTAACAGCGAAACGATGCTGCCTATTTGGGTGGGCGCTTACGAAGCTAATGCGATTGCGCTGGAGATTGAGAAGATTGCGCCACCGCGACCGATGACTCACGATCTGCTGCGCAACCTGATCATGGAGTTGGGCTTGACCGTCGATCGCGTAGTCGTAACTTCGTTGCGCGACAACACCTTCTATGCAGTTATTGAAATGACTGCTGAGGATGGCGAAGCGATGCGACTCGACTCGCGACCTTCGGACGCGATTGCGCTGGCCCTGCGCGCTGATTGTCCTATTTTCGTCGACAGTGAAGTGATTCAGGCTTCGCGTAATTCAGTCGCCACCGACGAAGACGCTGAATCCGAAAGTGAAAGCAGCGAAGAAGAGTGGCCCGATGTAATTGGGGATGCCAGTGATTTGCCGATGTAGGTTCGAAGCAGGGTGTAGGGGATTGGGTGTAGGGTGTAGTGGACTTGGCTGATTCGACGACCCGAGTATTAGGAGAGTAAAAACTAGAAGTTCGGGGTAAATGAATTCGATTTTGGACGTTGCAGCATCTCGAATCTTTATGGGAAGTAGAAGGCCAATCATCAAGCGCCTACACCCTATCCCCAACACCCTAAACCCTTTGCTCTTTTGCTCACCGCAGACTAACAGTTTGCGTTACATGAATTGATAATCGCGATTACTAACCAAAAGGGCGGCGTCGGCAAGACAACTACCGCCATCAACCTCGCAGCCGCGTTTGCCCGCCGCGGATCAAAGACGCTTCTTCTCGATCTCGACCCCCAAGCGAACAGTTCTATTTCGTTTCTCGATCCGATGAGCATCACCGCTTCGGCCTATGAGTTGATGATGGACGGGCAGGGAACTGCTGAGCTTCCGGTTTATAGGTCGCCGCTCGAAAATCTCGACATCATTCCGGCGCGCATTAGTCTGGCCAAGCTGGAATCGAAAATGGTCGGTGATTTTGATGCGCCGTTTCGTTTGAAGGATCGGATGGAACCGCTGCGCAAGGTCTACAAAACCATCATCATCGATACGCCGCCCACGCTGGGACTGATTACGGTCAATGCGTTGGTGGCGTCCACGCATGTGCTGATTCCGATTCAATCGTCCTACTTCGCCCTGGAAGGTACTGATGATCTGCTTGAAACGATTGAAAAAGTGAAGGGCAGACCCAACCCGAAACTGGAATTGTTGGGCGTCGTGGTGACGCTGCATGATAAGCGCACGACCCTGGGCAAAGAAGTCTTCGAACAGATTCGCCGCGTCTTTGGTCCGAAGTTGTTCGAGACCGTGATTACCAAGAGTGTCCGCCTGGAAGAGTCCCCGGCTTACAAAGAATCAATCTTTACTTTCGCGCCGCAGTCGTCCGGCGCAGTGGAATACGAAAAACTTTGCAACGAGGTACTGAGCCGTGTCTAGAAGAGGCTTGCCCGCAGGCTTAAGCATGCGTCACGACGCGCATTACGTCGAAGAACTGACGCAATCCACCACCACTCACGTCGGCCGGATGCTGCCGATCGACAAGCTGGATGCCAATCCGGATCAGCCCCGCCGGGAGATCGGCGATCTGACTGAACTCACAGACTCAATTCGCGAAAAAGGCGTGCTCGAGCCTCTGCTGGTCAAGCCCATGCCCGGCGGTCGTTGGACGATTATCGCCGGCGAGCGCCGCTGGCGCGCGGCCACCGCGGCCGGCCTCGTCGAAGTGCCCTGCATCGAGATGGACGTCGATGAACGCGAAGTCGCGGAGATTGCGCTTATCGAAAATATGCAGCGCAAAGATCTGACGCCCTGGGAAGAAGCCGATGGTTTGCGCGCGCTGTGCGAACGTTTCGGTTACACGCACGAAGAAGTCGCGCGCAAAGTCGGCAAGAGCCGCAGCACGGTCACGGAAGCATTATCGATCGCGGCGATTCCGGAAGAGATTCGCGCCATTTGTCGCGACTCGGAAATCACTTCCAAATCACTACTGCTGCAAATCGTCCGCCAGCCCGATGACGAGTCGATGCGCTCCATGGCTGAACAGATCGGCACTGAAGGCTTGACCAGAGACGGCGCGCGCAAGGCCCGCAAGGCCTATATCGATCCTACCGGCGCCAGCGAACCTTACGTCTATCGTTATGAAGCGCCGGACAGGGAATTCAAGGTTGAGGTGAAGTTCAAGAAGGCAAGCATCTCGGCTGAAGAATTGTTTGAAGCGCTGAACGCCGCCGCGCAGAATATCGACGACGCGATCTAGTGGCACAGACTTCAGTCTGGGTTGCAGATCAAGGCAGCGTCAGATCCGAATCACAGACTGAAGTCTGTGCCACCTTATCCTTTCTTCTTTTTTTCTGCCGCCGCTTTCTTCGCCAGCGATTTACTCCATCTCTCGAGCGTCGGCTGAATCGGCTTGAAGAGCTTGGCGCGGAACTTGTGTTGCTCCTCATTCCACTCCTTCAACTGCTTCTCAACGTACGCCCGCACGGATCCTTCAATGGCACCCCGCTTAACCGAGTGACGCAGCGTCAGGTAATAGTGCTGTCCTATCAGCGAGAAAAGAACTGCGACCAGGTTCCCCTTGAAGGACAGACGCGGAATGATCCGTTTGTGAAAAGGTTTGTTCGCCTGCACCAGTGGCGTCAGGGCGATTTCAAACCAGGCGCCCTGGTTTCCCTGGCGCGGGTGATACAGACCGGGCAAGTCGGTACCCTTCGCTGCCATGCGCGCCCGCGGTTCGGTAATGACTTCGACCAAACGCACGCGTTCCACGCCGCGCAGGTGCTCACGCGGCACGCTGTCAAGTGCGCTTTCGATGTTAACGATGGTGTTACGAGGCAGTTTGCCCTCGTATTGATTTTCGATTTTGATGGCCATTGATAATGATTTGTTTCGTTGAACTGTAGGAGAGGGTGGACGCGTGAGTCAAACGGCCAGACGGGAAACTCGGCCATCCTACTCTCAATCAGAACTTTCAAAGGAAAGAGTCGGATGAGGTGCAAAGGTCCGCTATCAGAAATCGCCGCAAAACTATTGACAGGTCAGGCTTACCGGAATAATGTCTGGCGCGGTCGCCTGATTTACTTTTACTTCCAACCAAACCAAGAGGAGTCCGACCATGATCAATAGCGTGATCGACATATCACATCATCAGGGGCCGAATGTTGATTTCGGCAAGGTTAAAGCAGCCGGCGTCCTAGGCGTCATACACAAAGCCACCGGCGGAACCAACTACAAGGATCTCATGTATGCCAGCAATCGCCAGCGCGCGCTGGATGCAGGATTGCTCTGGGGTGCCTATCACTGGGGAACCGGCGATGCCTCCGGCGCTGATCAGGCGCAATACTTTCTCGACTACGCCCAACCGGACGGCCAGACCTTGCTGGCTCTCGATTACGAACCAAACGTCTCCGGGCCGAATCGTTTAGGGCCAGACATGACCCCGCAGCTCGCGACCGACTTTGTCAACGCGGTGCAGGGAAGCCAGGGTCGGTTCCCGGTCTTGTACACCGGGATGGCCATGGCCGGCCACTTTCCCAATTTACCCAACTGTCCACTGTGGTGGGCTCGCTACGCCCCGCAGCCAGCAGGCATTCCACCTACATGGCCTACCTGGACGCTGTGGCAATATACCGACGGCGCGCATGGCAATCAGCCCCACACTGTCGATGGCATCGGCCCTTGCGACCGAGATCAATTCAACGGCGACCTTGAGGGCCTACAGCGCCTTTGGGGCGTGGCTTAAGCCTCATACAGGGAATCGTTAAGCACACCGCCATCGGCCGCGGGAGGCCTCACCCCCTTAGAACCAGCGCGTCTGATAATACATATTATGTCGCGGGTCGCCGGAGGCTTTGCCTCATAAATAGCGATTCGAACGAGTCCGGTTACTTAAAACTTATGACCGTTATTGCGTAATTTTGCTGACGTGGCCCGAGTTTGGTATGCGGCTGACTTCGATTGCTTTTGGCTTAACTCGTTCGGGTAGCTTGTTGAGTAGGCAGCGAAGTTGCTTGCCGCTGTATTTTCGCTTGAATTGCCTAGTGGTCGGGTCGAATATTTCTCCCGTATAGCAATTCAGGGTTTCTCGATGGTGCGTCAGGTTATGAGCGTGGAAGTCACTCGGCCAATTATCGTCCGGATCGTTTTGGTGTACTCTCCAGTGATCTCCATCCATCTTCACGGATGCTCTAGCACGAGCGGAAATAAGGATACCGATCTTTGTGCCTGGCTGATACGGCCTCTCTAGAAAGACATCGTCCTCGCGCCGGACGATCACTTTTGAACCGCTCGGTAGTTCGAAAGAAAGACCAGACGCCTCGGCAATTCCGGCTTGAAGTAGGAGCGGAAGGACAACGTGCCGGTTAGTTTGCATAGCTCTCACGGAAAGATGCTAAGTCGATTAAGCCTAGAAGTGCAAGATTCCAAAGCAGCAACGGGTACGAACGCAGAATAATCGATGATTGTACACTGTTGCATGGGTGGGACGGTCGTGATAGTATCCGCGGCCTACTCTGGAATTTGGGTCAATTGGTGTGTAAGTCTGACTGGTATCGAACCACGGGCTATGTCGCACTCCCAGACTGTGTAGACGCGGAATCCGAGCTTTCTGAGCTGGCGAGCCACTCGGCGATCTCTTCGTTGGTTTCGCTGTATCTTTGTGAGCCAGTATTGGGAATCGGTCTTTGAAAGCAACAGGC
>JBIOZK010000195.1:0-3907 GCA_044870975.1 Pyrinomonadaceae bacterium
ACGTTGTCGCCGCCGCTTGCAAACGGCATAGCGATGCGGCTCGCGAGAAGATGAAACCATTCGGCTGTGAATTCTGATTCCCAGGCTCGAACAGAGGTCGTCCACGTCAGCGGACGATTGCCAGCCCAGCGCGCCCCGCGAAAATCGCAGAATCGAAGGCCTTCGGCGTACCTTTTCGCGTTGGGAACTATTGAAAATAGCCCAGGCTTTCAAGCCTGGGTTTACGATGAATATGAGAAATGAGAGCCCGCTTTAGCGGGCGACAGATTTGGAGTGCGGTGACTCGTCACCGCTTTAGACTTGGATTCTCAGCGCGAAAGCGGCGTCAAGCCACCGTACCCTAAAGGCGTCCCCACGTGGGTCATCGCTCATCATCCTAAGCCCTCAGTTCCGCGACCTTGCACATTCTTTCCGGGAACTTGGGCGTTCGCTTCGCGGACCCTGCTCGTTCAGCCGTTAACCATTGTCTTTCGTTCTAGAACGCTACGTTTTTGTTTTACGACCTTACCGCTTCGTTCCAGCACCTTAGTCGTTCGCTCTTCGACCCTAGCCCTTCGTCGCGAAACCTTAGCGGTTCGCTGGCCGACCCTGGCTCTTTGCTCGGCAACATTAGTCGTTTGCTCCCCAGCGACATCAACAAAATCGGCCAAATACGAAAAATAGAGGGAAATCCCACACCTCTTATCGTCGTTCACCAAATCACCAGCATTCTCGTGAAAGGGTGAGACAAAACAACGTGATGTCAACAATTTCTCCAACCCCTTCAGGGTTGAATCAAATGGGTGTTCTTGTCTCCCGGCGTGCTACGCCGGCCTAAGTTATCAAACGCCTTCAGCGTGGTTCATTGCTTAGGAGCTTCACGCGCATACGAAAGGCCTCATCAGGATTGCGTAAACGAATACGCCCGCCGACTCTTGTCGGCGGGCGTAGTTCTCCGGGGAGCGTCAATCAGCTCACTTACACTTGCTATACCCACAATCCCGACAAAAATCACACCCACTCGCATGCTCTAACTGGCCGTGGCATTCCGGACAGGTACTGATCATTGTGGACATGATCGCGCCGACGACGTGCTGGGTGCTAGAGGACTGCGGACTGAGAGCTGAGGACTGAGTAACAGCTGATGGCTGAACGCTGACAGCTGACTGCTGCTTCAACGCGCGGGCGGAATCGGGGTGCCCTTTCAAGCGCCGGTTGGTGATCATGAGGCATTCAGCAACGGCTTGTTCGGGTGACGTTAGTAAGCGCTCGTTGAACCAGACGGCGTGGGTGCCGGTTACCTTGTTCAAGCTGTAAGCGACTTCGGCGACGTCGAAACCACCGCGCAGCATCTTGGAAGCGAGCATGCCGACGCCGCCGCTGATGGGGCCGGTGGCGAAGACTTCGGCAATCATCTCGCCGTCATGGTTGACGGTCACGTAGAGGTTCTGGCCGTCGAACGGAATGCGCCAGGTTGCGCCCGAAAGTTCGCGCGGGCGCTCGAGGCGAATCGCTCCCTGCTTGCGCGCGGCGGCTTCCGCTTCGGCGAGACGGCGCGAGGCCGCTTCGTTCTCAGATTCAGTGCGACCTTCAGGAACGCCGGAGTCTGGAGTCGTATCGACGATCGTAGTCGTGGTCACTATCGTCGGCGTTTCACTCTTCGTTTCGGTCTTCATGGAAGTCAACACCTGCCCTTCGCGCGAGCCGTCGCGATAATAACTGACGGCTTTGCAGCCGAGCTGTCTGGCCAATCGATATAGCGCATCGACTGATTCGATGGTGTCGTTGACGGCGCCGTTGCAGGTCTTGGAGACGCTGTTATCGACGTTACGTTGCGCGGCGGCGAGCACGTGCACGTGCTGCTCGGCGCTAATGGACATCGCGGAAATGAAATATCCGGGGAGTTCGTGCTCATGCTCGACCACGTAAGCGGCGGCCGCATCGATCGAATCCTGATCGGTTTGATCGACATCTACGCCCAGGGCCTGAGCGGCGAGGGTGTGAACGTACGTGCGTGTGCCTAGAGTGTCTTTGCGCACGTACGCCCACGAGAAGTTGGGTTCTACACCCGACGAAGTTTCTGCAACCAGGGAAATCGTGCCCGTGGGGGCTATCGTCGTGACTTCATAGTTACGCGGGGTGAGCGGAACTTCACGTGAGATACCGATCTGGTTGTAGAGAAAGTCGGCATAACTGTCGCGATTTGCTTCGAGTTCAGGAAAGACGCCGCGTTCGGCGCCCAGACGCATCGATTCATTCCAGGCTTCCTTGCGAATGAAACCCATTACTTCGTCCATTAAATCGATCGACGCGGATGAACCATAAGAAATCTTCAGGTTCAGACAGAGATCGGCGAAGCCCATGATCCCCAGCCCGACGGGCCGCGTGCGCTTCACCACATCGTTAATTTCGGGGAGAGGCCACGCGCATGTGTCGATGACGTTGTCCAGAAAACGCGTGGTCCAATGAGTTACTTCGGCGAGCCGGTCCCAATCGACCCGGTTCTCGCGATTGTAGAACTTGTTGACATCGATCGAGCCGAGGTTGCACGAGTTCGCAAAGTGCAGGAACTGCTCGCCGCAGGGATTGCTCGCCATGATCGGACCCATCGAATTGATCATGTGATTGTGGCGATTAACTTCATCAATGAAGGCAATGCCTGGCTCGGCGTACTTGTGGGCACTGGCGATGATGCGATTCCAGATGTCCGGCGCATAAACAAATCCCGGCGCCGGCGGCTCTTCAATCAAAGCATCGGAGAGATCGGCCGTGTCGAAAGCTTCTTTGTCGCGAAACGTCACGGTCGAACCGTCGGGTCGGCGATAAACGACATAGTTGCGGCCAGTGACGGGATCGAAAACCGGATCGTTCCAGCCTTCGCCTTTGAATTCGAGCTGATACCACTCGTTCTTCTCGACGGCATCGAGAAACTTGTCGGTAACGTTGACTGAGATATTGAAATTCGTGAGCGAGTGCTGATCGTTCTTCGCGTGAATGAAGCGCAGCACGTCAGGATGCGTCACCCGCATCATGCCCATGTTCGCCCCGCGCCGTACGCCGCCCTGCTTCACCGTATCAGTCGTCGTATTGAAGATGTTCATGAACGACACGGGACCGCTGGCGACGCCATGCGTTGAGCTGACCATCGAGCCGCTCGGACGCAGCTTTTCAAAGGTGAAGCCGGTGCCGCCGCCGGTCTGATGAATGATGGCCGCGTCGGTCGCCGTCTTCATAATGCCCGCAATCGAATCCGGCACATCCAGCACAAAGCAAGCGGCAAGCTGACCATTGGGCTTGCCCGCGTTCACGAGACACGGCGTATTGGGAATGAACTCGCGCGCGTTCATGATGTCGGACATCACATTGTAGAAAAGATCGCGCTGCGCCGGATCAGTTTCCGCAGTTGAAACATGGGCGACTACACGCGCGACGATGTCCTGCCATTCTTCGAGCGAATTCCCTTTGGCATCTTTCAGTGAGTAGCGTTTGGCGACGACTTTGCGCCCATTCAAACCCAGCGGCGCCACCTGACGCGTGTCCAATCCGTATCGACCAATTTTCTCTTCAGACACTTTTGTCATCTTCGCACCACTCGCTGTTTTCATTAGTTTACCTTTCCCGCGCGTCTGCCGCACGCGAGCCGAATTCAAAGCAAGACACATCTAGACGACTCATCATCGCCTGTAACCAATCTGGGTTGTTTTTGCAGGTACTACGGTCGGTTTGCGAAGTTACTACGCCCTTGCGGAGTCGGGGTTTGGAGCCCTTCTGCCGCCGCCGCCAGCCGTCTCAACCAAAGCAGGACGGACTATACGCCCACTTCCGCCGGATGTCAATATCTTGTGCTCATCTTTTTTTTCAACACGATAGAGTGTGTTTTCTGAAGCATTACGTTAAGGGCTAAGTGGCGGCAAATCAGGTCGTTAGG
>JBIOZK010000196.1:0-5045 GCA_044870975.1 Pyrinomonadaceae bacterium
CAGTGGCGGGAACCGTCTGGGCTTTTCACCCATCTTCCCTTGTCACCCTCTATGGGCACCTGTGACGGTCCAACTCGCTATCGAATAGACAGCGAATTGAAACAGCGATTATTACAATGCAAAGAACTAATCCTGTGACGTGAGCCTGCAAACTCTATGTCGTGTGCCGCGCTGCTGTCAAGTTTGCAAAAAAGATGGTAATTGTTCAGCTTGAAAATACGCCGAAGGCGTTCGCTAATTCGAGCCCAGGGTTGGAGCGCGGAGCGCGACAACCCTGGGAACCAAAATCACAATACCAGGAAAACCCTGAAATGGTTAGGCGGTTGGCGAACCCTTAACAGGGTTCAATTGATCGTGGGGTAACGCCCAAGGTTCTCGCTGCGCTTGAACCTTGGGCTGAAATTGGCGAACGCCTTCGGCGTATTTTCAAACTGAAGCAGTATCCAAAAAAGGTCGGCGAATTAGATAACCGATATAGTAGTAAGTCTCGTGAGCTAACAGACCCACTTGACTCTTCAGTCCCTGATACCTTGACGTTGGCGTCGGCGATGGTTCGGCTATCAGACCAACATCCTCTGCCATCAAAACTGCTCGCTTCATGTGCAAAGGATCGCTCACGATTAGCACTCGCTTGATGCCCTGGGAATCGGCGACCTGCCTCGCATACAGAATGTTCTCATACGTCGTATGAGATATTTCTTCGATTAGAATATCCTGCGCTGGAACTCCGCTCTGTAGAGCATAATCGCGGGCGGCAGATGATTCTGTTGGCTCGCCGGGGTTTCCCTGCCCGCCTGTGAATATCAGCTTGCGAACTTTGCCCTTTCGATAGAGCTCGACGCCGTGATTGATGCGTTCCCTGAAAACCGGTGAAACACCCGAGCTCCATACTGCTGCCCCAAGCACGATCGCTGCGTCGGCTGATTCGTTTGAACGGATATTGCCGAACGAATAGATACGGACTGCAAGTGTTACTGCCACCACAACCACGATGGCGACTGTCACCAGGAATATCTTCGCGATCTTTCTCATAATCCTCCATCCACAGATTACACAGAGACGGAATCTGTGTAATCTGTGGATGGCCACGGCCGGCATTGCAGACGTCCTCAGTTGACGTTATTACCATGCGCATCTTCATACTGTTTTTTATCGCCATCTTAAGTATCAGCTGTAATCGTACTGCCAAAGTCTCTCAACCAAGGCCTCGGGAGCCACCCCTGGTAATCCGCACTACGCAATCGCCGGCTGATGGTGATAGCCGCGAGCCTAATCTCGCAGTCGCTCACGATGGTCGCGTACTTCTGAGTTGGGTCGAAAAGATCGATGAGAAACGATACGCGTTGCGCAGTGCAGCGCTGGACCGAACTGGCTGGAGTCGAGCTCGAACCGTTGCTCAGGGCGACAATTGGTTTATCAATTGGGCTGACTTTCCTTCGATGATTGCTCTGCAAGATGGAACGCTCGCGGCGCATTGGCTGGTGAAGAGCGGAACCGCGACCTATGCCTACAACGTCAACATTGCGCAATCAAAAGATTCCGGTAGAACCTGGACCAAACCGATTACTCCGCATCGCGACAACACGCTGACGGAGCACGGCTTTGTGTCGCTGATTCCACTGACGGATGATCACCTGGGCGCCGTTTGGCTCGATGGCCGTAACATGAAAGATACGAAGGAGACTGACGAGCATACGCCGTCTCCGGAAAGTATGACCCTGCGATACGCCACGATTGATGCGACCGGAAACTTGTCTAGTGAAAGCGAACTCGATGAAAGAGTTTGTGAGTGTTGCCAAACCTCGGCGGCGGTGACGAGCGCTGGTCCAATCGTGGTGTACCGTGACCGCTCGCAAACCGAAGTGCGCGACATCTACATTGTGCGTCGTGTGAATGGCGCCTGGACCAAGCCTCAGGCAGTATTTGCCGACAACTGGCAAGTCAACGGCTGTCCTGTAAATGGCCCAGCGGTTGCGGCAGCCGGTACCTCGGTTGCCGTCGCATGGTTTACTGGCGCCTATGATGCATCGCATGTCAAGATTGCGTTTTCCGAGGATGCGGGTGCGACCTTCAGTCAGCCGATACAGGTGGACGACGGGGAATCGATCGGGCGAGTTGATACTGTACTGTTGTCCGACGGCTCGGCTCTCGTTTGCTGGTTGTCGGGTAATGTTGATGGCGGCGCGATCAAAGTCAGACGCATCACACCAAAAGGCTCACTTGGACCAGTCGCTGAGATTGCGCGGACCGACATCTCACGTTCGAGTGGCTTTCCGCGAATGGCGCGCTTTGGCGATGAAGTCCATTTCGCGTGGACGGAATTCGGCACGCCGTCGCATGTTCGCACGGCCGTAGCCAACGTCTCAGATTATGAGTGATCGAACCGAGACAAATTAACTTATGAACGTCCTGGTCCTTAATTGCGGCAGCTCGTCGGTCAAGTTTCAACTTATTGCAACTGACCTCGAGCTAATCAAGCAGGACGCCGACAAGCGTCTGGCGCATGGAATGATCGAACGTATCGGTGGCGCGGGAATCGTGACGTTCACTGCCGAAGGGAAAGCGCCAAAACGTTTTGCGGAGCCAATCAGGGACACGCGCGCGGCTGTCGAGATGATCCTGCGTTGGGCAATCGGGAAGGAGTCAGGCCTTACGGGAGTCGCAACCATCGCCGACATTCACGCCATCGGCCATCGCGTGGTCCATGGCGGCGAACAATTCACTTCGTCTGCATTGATTACCGATGCAGTATTGCATGGGATCGAAGACTGCATCGAGCTTGCTCCCCTACACAATCCGGCAAATATCCAGGGCATCGTGGCGGCGCGCTCCGCTCTGGGTTCTGCCATACCACAAGTTGCCGTGTTCGACACTGCGTTCCATCAGACGCTGCCCGAACACGTGTTCCTTTACGCGTTGCCTTATCAACTTTATCGTCGTCATCGCATCCGGCGCTACGGCTTTCACGGCACATCGCACCGGTACGTCGCCTATCGCTATCGCACGCTGAGGGGAATTGCGCGCGAGGCAACCAACATCATCACGCTGCACCTTGGGAACGGTTGCTCGATAGCCGCGATCAAAGAAGGGGACAGTATTGACACATCAATGGGATTCACACCATTGGAAGGACTCGTGATGGGCACCCGCTCGGGAGACCTCGACGCATCGATCGTGGATTTTATCGCTGCCAAAGAGGGATTGTCGGTGCGAGAAGTCGAAACGTTGCTGAACAAGCAGTCAGGATTGCTGGGCCTCTCCGGACTCACAGACGACATGCGCGAGTTACTGGCGGAAGCGCACGAGCACGACGATCGTCGAGCGCGTCTGGCGATTGAGATCTTCTGCTATCGCGCGCGCAAGTATATTGGCAGTTACCTGGCTGCTATGAACGGGGCCGAAGCGATTGTGTTCACCGGCGGCATCGGCGAGAACTCGGCGGAGATCAGAACGAGGATCTGCTCCGAATTGATCTGGATGGGAGTAGAACTCGACGCGGAACTCAACTCGAAGAATGGCGCCGATAAAGGTGGTCGCATCAGCACCGACAACTCGCGCGTCGCAGTTTACGTCATCCCGACCAACGAAGAATTATTGATCGCTCGCGACACGGTACGCGTCGTTACCGGCACGCCACAGCGCTTCTAATTTACTTGTCTTCAGGACGACGTTACGCGCCGGCGGCGAGATCTGCAGTGGCTAACGCGCGAAATCGCATTACAAATCCAATGGCGGCTTTATCATCTACCTTGAGCCAGTAGCTGCCCGAGCCGGTCCGTAGCTCGACGAAGACTTCAGCTTCACCGGAATCAGCATTCAACAGGAGGTAGTCCGTAACCGCTACTTTGAGGAATGCCTCTGCTGAAGCTTTGTCGTTTATACGAATCTTGCCCGAGTTCGCATCATCCAAATGTTGGAGCGCTTGTTTGGCGACATTCGGCTCACCAGCAGATGGAATAATGAATGTGTAACTTACGCCACGCCCAATATTACTTCGTATTACCTTTTTTATATTGTCAGTCAGAACGTTTCGGAAAGGGTCGGGGGTGATGAACCAAATGCACTGGCAGCCGACAGTTGCCTGAATCCCGCCTAAATCATCAAGTGTATATAGCCAGTCAAAGCCAGTCTGAGTTTCGGAGTCGGCAATGCCTTCAATCTGCGCCAATTTGCATTCAAGGTTGGGCCACCAGGCTTCGAATTCGTCATTGAGAACCTGGTAAGAAAGCTGCAGATCAGGGTCAAGTCTGTTATTGATACTCCTGACCAGGTTAAAAACGTCATCCTTTCTATTTACTGTGAATTGGAATTGTTGGAGCGGCCCCTGAATCTGTTCTGGCTTGACGTTGTACAAGAACGGCGAAACGTACGATATATCAATTGCCTTTGATATTGCGCCCGCCTCAAAGTTAATCCATGGCTCCTTAAAATTGCCCTGCGTGATACAGATGATGCCGTACGCGACTTCGCTAAGCTCTTTTGCAAGGACCTCACTCCAGCGTTTGCCTTTGTCTATGTCGCCGGTGGATATGAATGGTTTGGCATTCTGTATCACATATGGCAGCCAATCGTGGAATGCAACCGCTACCGCCTGGCTCTTTGGTCCAGACCAACTCAAGAACACTTTCATGATGTTGCCTCCGTGTGAAGTGGGGGGACACTCTAGTAGGTTTCAATGCGGAAGCCTTGTGATGTCGGGCAAGGCTGGAATGACACGGAAGATATTGCGGAAGACGCTGGTTGTCAAATTTTTCCCAGCGGTGGCGGCAGTGCAACTTGTTTGATTGGATGAGTACGCCGAAGGCGTTCGCTAATTTTAGCTAGTTTGATTGGATGAGTACGCCGAAGGCGTTCGCTAATTTTCAGCCCAGGGTTGGAGCGCAGCGACAACCCTGGGTTTCATTCAAATCAAACATAAAACCCTGAAGAGTCTGTCGGGAAAAAACAGTAGACCTGAGATCTAATCCGGGTAAACTGCGGCGCATGGGAAAGACATTTCGAGCCTACGACATGAACCAGTTGCTGCTCTTGCCACCCGACATGCG
>JBIOZK010000197.1:0-13673 GCA_044870975.1 Pyrinomonadaceae bacterium
CCGGTAAAAGTCGCACATGCATCAGATACGTTACATGCGATCGCCGATTGTGATCGTCGCGCTATTTTTGCTGGTCTTATCCGCACCCGCGCAAATTGGAAATGTCGGAACTTTAGACCAATGGACAATCAAAGCACGATCGCGCGAGCACGCGTCCGGCGAATTGATTTACGTTAAGAAGGTCACGGCGGCAAAGCACACAGACTTCGACCGCGTCGTCTTCGAATTCGAAAAGCAAATTCCCAACTATCGCATCGAGTATCTGAAGTCGCATTTCTACGAAGGCGAAGCGGAACGCGTGCGCATCAAGAGCGCTGGAAATGCTTTTGCTCAAATCGAGTTCTTCACCATTCCTACATCCGAAGAACAGTTGAAGTTCACGGAAGCGAAAGGCTTCAGACCCAAAGGACGATTGCGGATGCCGGCGGTTCATCAGTAACAGACATGGGCCTGTTCGAAGGTTTCTACGATTTCGTAATCGGCGTCGGCGCGCGCAAGCCGTTTCGCGTGATTGAATTATCGAACCCGGCCCGCCTCGCCATCGATTTCAAACACTGAGCGAGTGCGGCAGCGCCTCGATGTTGAATTGTGCCGGCTCCAGAGAAGTTTCGACTTCGATGTCGGCTGTCTCGCCCGCAATCACAACCCTTCGGCGTGCATCAGACTCAAATACCTCGACTGAGACGATGATGCATTCCACCGGCGCGCCCGTGAAGCGTTGCAGGCCAGCCGCTTCCCGGCCTTCGCTAATTAAAAGCTGGGCGTCGGCCGTGAGCTGGATGACTTCGTCGTGATTCAACTCTTCACTTTCCAGGTCTTCAATGGCGACGCCCTGGGCCATTAGGCTCATTTCAGCGTTTATGTAGATCGTCCAGAGCAATCCGACGTCGAGCAGAATATGCAGCGCATCTTCGATCGCGACCCAACCAAGCACCGTCGCGCCGAGCACGTGCACGATCACGTGATGTTGATAGGTGGAGATTTCGAGCTCCCTCCAGATTGTCTGCGGGTTTTCACTGCTCATAGCGTCTCAAGTTCCTGGCTTTTACCAGCGTCAGCACGGCTGCCAAAACACAAGCGACCCCTCCGGTGACAACCGACAGCGGCGCGCCAATCAGGGCGGCGAGGGTGCCCGCTTCGACCTCTCCCAGTTGCGGACCGCCCATGAAGAAGATCATATTGATCGAAGTCATGCGTCCGCGCAGTTTGTTCGGGGTTACCAGTTGGCGGATGGTCTGCCGCAGAATTGTGCTCACCGCGTCCGCCGCGCCAGTCGCCGCCAACATCACCAGCGAAAACCAAAATACCCGCGACACACCAAACGCGATCGTGGCAGCGCCATAAAGAGCTACCGAGATGATTACGGTGAGTCCTTGCTTCTTCAGCACACCGATGCGCGCCATTACTAATCCCGCCACAATCGCGCCCGCCGCGGGTGCTGCCGCGAGAAAACCATAACCGCGCGCACCCACAGCGAGAATGTCTTTCGCGTAAATCGGGAGCAGCTGATTTGCGGAGGCAAAGAATGTCGCCACGAAGTCGAGTGTCATTGTCTGCACAATAATCGGCGTGCGCCAGACAAATCGCAGACCCTCAACCAGCGCTTGCAGGCTGATTTCATTGGGCTCCTCCGTCTTTTCAGGTTTGCCACTGGTATGCATCAGGAGCAATCCGCAGATAACGGCAACGAATGATGCGGCGTTGATGCCATATACGAGCGCCGGCCCATGACTCGCGAGTAGGAAGCCCGCCAGCGGCGGACCCGTGATCAATCCGATATGAAACATCAGCATGCTGAGGCTTACCGCGTTGGGAAAATCTTTGACCGGAACCAGCATCGGCATCAGCGACTGGCGGGCCGGCGTGTCGAAGGCCCACGCGGCGGATGCAACTGAGGTGAGCAGAAAGATCGGCCAGGTGTGCTCTACGCCCCTGAAGCTGATAAATGACAGAATCGCACTGCACGTGAGCATGATGGTCTGCGTGATCACCATGAGCCGCCGCCGATCGACTACATCCGCAACCACACCACCCATCAGCGAACACAAAATGATCGGCACTGCCCGACATGCGCCCACTAGACCGAGGGCGAGGGCTGAACGAGTGAGGATATAGATGTGCCAATTGATCGCCGCAAGCTGCATCTGCGACCCGATCACTGAAATGATCTGACCCATCCAGAGAAGACGGAAGTCGCGATACCGAAGAGATGAAAATGCGGTTTGACGCTGAACGGAGTCAGTAGAGGAAGCTGGCAAAGGTTCAGTCGATGACATTCGTAACGATGCTATTATTATCGCGCCATCGAATTTCGACAAAGGGCCAGGGGGGTTTCCACATCTCATTTTCCATTTGAGATTTGTAATTGGCAGTTTCTAATTTCAAGATGACAGCGTAGAAACAAGCCGAGGAATGGAAACCTTCTCCGAGCCAACGAAAGGCAAACCAGAAATGCGCTTGACTCAACTCTTTTTAGCCCTCGCCGCCATTATTATCCTGGCGACCAGCGCTTTGGCGCAGCCTCTATCTAAGCCCAAGCGGGTGCATGCGCCGGTCACGATTCGGGGTTTGGTTGGCGGCGAAGCGAGCGATACTTATGTCATTCAGGTCCGTAAGGGCAAGGTGTTCACCGTCGAGATTTCGTGGAAAAAGGAAGACGACAACACCGCGCATTTTTCGGTCACCGATTCGCGCGATAGCGGGACGATTTCATTCGGTAAAGAATCGCACGGCGGGCGTAAATGGACGGGGAAAGTTCCCAGGACGCGCGACTATTTTATTGAAGTGGTGGCGCATCCGTCGGCGCACTATATTTTGAAGGTGAAAGTCAGGTAGTGTCAGAAACCCTACCGTTAGAGAGGGCCAGTTGCCATAGCAGCCCTCTCTGACGGTCGGGCTTCTGACACTACTGAGTCTGCTTGGTGCCTTTCAGCTCCTTGTACATATCCTCGACGTTCGGCCCGACAAAATTCTGAAAGGCAAGCGGCTTGTACTTCTCCGGCAAGGTCAGTTGCTTTTTTGCCTCATCCACACTCATTCCATCGGCAATCCCCTGTTTGACTCTCGTCCGTAAGTCGCTGAGGTAATCGCGAAAGTCTTTTATGTCGTCAGCTTGAGCGACGCCGCCATGACCGGGCACGTACTTCGCCGTGGGATATTGCTTGAGCATCGAATCGAGTGTCGGAATCCAGTCATTGACCGTCGCATCCACCAGATTCGGCAAGGTCTTTGACCAACCCAGGTCGCCGGTAAAAACCACATTCGCATCTGGGACGTAGGCAAAAACATCGCCGCCCGTATGCCCCGGCAACGTCGCGAGAATGACTGTGCGTTTGCCGAGGTCCAGCGTCATCGTGCCTGACTTGAATGTCTTTGTAGGGTTAGTCAGCTTAATCTGCGTCATCGCGTCCAGCCGCCGAATGGTTCGCTGGAACGGCAGGCGCTTGTCGGCCTGGTCGTCGGGAATTGCCGCCAACATCTTCTCGTTGTCAGCTTTGCGTTTCGCCAAATCCTCAGGTGACGGCAGAAACTTTTTATTCTTCGTCGTCTGCCAAATCATCACGTTGTCGTGGGCGATGATGGGAACGCCGCGCGCGAGGAGCACCTGATTTCCGCCAGTATGATCGAGATGATAGTGACTGTTGACTGCGTATTTGATCGGGAGCTTGGTAAGGGTCTGAATCTCGGCGATTAGTTCTTCAATCGCTGCGGGAGTAAAGAAAGTGTCGAAGACTAAAACGCCATCGCTGCCGATGACGAAGCCGGCGTTCCCTGAAGCCAGCCCACCTGATTTTGCAATCGCGGCGTAGACACCATCAGCGACTTTGACGATTTGAAAGTCGTCTTCCGCTTTTAGGGGATGCGTAGGCGTGGCAATCGATTGAGCCGCCAGCGTCAATAGGAGAAACGTGGCGATGACGAAAGTGGGCTTCATAGAAGAATCAGGTTCTGTTTAGAGTCGGGCTACTGCCTGACGGAGGCGGGCGTGAGCCCGCCTCTAAACGTTTGATGAAAACTAAAGCTTTGCGAGAATGCCCATCCAGCGCGCCCACGCGTCATCGTGCGCTTTGCGATTGGCTTTGTAGGCAGTCATGGCATCGTCTGCCTTTTTCTTGGCGGCTTCGTCTGCATCGGCTGCCGCCGCCGCGGGCGGTGGAATATTGGGCTCGCCGGCGCGCATGAATCCGTGGCCGGCGCCGGCATACTTCACCGGGTCGTAAGTCTTTTTCAACTCCTTCATCGCGGCCGCAGTCGCATCGATGGTAGCGTTGATGCGCATGTCATTTTCGGCGTAAAAGCCATAAACCGGCGCGCCTATTTTTGCGAGAGCATCTTTGTCAACGGCGTAGGGCTGGCCCTGCGCGTTATTACCCGGGGCCGAACCATAGAACACGAACGCAGCTTTCAAAGTCGGCCGGCGCGTCGCAAACAGGAACGTGGTGCTGCCGCCCCAGCAGAAACCGCCCGCCGCGACTTTGCCGTTCGCAGCCGGCAACTTCGAAACGTAATCAGCCACCGCATTCAAATCTCCGGCAATTTGATCCGGAGGAAGAGCACGAATCGCCTGCCCGACAGCGTTATTGCCGGTGGCCGCAAACTCGGCGGTTCCGCCACCGTTCGGCGCCATGCCTGAAAGCAAATCAGGAGCAATCGCGATGTAACCGGCTTCGGCTATTTCATCCGTCATCTGTTGGACCCAGTCGCTCATCCCGAAGATCTCGTGAATTACGATGACCGCCGTCGCTTTCTTATTTGACTCGGGATAAACGACGAAGCTGTTGACCTCGCGGGTGCCGTTCTTCACCTTGACCCATTCTTTGTGCCGCGGCGACTTGGCCAACTTTTGCTTGGCCCAGTCCTGGATGGTTTCGCTCTCGGCGGTCGGATCGTAATTACTCGACATGTGGTTATGAGACATGTCCTGGGCGGTCGCATTCATCACGAGCGCTAAGGTCGCCACGACGAAGACTGACAATGTCGTCGCAAGTTTTCGGCACAAGGCTTTGGTCACACGAGATTCTGCTTTCATCGTTTGGGCTCCTCTAGTTCGAATTATTAAGTGGGGAAGTGTCTTAATACCACAATCGCCGCCAACAAAAAAGCGATGCCGCTGACCGAAGTCAACGACATCGCCTTCGCTTATCTCGGAGCCGGGACCGAGCGATGGAAATTGTTTAGAACGGCCAGCGACCATAGCGTCCGTTGTTACGCCGATTGTTTCCGCCGTAACGCTGGTAGCCTTCGTTGTAGCCTTGCACAAAACCCTGACGATAGGCCTGCTGGTATTGATACGAGTTACCGTATCTTCCATTACCGTAACTGCCGTTGCCGTAACTGCCGTTGTCGCCATGTCCGTTGCGATAGAAGTGAGAACGTTGCGGGTCGTAGTTCTGCCGGCGCTCGGCATCTCTCGAACCGGTGTACATTCCATCCTGGTAACCCTGCTGCACGGCGATTTGGTAAGCGTTGTTGTAGCCACCATTTCGCCCCCAGCGATCATCGCGACGACTCTGCC
The DNA here is from genome assembly GCA_044870975.1 of Pyrinomonadaceae bacterium. GTDB lineage: Bacteria > Acidobacteriota > Blastocatellia > Pyrinomonadales > Pyrinomonadaceae > UBA11740. The sequence goes on from JBIOZK010000197.1 coordinate 5,516, forward strand.
GATAATACGGGTCCTGATTGTACGGCCAGCTTTGCGCGCTGGCGGTGGAGACCAGGCCGACACCTACGAGGAATGACAATGCCAACAAGATCCTCCCGGTCTTGCTTCTGAGATAGTGTGATTTCATATATCGAACCTCCGTCGCGCGAAATGGCAATCGTTGTGCCGAATTCGCAGGAGAGAATTTCTCGTTGAGCTTGAACGGAAAATCGGTGCGTCCTGAGGTGATTCGAGCACGATTTCGTGTGAGCACGGTAGACCTGGCGACGAAATCGTTTATCCCAAAGAAACAGGCCGCGGCTCAGGCGAGACGCGGCCTCTCTTGGTAGTCCGGGACGGGCTTGACTCAGGGCCCGCGGCGGCAGCTACCGCCGGTGCAATACCGTTGCCAGTTGCGGAATCCTTCATCGTAGCCACGAAGAAAACCGTCACGGTATGCTTGCTGATAAATCGAACGTTGCCCCAGAGCTGAGTTAAAGCCGCCGCTCGCATCCCTGTAGAAATGCGAACGCTCCGGATCGTAACTTTGCCCGCGACGGGCATCGTTAGCTCCGGTATAGATCCCGTCGTCATACCCATTGTCGTAGGCGCTAAAGCCATAGGTATATCCGCCGTAGTTCCCAGCATCGTAGTCGATCGTGAAGAAGGAATAATCGGTGACGTCATAGATAGGACGGCCGTACAGGTCACAGTAGTAACCTCGAAAATGACGGCCGTTGGAATCGCGGTCCCGATATCTATCGCGGCCACGCTCCCAACCTCGGTCACGATCTTTGTCCCGATCCCGGTCGCGGCCGCGATCCCTGTCGCGATCACGATCCTTATCGCGGTCCTTGTCTTTATCGCGATCTTTATCTCGATCCTTATCGCGGTCTTTGCCTCGATCGGACCAACGATCCTTGTCGCGATCTCGATCGCGGCCGCGATCGCCGCTGCCGCCGACGCTTCCGCCAGAATCGCGATCCTTGTCTTTATCCCGGTCTCGACCGCGGTCACCGCGATCACGATTGCGATCGAGAGAACCGCCGGTGACGGTGCTGTTGTCGGTCGGCTGCGTGCGAACGGGGCTGTCGATAATCGCCCGGTCGCGACGGTTGTCGCTGCCGTCACCGTCGCCGGTGCGTCTTACCGAGCCGCCATCGCCTCCGCTGCGACGATCTGATCCGCCGCGATTCCCGCTGTCTCCGCGATTGCCGCGGTTTGAATCATCGCCGCGGTCTCGCCGGCCGCCGCCATCGCTGCCGCGATTGCCGCTGTCTGAACCACGGCTGCCGCTATCCGAACTACGGCTGCCGCTGTCAGAGTTTCGACTTGGCTCGCTGGGCGTGCTGGGCGCGGGCGCCGGCGCACTTGGCGGCGGCGAACTGGGTGGCGGTGAACTCGGTTGGACCGCAGGTGGACTCGACGGTTCAGGTCGTGTCATCTCCGGCTTCACGTCCTGGGCACGCGTCACCGTGGCAACCACGCAGAGCAACACGGCCGCGAAAAACAAAACCCCTCGTTCCCTAAGCTGGTGTAATTTCATTTTCGCCTCTCCTTTCTGAAAGACGCGTTGAAGTGATAGGGCGTTAGCGGGAAGAGTTAAGCTGGCGGAATTATACTCTCGCTGGGATTGGTGACAAGGACAAAGTGTGGGCGGATTATTTCTGCCACTGGGGATCGCGATCGAGAATATTTGTCGTCCGCTCAGTAACGCTGGTTGGCGTGGAAGGAATTGCGGCGGTAGTTCGTTCCGTTTCCATGGCGGGGCCGAAGGCGCGGCCGTCCTCAATCCGCAGCGGTAGTTCCTCCGCGGACTCAATCTGCTTCTTCGGTTTCGCCTTAATCGTCAGGCCGGCAATGACATGACCAACGCCGGAAAGCATCGGAATAAGACCGAATGCCCAGAGCGAATGCACGACCGGTTCAATTGCGAACGGGGCATTCGCTATCGTCTCGGCGGGCAGCTTCAATTGCATCGAGTGGAATATGAGGTAGAGAAATATCGTAAGTCCGCCGCCGGTGAAGAATTTGATCGCGCCCCTGGTGAGATGTCGTTCGCGCCTTTCTTCCGCAGTTTTTTCTTTCCGTAGCCGCCGGCGTTCGCGCCGCTTTTGCAGATGTTCCTCCGAGCTTCGGGTAATCTCGGCATTCATTTTCTCCATCGCGCGCGAGACTTCGTCGGTGACCTGAGCAACTTTGACGTTGCTCATGATTTCCTTAATTTTCGCGGGCACGCCATCAGTTTTCGAGATGGCGTCGCCAAGCGAGACCGCGCGGCCGACCACCTTTAGATTCGTGCCGCAGGAGCGGCAATAGTGTTGACCTTCGGCGGAATCGGTCCCGCATTGCGGACAGAACATTTCGTTAAATCCCTCGCTGACGATCTTATGGGCGAGTCCTGACTGGAAGCAAGCCCGATTCGACTACGGTTTCTGCTCGCATCTTGTTTCCAGGAATTTTGATGTGGGGGCTCGGCGTGTCAGAACCCCGAGCGGTAACGACGGGATCAATTGACCCTTCTTCCCTCACTTGATCCGGTCGCTACCGCTCCCGGTTCTGACATTCTCTTGAAGCCAATAGAAAATGCCGCGAGCCTCACGCTCGCGGCATTTCCATTACGGTTAGCAACGGACCACCGTCCGGCGCCCGTCAACAATTAAGACCTATATCCGTCAGCATATCCTCTCAAGAACCCTGAACGAAAAACCTCTCCAAAGTTTCCATAGCCGGCTTCCTGATAGTAATGCGATCTTTGCGGATTGTAGGACTTGTCGTCCTTCGCGTCCTTTCGTCCGGTTTTTTGTCCATCTTCATAACCTTGATTAAAGGCTGCGTCCGAGCTGTCAAAGACGTAATGCCCGTAACGGCTGTAATAGTCGAAGTACGGGCTAGTGCCCCAACCCCACGAGCGATAGCCCCACCATGGGTTATAAATGCGACGCGGTACGATGATGACGCGCCGATGACGCTGCGCTTGTGCAGTGGTGCTGGAGAAGAGCGCGACAACGCCGGGGAGCACCAGCAACGTCAAAACCAACGATCCCAACTTACGTAAGTATTTTCCTTTCATGATCTACCCTCCTTGTTCTTCTACTGATTTAGACGCAATCTTGCCTGCCCGGAGTTCGGCTAGCGTCTGGAGAGTTAATGCAAATCAGTTTGCGATCACATTGCAGAAAAAAAAGCCGCGACCTAAGCCGCGGCTTCTCTTCATTCCTTCGTAAAGAGGCGGGCTACTGCCCGCCTGTCTTCCACGCATGAAGGGCGGGCAGTAGCCCGTCTCTCAACCAGCTAGCTAGTAGCGTCGATAGTGACGATGGCGTTTGCGAATTTTGTAGGTGTATAGCGCGCCACTGCCGGCGCCCACGAGCGCACCTATCCCTGCACCTTTCTTGCCACCAGCCAAGCCGCCAATCGCGGCGCCGCCCAACGCAGTGCCCGCAACCGTCAATTTATCGCGATGCTTCTTCCAGAAACTTCGGTGCTTCCGGTGATAACGAACGCGCGTAACCGTGGTCTGCCCCAGCGTCGTCGTCGGCAATGCGAATTCGAAAGTCCCAAAAACCATCACACAAAATAGCAGTATCGATAGAACTCTTTTCATACTCTCCTCCGTTCTAAATCACGGCAATTTGCCGTTTGATTCATTCGTCACGCCCCTTTTTCGGGAGAGTTCGCGTGACAGTGATATGTGGGTGCACCTGACGTGCCGAAATCATCGGTGGAACAAATTGTAATGAACCAGCATGTTAGAATTCGCGCTACGATGCTCGCAAAATCGCTAAACGGCAGCTCGGTTACACCTCCACTTAAGTGGGCCGGTGGGAAGCGTTGGCAGCTTCCGCACTTGAAATCGTTCTGGGAACGCGAAAGCCATCGACGACTGGTCGAACCTTTCTGTGGCGGGCTCGCGGTCGCGTTGGGACTTATGCCGAAGCGCGCGTTGCTCAATGACGTCAATCCGCATCTGATTAATTTCTACTCGTGGTTAAAACGCGGCCTGCGAATCTCGATTGACATGAGGTATGAGCAGTCACTCTTCTACCAGCATCGCGCTCGATTCAATGAACTCCTGCAAACCTCAAAACGTGAATCCAGGGAAGCTGCCTCGCTTTTCTATTATCTGAATCGCACTGCCTACAATGGCCTCTGCCGCTTCAATAAAAGTGGCGAGTTCAATGTACCGTTCGGACGCTACAGTACGATTAACTACAAGCACACGTTTGATGATTACAAGAAGGTCTTCAGCGACTGGCATTTCTCTACGGGCCGGTTCGATGCTTTGAAGTTGAGGTCAAACGACTTCGTCTACGCCGATCCGCCATACGACGTCTTATATAGCCGAGCTGCCAGATGTCTGATTTAATTAAGTGGCAGTTTTTAGCCACCGACTACCCTCATCTGAAAACATATCCTCGCCAGTTCCTCACATGTGATTGTTTAGTTTTCTTCAGAGGTTCCTTCTATCATTTCCTTCAGTCAGACCTGCCCCTCCGGAACTCCATAAAGCGATAAACTCATCTTCGCGTGCTTTGCTAAGAGTCGTGTCGCCGAGAGTCAATGGCCGACCTGATTATTTGATGAGATACGGCCTATTAATTCGTTTGAGTACATTGATGATCTGGGGAGGCGGCGCAGATCAAGAGCTACTTTCTTACTTCAACCAGTTGCCCGTTTCGTTCAGCGTACCTTCTTAATGTTTGTTCTCAACTGAATGCCCGCGCCGCGCTGGTAAAGGCCCGGGAGTGAAATCGGGAGACGTCCAGTGACGTCTGCTTTGCCTAATAGCGCACGGGCAGCGGCCTCTTGCAAGACAGGCATGTCGCCGTAGGCGATAAGGTATGTGTGAAGCGACGGGAAGCTTTGAAGTAGGTATGGGTTGCCGAAGCTAACACTGACAATAGGAACATTCCGCTCGATCAGATGATTCAAGGCCCTCGCGCACGATTCGGGTAAACCGACGCTGCGCGCTTCCCCTGCGCGGACGCGGCCGTAAAGCGACGCGATAACCACATCAGCGGCTTGCGCGTGCTTCATTGCCTCTTGAATCTCTTCGTCTGAGGACCTCCCATCCAGAACAATGGTCTCCATGCGAATGCCGCTGCGTTCCATCTCGGCCACGAAAGGTGACGCAATAGATAGACGATCGTCGCCGTTGGTTATTGCTAGATTGAATATTTTAGTGTCCCGCCGAAGATTGATCGGTACGAGGTTGCGCTCGTTTCGGACCAGAGTAATTGCCTGCTCTGCCACGGTTTGCGCAAACGCCGTGACGTCGGGTCCCGACAGATAATGGTCTATCTGATTCAACGACGTCTCGCGTTTCTGGACCAGGCCGAGATCGTATTTTGCCGCTAGGATCCGGCGTGAGGACTCTTCAATACGTTTTTCGGTGATACGTCCAGACCTAACTGCTCGCACCAGGCCGCGGATTGCCGCATCGGGGTTTGAAGGTTTGATGAGCATGTCCGCGCCAGCCTCTACGGACCGAACCGCCGCCTCTTCTTGATTGAAATACAGGGTTAGTGCGCCCATGTCCAAGGCGTCAGTTACTATTAAACCGTCAAAACGCAACCTTCTTCTTAATAGATCTTCGACCAGCACGTGCGACAGAGCCGCGGGCAATGTTGTCTTCTCGGTCACAATCTCCTGACCTGCGGGCACATAATCGGGGCGATCAACTTTGTCGGGCGGCAGAGGTTTGATCGGCGTCGGGTCAATTTGTGGCAGCGCTATGAAGGCTACCATTACCGAGCCAACGCCGGAGCTAATCGATGCCCGGAACGGAACCAGTTCCACGCTATCGAGACGAGACCTCGGAACGTCAATCTCGGGGAGACCCCGGTGTGAGTCTGTAACGGTGTCTCCGTGCCCTGGAAAGTGTTTGGCCGTTGCGATCACGCCGCGACTCTGGGCGCCTCGTATAAAAGTCGTCGCGAAGCTTGCTACCGACGCTGGATCTTCACCATATGAGCGCACGTTAATAATCGGGTTCGCTGGGTTGTTGTTTACATCAACTGCAGGCCCGAAGATCTGCCTTACCCCAATCGCACGCGCCTCACCGGCGATGATTTCGCCTTGGCGTCGGGCGTTGTCGGGATTGCCAGTCGCTGCGACGGCCATGTTCGACGGAATACTGAGCGCGTCCTCGAAGCGCATCCCAGCTCCCGATTCCATGTCGGCTGAGATAAGCAAAGGGTACCGCGACAGCTGCTGCAGGCGGTTGGACACGTGAACCGACTCGTATACGGAACCGCGGTAAAAGATAAGCCCGCCGACGTGATTGTCTTTGACTTGACGACTCAGCTCGCGGAAGGTCTCCGTGTCTTGGTTATAAAATTTCCCGTAGACGGGTATTGAAATAAGCTGCCCGACTTTCTCTTCCAGCGACATGCGTCGGAGCTGTGCCTGAGCCCACTGGAGTGCTTTGGTTGAAGGACGACTGCTCCACGCCGTCGGACGCTGCTGCGCGTGGGCGTTACGAGATTGGGGACTGCGAACCGTTACCTTGGCCGCCTGATAGACAGGGGTAAGGTTTGCGGGAGAAAGAACCAGCGTAGCGGCCAAAGATATCGGCAAGCCAAGGCGACTCAGGTGGGACATTTGAATACCTGCTGTCATAACTATTGATTAATCGACAATCTGCCAAGATACAGGAAACAACGTCAGGTCGAAAGACTTTGACGCGAATGGCCGCGTGGTCATCGGTGGTAAGTTTGCCCCTCGGTCAGGATACCCGCGGCTTCGCATTTCTTCAGAGATTTCGGCACATTGGTGTTAACATGTCGGCGAGACGAAAGCCTTCTGACACTCTTTCGGCTTCAACGAGACTCACAGGTAAAGTCGTCTTCAAGTCACGGAGCGAAACGCGGAGACGTTATTCCGCGAATTGCGGCTACAAGCCTTAACAATCTGGTACGAACATGTCCTCAGATCCTCAAGTTCAGGACGTTCACACGACCTCAGCGCCAGCGAGCCATCTAGTCTCGGAAACATCTCACGTTCTCTTTCTCGACATTGTCGGTTTTACAAAGCGAAAAGCGTCGATGCAAAGACAGATCCTAGAGGCGCTGGTCAAGATTGTCATTCACTCCTCTGCTTTCCAAGAAGCGAAGGCCTGTCATCAGTTGATCGCCTTACCCACCGGTGACGGGATGGCTCTGGTGTTTCTCAGCCATGAGGGATCCGGGCCGGCCACCTCCTGCGCGGAAGAGATCGCCATCGCTATCGCCCGGCACAATGAAGGCTGCGAAGGAGCAGGTACCCTCGACGTCAGGATGGGTCTCCATAGCGGCAATGTAATTTTGATTGACGACATCAACGGGCATCCGAATGTTGCCGGTGAAGGAATCAATACTGCCCAGAGGGTGATGGACTGCGGTGATGCTAACCACATACTGCTCTCAAAGTTTGCCAAACATCTGTTGCCACCGGAACCCGATCGCTCTGACCAGTTGACCGAACTCGGTGAGGTCAGAGTCAAGCATGACGAGCGCATCGAGTTGTTTAGCCTATCTTACTCCGGAGTGGGCAAAGCGGATGTGCCGCAGAAAATTCTGGCGCAAAAGCACGAAGAGGAGCGGAAACTTCTGGCGCGAAAACACGAGGAGGAAAAGAGACGAATTCTAAAGGTCGCCGCCTTTGCCATAGCGGTCATCATGCTCATGGTGGCCGGGGCCATCATCTTGCGGTTCATGCGCGGAGATACGGCGCCGCCGCGGCCAAGCCTGGCTATCCTCCCCTTCAAACCCAGTGGGAAAGCCACAGAGAATTCCACGATAATCAGCACTGGTCTCATGGAGCAAGTCATACAGAGCTTGGGTACCTACGTTGAACTTAAACCACAAAGCGATGTAGACGCAGCTCTCAAGGGGGCACAACCATCACCTTCGCCTGAAGTAGTGGCTCGCGACCTCAATGTCCGCTACGTCCTGAGGGGCTTCGCCGACGCGAACGCGGAAAACAGTTTGGAAAACGCCGACACTCCCGACTTCCTCGTGGACATTAGTGTCGAGTTGTATGAAGTAGGCAAAAAAGAGCCGCTGTTCAAGAAGAATTATCCCCGCGAGCAGTTCAAAGAATTGATGATGCTACCCAGGACGGTCGCTGACGACGCGGCCGCCGCCATGGGCATCCCCATGCAGCAACCCAGTAAGGCTAACGAAAAGTCATACGC
>JBIOZK010000198.1:0-24004 GCA_044870975.1 Pyrinomonadaceae bacterium
CCCTGGGAAAAGGAATCCAGTTGTTTCGCAACCCTGAAGGGGTTGCAACAGGGCTGACGCCGAACATAAAGAAACGGGAGGTCGGTCCGCGAAATGGTGCAGGACTTTTTGCGAACATAACGCTGCAACCCCTTCAGGGTTGGAAAAACTTCCTACCAATTACCCAAGGTAGCGCGCCGGCGCGCGCAACCCTGGGCTGGAGGTTGAGAACGCCTTCAGCGTTCTAATCAGATTCTCGTTGTCTTTTGATCACCGGACTGAAGCCCGGTGTGAATGAGAGAAAGAATCTCAGGCGTTTGAGGCGTTTCAGAACCGCTCCCTGTCCCATCTCACTTCAATACCGCCACCGCTTCAATCTCAATGCGCGCGCCGCGTGGCAAGGCTGCCACTTGAACCGTGGTGCGGGCCGGCGGATCGCCTTTGAACTGCTTGCGATAAATTTCATTCATGGTGTTGTAGTCCGCCATGTCCGCCAGAAAAACAGTGGCCTTCAGAATGTGTTCGGTGCTGCTGCCGGCGGCTTCCAGCGCGGCCGCCAGATTCTTGAACACCTGTTCAAGTTGACCTGCCGTGCCGCCTTCTGCGAGTTGACCGGTTTTCGGATCAACCCCGATCTGTCCTGACGTAAACACCAAATCTCCGGCAATTACCGCCGGCGAGAACAAGCCATTCGGCGTTGAGCCGGGCAGATTCACCGCGCGACGCTTCGGCGAAGGTTTCCCGGCTTCATTCCCGCGCGGTTGGGCCACGACCGAAACAGCACTACACAAAAACACGAGCGATATCAGAAGAATCAGTTTTTTCATTGAATTAACCTCGGAAGTATCTGGCCAAAGTTGATTGTTTCGGCTTGGCCGTGACGAGCGACACCACGATCATCAGGAGCGATGAAATCAAAACCATGGGCACGACCGGCATGAATCCAAAAACTGCCGTCCCGCCCGGCGTACGCGACAAGACTTCTGTGCCGCCGAGCGACCAGACGATAGTCGCCGGACCCGGGGCCGGCGCCGGAACGCTTGCCTGAAAAGCCCCGACCGCGACGACGGCGACCGCCACCCAAAGGGTGACCGCCAGCGCGCCCCACTTCGTGCTTCCCTTCCAGAACAAGGCGGCGACGAGCAGTGGCGACAACGCGGCGAATCCGGAAAAAGCGTATTGGATCGCCAACTCAAAAATGGTTTCGGGCGCGCGTAAGGCCACGGCGTAAGCAATCACCGTAATCAGGACGATGAAGATACGTCCGGTTTGGACTTGCACAGCTTCGCCAAAGCGCGTCTTCCCTCCATAGAAGGCAAAGACGTCCTCCGTAAACATCGTCGAGAGCGCAAGGATCTGTGAATCGCTGGCCATCACCGCGGCCATGATGCCGGCACCCAGCAAGCCCGCCAGCCATAAGGGCGCATAGCGTTCCAGCAATCGCAGGATGACGTCATCGCCGGCCAGCTTCTCTCGCAACTCGTCGCGCTGCTCCGGCGCCATCGTCTTCCCTTGCGTAGCCAGCACGCGTCGCGCTTCTTGTTTCTCGCGAATCTGCGGCACGTCGGTAACCCGATTAGCCATCACCCCGAGAAACACGCACGGCAACCAAATTGCCAGGATGCACAGCGGATAAAGAATCACCGTGCGTTTGAAGTGGGCCATCTTCTTGGCCGTCAGCGTGAAAATTAGAATGTGCGGAAATGCGATAGCTGAAAGCGGAATGAACGTGTAACTGAAAAAGTAGAGCGGCGAGATCCGTTCGCGCGTCATCAGCGGAGCCAGCGCCGGCGATGAAAGCATCTGCTGCGCGGCGTTTTTGTATCCGCCCATCCCAACGCCGATTACCACCAGGGCAATCGCGCCAAACACAAGAAACAGAATGGTCTGAAAAGTATTGACCCAGGCCGTGCCGCGCATGCCGCCGAAGAACACATAGCCCATCACGACCAGGGCGACAATCGCGCCGCCGAACCAAAACGGCACGAGCCCGCCGCTGACGGTATTCAAGACGGTCCCGCCGCCCATGATGCCGATGATGATGTAAGGCACCAGCAGGGCCGCCTGGACCACTGAAATAACAGTGCCGATGTGGCTGCACTCCCAGCGATCGCGAAACATCTGCACCGGCGTCATGAAGCCATATTCCTTGCCCAACGCCCAGACGCGCGTGCCGATCAGAAAGATCGTCAACGGAATCACCAAACCCGACGACGAAGCCATCAGCCCGAAAGTGACAATCCCATTCGTGAAGGCGTGTCCCGAAGAACCAAGGATCGCAAAGGCCGTCATGTTCGTGCCAAAGAGCGAGAACAGAAACACGAACGGTCCTATCGATCGGCCGGCCAGGAAATAGTCTTCGGCTTTCTCTTTTCCTTTCGCGCGCCGAAAGGCAAAGATGCCGATGTATAGGACGATCGCGAGGTAAATGAAAACAACTATGGCGGGAATCAAGAGGCGGAGTCCTCCTGCTTCTGATGTGCTTCGACTTCTTCTTCAAGGTGTGCGGGCCAGGCGAATTTAACCAGTAGCCACATCAAGCCCGCCGCCGCTACCGAGAAGACGCCATGATAGAAGAGGCCGATCGGCATGAATCCAAACACCAACGGGTACGCCGTGCGCCAATTCCAAAAATCCTGGTGCAGGAAGTAGAGCAACGCAATGGCAAGTACCAGCAGGATCTTTTTCATGATCGCTCCGGAAAAATTCGGGCCACTTTATCACGAAGAGTGTGACCTTACTAAACCTACCTCGGATAGAGGTGGGTTTTGATATGCTCAGAAGTCGATCGGCGTGGTGGCGAAGGGCTCTTCTTGTCTGTTCGAACGGTGCTAAAATGTGCAGCCATTGGAACGCAAGCCTCCGGCTTGCTCGACCGCCGTCGCTCAACGGCGAGGGGGCAAAAATGAAAGCTTCGAGCATCAAAATAATCGCGCTGATGATCTCAGTTAGTTTTGTCGTCACGACGAACAGGATCGCGGCCCAGGACAGTAAGCAATCAGCAACGGTGCAAACACCCGCGACTCAGCTGCCTTTTTATTCGTTAAAGTTCGGCGGCTTCGTCGCGCGGTTTGATCCGGGTGGCACCTTCACTCTTCAGGGAGAGGGCTGGCCGGCTTTGAATGGCACCTGGAAAAGCAGCGGCAACGAACTCGCTTTGAATATGTCAGGCGGACCGGGCGGTTGCGATGGCACGGGCCGTTACCAATTTCGGATGGACGGCAAGCACCTGAATCTCTCAATGATTGCGGACGATTGCCGGGTGCGCCAACTGATTCTCGACCAGAGCAACTGGGCGCCGAACGACGAAGCCAGAGTAATTCCAACTCGAAAGTTCGCCCTGACGGCCTCCGCGAAGGCGCCGCGCGCGCCCGCAGATTCTGCCAAAGGCAGTTGGCCTTCGTTTCGCGGCCCGCTGGCTTCGGGTATCGCTGAAGGTCAAAACCTCCCGGACGAATGGAACGGTAAGACTGGTGAGAATATTTTGTGGCGAACTCCGATTCCCGGACTCGCGCATTCAAGCCCGGTGGTCTGGGGCAATCGCGTCTTTGTCACCAGCGCTATCAGCACCGATCCAAAAGCTTCCTTCCGTCCGGGCTTGTACGGAGATGGGGATGCGTCGAAGGATCGCACAGTTCAGCGCTGGATTATTTATGCGATCGACAAAAGCACCGGCAAGATTGTCTGGGAAAAGGCGGCGCACCAGGGCGTGCCACTCGAGAAGCGCCACATCAAATCTACCTATGCCAATTCAACGCCGGCGACCAATGGCAAAATTGTGGTGACGTGGTTTGGCTCGCAGGGCGTGCATGCCTATGACTTCAACGGCAAGTTTCTTTGGAAAGTCGATTTCGGCCGCGTCGATATGGGCGCCTATGACATTCCGACGGTTGAATGGGGACCGGCCAGCTCGCCAATCATCTGGAAGGATTTGGTGATTGTTCAGTGCGACACGCAGGCCGATTCTTTTTTGCTCGCGTTGGACGCCGCCACCGGCAAGACGGTGTGGAAGACCGATCGTGAAGAGTTGCCGTCCTGGGGCACGCCGACCGTGATGCCAACCTCGGCCGGTGAGCAACTGGTGGCCAACGCCTCAAATTTCATTCGCGGATACGATCCGCGCAGCGGCAAAGAGTTATGGCGGCTGGGACGAAGCTCTAAGATCACCGCGCCCACCCCAATCATTTCCGAGGATCTGATTGTCGTCGTCAGCGGCCGCGGACCAGAGCGACCGATTTTTGTAGTCCGGCCCAGCGCGCGCGGAGACGTAACTCTGGCCGAAGGAAAGACCAGCAGCGAGGCAATTGTCTGGAGCAAAACGGGACGTGGCTCGTACATGCCGACGCCGCTGGTTTACAACGGCATTCTTTATGTACTCGGGAACAACGGCCTGTTCGACGCTTACAACCTGAAAACCGGTGAAGAGGTTTATCGGCAGCGACTACCCACGATTGGTAGCGGCTACAGTGCTTCGCCGGTGGCGGCTGACGGCAAGATCTATTTATCAGACGAAGACGGCGAGATCCTGGTGGTTGCGGCCGGCGACAAATTCAATCACCTCGCGACAAACTCAATGGGTGAATTGCTGATGGCCACACCGGCCCTGTCGGAAGGCGTGATGTACGTGAGGTCGGCGAACAGTTTGTTTGCGGTTGGGAAGAAGCGCTAGTAACGCACGCATCGGAGCGCCGCCTGTTGCGCACAGTTCGCAGGCATCAGCTTACTGCGCCTCAGTCGCAGGTTCACCTGCCGGTCTTAGGATCATGCTTTGCCGCGATGAGGTACAGCCGATTCGCGGTGGCCACATAGATGGCATCGCCGATTACGGCCGGACGAGAATACAGTGGAGCATTCATTTCTATCTGCGCCAGCATTTCCTTTGTTCTTCCGGCCCGAAGCACGGTCATGACGCCCTGATCGTTCCCAACGTAAAGACGGTCGCCGGCCAGCAGGAAGCATCCCCAGATGGGATCGTTCGTTTCGTGCTGCCATAGCTGTGCACCCGTGGCTGCGTCCAGGCAATGAACCGTTCCACCGAGGTCCGCAACATACAGCAGGCCGTCCTTTACGATGGGCGTTGTGACCGTGCGGCCAATCTCACGCGAGGTCCACAGGAGCCCGCTCCTGGTAACGTCTCCCTGGCCGTTCGGACTAATCGCATAAACCAATGAAGGAGCGTTGAAGTGACCGGGAGATTGCCCCATCGCAATGAAGACGCGGCCGTCGGCGACCGCTGGAGAAGCGATAAGATAACTCCGTGAGAGCACACCGGCGCGCGGCAGCCAGCGCGCCTCTTTCGGGTTCCCGTCAAATCGCCAGATTTCCTGTCCCGACGCCGCATCATAAGCGCGCACCCAGCCATCGCCGCCGCCGTAGAGCACCTGTATTTTTCCGTTAACGTTCGTCGCTACTGGGCTGGACCAATTGCCGTGCAGTACTCGACCTCCGGGTCCGATGGCGCTCCAAACCACTTCGCCTGAGTGCTTGTTCACCGCGATCAGACTCGGAGCACGCGGTGATGGAACCCGCGTATGGCCTTCGTTCAGGCCGTTGGACGTACCGACTAAAAGCAGATCACCCAGTGGCAAAACTTCGCTGTTGCAGGCTTCATGTGGAAAGACACCCAGGGCGGGCATGTCCACCTGCCAGATGATGTCTGCGGCAGCTTTATCTTTGAAGACCTCTTCCCGGTATGGACCATCGTTGCCGTCGCTGAACCCTTTTGTGTCGAGGGCCCGGAGTTGGCACTCAGCGGTGACGTAGTACAACCGGTCGCCTTCGAGATACGGAATGCTGGTCGTCGAGGGTAAGAGCCAGTCCCTTAGGCCGCGCTCCACGCGTGGGGCCAGATCCTGCCAAAGGAAGGCGCCATCCGTGACGCGAAAGGCCATGAGCGCGCCCGCGTCTTCCCGAAAGGCAGGATTGAGTTGACGTTTATTATCCGCGCCTACATAGACCACGCCATCGGCGACGACTGGACTGCCATATACTTCGTTTCCCAACTCGACGCTCCAGATGATGTTTCTGCCCGTGGTCGTATCCCAGTCAATGGGAGGATTGCCTACAACGTTCGGAAGGGATTCGAGCGAGATCGAAAGTCCGGATCCACTGGATGAGAGAGCCGATTTTTCAGATTCGATCCCGGCAATGCGATTCAGTGCCCACTCAGCCTGATTCCGCAACGCCGGATCATTTGCGGACGCTTTCAATGCCTCACGGGCCGCCTGGGCTTTCGGCCCGATGCTTCCCAGCGCTTCAACCGCGCAGATGCGAACATAGAGAAACTTGTCCTTCAGAGCTACGATCAACTCGGGCACCGCAGACTGTGCAGCCGGGCCGATGCCTCCGAGTGCCTCACCGGCCGCCCATCGCACGCCGGGAATCGGATCGCTCAAGGCCCTGGCGAGATCCTTAGTCGCAGCGCCCGCCTTCGGGCCGATGGACGCCAGGGCTTCTGCCGCGTAAATGCGAACGTAAGGGTCTTCGTGCGAAAGAGTTTTCACCAGGGCGCCTACGGATGGACCAGCTCTTTCTCGCAAAGCGCCCAGCGCCCGCGCCGCATCGCCCACCACCATCGCGTCCTCGTCTCTTAGCGCCCGCGTTAACGCCGGTTGCATTGATGCCGTATCAGGCGCGAGGTCGATCGAGGCATCGACGGCAAATCGCCGGAAGGAGACTTCCTTGTGTCGCAGCAATTCGACCAGCAGCGGGATGGCCGGCGGACCGATTTGGCGGATTACTTCAAAAGTCTGCTCATGCAGGGACTCATTGTCATCGCTCAGTAATCGTCTCAGGAGCGGCAGCGAACGACCGGCGCCTTTGACTAGTGCGGCTTCGGCGCTGCTGCGGACCTTCGCGTCGTCGGACGTCAAGCGATCTGCCCAGCCCTGCGCGGAGTTCCGGGAGAGATGCGACCTGGATTGAGGGCGCTTACTTGAGCGTGTGGCTTGAGCGAGTGCTGGCGTCTGCGAAATAAGAAGCAGCGTACAGAGGAACAAGTGTCGCATGGTGCGGGCCAGACTCTTGATTGTGCTCGACTAGCGAGAAGAATCGGAACTGTTAGAAGTTACAGGTAACAGCGCCAAAGGCGCGGAATGTGAGAGCCCGGCCCAAAGGGCCGGGTCAGTCAGAAGAGGAACTAGGCAAGCGCTGAGAGCGCGTAATGCTCTGGAAGAGTCGCGCATGCCAAATCTCATTGTAGTAAGTATAGAATTTCGCGCTTTCAGCGCTCAATTGATTTTTGGCGTTTACCCGGCCCGTTGGGCCGGGCTATTACATTTCGCCCCTTCGGGGCTTTGCGCGCCGACCCAATAGCTATTAACCGTGGGCCAACTGTGTTTTTGTAGGCACAGCCGTTCAGGACTTACCGAAACTGTACAAGGCGCTGCGCGTTCTGATGTAAATCCGTCCGTCGGCAATCGCCGGCGTGGCATAGACTTCATCATCGAGCTCGTTCACCTTCAACACTTCCCATTCGCCCGCAGCCTTGAGCACCGAGACCTGGCCTCCCTGGCCAACCAGAAAGACTTTGTCATCAGCCGCAACCGGTGAAGCGAAATACTTATCGATGGCGTCCTTCAAACGGCCCTGTTTGATCACGTTGCCGGTCACCGGATCGAACGAAAGCAAAATGCCGCTATCGTTAATCATGTAGAGCACGCCCTTATAGAGCAACGTCGAAGGGACCTGCGGCACGGGTTTGTAATAGTGCCAGCGGACCGCGTTCGCAGTTTGATCCCCTTCGCCCCCCATCTTGATCGAGAGCAGCCCATTCTCGGCCGCCATCATGGCGCGAAACACTTCCCAATCACGATCGTTCAGCTTCTCGTCACGATTCATGTCAAAGGCTTCGAAGGCGCTGCTGAGCATTCGGTCAATCTTCTCGGTTCCCAAAATCTCAGTCTTGGCAATTTGGCGGTCCCCGTTCTTGTCGTATTTAGTCAGACCTTCAGCAAAAGAGATCGTCGGCAGCTGCTGCCCCTGTTGATTCTGTGGAAAGCCCCACCCGTTAATGTATAGATATTCCGCGTCGTGACTGGCAATCGATTTCATTTCGCAGGCCAGACCCTTGACCCACCAGACGCGTGTGCCGTCGGCTACCGAGTAAGCTGAAACCTGAAACGATTCAGGGACCACGATCTGCTTTGGTCCCTGTTTAGGCTGATAGACAATCGGCGTCGAGTAACCCGAGATGACCCCCGGCCGTTCCACCTTCCAAAGCGTCTTACCGCTGTTCTTGTTTACGGCAATCAGGTATGAAGCCGGATTGTCCTGATCGATTGGCAGGATGACTTTGTCGTCAACCAGAATGGGTGAGGCACCGAAGCCATAAAACATATTGAAAGGTCCCAGGGGGAGCTTCCAACGTTCCTTGCCCGCGGCGTCGTACGAGATCATTCCGAAGTCCTGAAAGAAAACGTAAACATTTGTGCCGTCGGTGACCGGACTGGGCGAGGCCGGATTGTTCACATTCTGCAACCGCCCGCGGTTTTGCCGCGGCACCTCTCGTTGCCAGACGATCTTCCCGCTAGCGCGCTCGATCGCGATCACCAGCAGCTTGTAATTCTCCTTGTCAATCGGACTCGTCTGCCCATGGGCGTTGTAACGCCGGGCCGTGGTCGCCACCTTGCTGTAGGCAGTAACAAAGATTCGATCGCGCGTCAGGACCGGCGATGAGTGCCCCGGCGGCAACTCAGTCTTCCACACCACGTTTGTCTTTGGTCCGAACTCAATCGGCAAGCCGGTGGTCTCAGCAACGCCCGTCCCGTTGGGTCCACGAAACTGTGACCACTCAGAAGACGTTTTCCTGTCCGGCTTGGCGTGGGCGAGTGTCAGCGCGACGAAGGCGATGATCAAGGCGATCGAAAGTTTGAACCTGTTCATGATGAGCGGATTCTAAGCCATCGAAAGCGAAAAAGAAATAGGTTCGGTTGAAGCCCAAATGAGATTGACGGTGGTGCATAACGTATTTTGCGAATCAGCGACCGTCCGCGCTGAGAACCTCGCACTCGTCAAGGAGAGTCGTTATGAAATCTGCAGCGGGCGACGAGACTCGAACACGCAACTTTCAACTTCGTACTGTTTTCAGCGATCGTCATAATTGATCGCGGATCCTCTTGTGATCAGTACCGCTAAGCGTTTTACCAATGCCAGACCTGCTGATAGTCCTCAAAGAGGGTGGCGATCGCTGCGCAATCAAGAGACTGGACGCCGGCGATCACACGACTCTCGTTAATTCCCCGCTCGGTCATGTCTGCGCGTGCAACGAAGACTTTCACACCCTTACTCTGCAGCCGGGCGATGTCTTCGTTCGGACGCGCCGGATGGGCGATGACGATGGTTCCAATCTGGAGAGGCGGACACTCCTGCGGGACCAGATAGTTCACCGCATTACCACGAAGCAGCACATCGATTTCCGCACCCGAATTTTTCAGCGCGCCGCTCAACCAGAGAATAGTGTCGTCCTGTTCTTCCAGAGTCGCGCGGTAAGCCGTTTCGATTACGTTTAGGATTTTCATTTCAGCCCTCGCTTTCAGACCAGATTATTTGGTTGGTATGACCAGCGTGTTGGTGGACGCCTGGGCCATTTTGAGAAGGTCCGCGGGACTGCCGCGCTTCACGCCATCGACAACATTGCCGGCCCCGCGCTCATCGACGCACAGCCCGCAATTGACCCACGTGAGCAGCGGGTCCTCGCCGCCCACGTCCAACAGGGCGCTGACAAAACTGCGCGTGGTCGGGTGATCTTCTTCCTCGAGACTGGTGCCCTTGACCGGATTTGCATGCGGCGTTTGATCTTTCAGCGGCAGGCAAACAGCGCCTTCGTAAGCGAAGACGTTGACGCGGATGCCTTTCTGCAAAGCCGCCGCCACGATCCGCAGCGCCGTGGTTGAGTTCGCCGATTCGTACGGCGGGTCCATTAATGCCAGGGTAATTGTTTTTTCAATCATGACAGTTCCCTTTTAGTGCCAGATGGCTTTGGTGTCGGGCTCAATCAACGCCTCGACCAGACTTCCAATCATCACGGTCTGAATGCCCGTGCGGATCTCTTCTGCGCGGATACCGCGCTCGCTCAGTGAGAAATCATCAGCCAGAATCGTGATGCCTGCCGTCAACAGTTCCTGCAGACTCGACGCATGCGCGTGCCACCGCGATGCGAGCACCCCGTTTTGGATCAGAAAAATAGTTACCTGGTGGCCACGATCCGCCAGAGCTAAGGCCGTGTCAGCAGGAAATTGCGTGTCGCGCGACTCGAAAGGATCTCGCGATTCAATCAGCAGATAGTTGGACATAATTTCACCTCTGTCTTCATTTCCCGGGCTTTCCCGCACAGACGGTTGAATTGAATCCTGGTCCCTCGTCTACGCAGCTTCCCGTGGGATCGTGTGGCACACAAACTTTGACAAAGCTCGAAGAACTTCCGCCGCGCGAATCCCGCGCGGTGAAGAAGATTCTGTACACGCGCCCGTTTCCGTCACCCCGACGTTCGGTGTTTAAGAACGCAGTCGAGGTGCCGATACCTGCTGCATCCGGACATCGGTCGCCGGGTGTCTCATCTGTCGGCTCGTCCTGCATGATGCGATCGATCGTTATAGTTATCCGATCTCCGTCGGGATCCTGCACACCCAGAATATTTACGGCAGTTTTCTTGTGGTTAGGCGGCCATAGAATCGCAATCGACGCGCGTGCCTGACTACAGTCGGGTGCTGAATTCGGCGGCGGCGCATCGCAGGCGTCGCCGATGCCGTCGTGATCCGTGTCTGCCTGGGCCGCGTTGAAAACAGATGGACAGTTGTCCCGCATGTCAGGGACGCCGTCGCGGTCAGCGTCTGATTGATCCTGCACGTCCCGAATGAACACTTGCCCCTGCGAATCCTGGTAACGAATTCTCCAGGTCAGCGCAGCACACGGATCTGCCGGCGTCCGGGTTGTAAAACGCACGGTGTTCACACTCGTCGTGAAAGCCAATGGAATCAATGTTCCCATTTGAGGATTTGAGTCCTGCGGGTGTGAGAATCTCGCAGTCCCGTCTATGACTTCGATTGACGGCGGCGGGTTAAGAATGGTCGCGCTTACGTCGTAAGCGAAACCAAAACCTTCGTTCACCAGGTTGACCTGCCATTCATCGGCCGCGAGCTGGTTACATTGAAAAACTTTCAAATTGGGAATTACCGGGTTGTTCGGAGCGACCACTACATGTTCGACAAAGTTTGTATCTACCCGTGAAGGCGGTACGGCGTCGGGGAAAATTACTGTGCCGACATTCCTTACGCGGGTGTATTCGGGGGCATCGCCGCGAACGGCAATTGAGTAAGTCACGCTGCGGGGCACATGAGGCGGCAAGACCGGATCGCGCCAGATGATAGTCCTCGAAGCAGCGTCATACGTGCCGCCGTTGTTGATAACCAGTGTCGAATCGTCAAGATCGGTGTCCAGCACGTCAATCAGCGCTACTTCATGCGCATCCGCCCCGCCAATGTTTTCGTAGTGCAGCGTGTAGTGCATCACGCGGCCGGCCTCGGTAAAGCCATAGCCGGAATTATTTGTCGGCGGATCCGACTCTTTGAAGTTTGGATCGTGCGGCGTGCACTCAATGCCGCGCCGGAGTAACTCGCCGGAACTCAAGTTCGGATCGCAACAGGCTGCGGGCAATTCCGTGAGATGACCACCAGCATCGCTGACACAATGTTGAGTGCCGGCGCCGCGATCACGCGGCATCTCAACCGGAGGTGAATTGGTCGTCACTGGAAAAGGCATTGGCGGAATCGGCGGCGCAGAGATCACCGGCAGGCACGCACAGGAAGGATCGGCGCAATCCGCCTTTCCATCACAGTTGTCATCGACCCCATTGAAACAGATTTCACCGAACCCGGCCCGCGAGGCTTTGTTAAAGACAGCCGTCGTGATTGTCAGATTGTTGGTTCGATTCGAATCGATTGAACCTGAAGTGACCAGTCCGACATTCGTGACTGTTCCTTCACAAACAATTTGGCCTGGGTCGGTGACGAATGGCGGCGCACCGACGTGAAGCAATCCTGAGACGGTCCCGCCGGCCGCAAGATCCCCAAGGCTCAGTGTGGCTACGGGAGTGTATCCTCCCAAAATAGATGTGAGGTAATGGGCGGATGGCTGCGAGCTCAGAAGCGTTGTGCCTGAAGGCATGAAATCGACGAAGGTGACGTCAGTTGCAACCGAACCGGGATCACCGGCCACACCCAGGTTGGACACCTCGGCGGTGTAATTAATGGTTGAGGTTCCGAAATCAAGGACCGCTGGTCCGCGTTTAGCCACCGCCAGATCTGGGCTGCCCACCGGCGTCGGTGTGGGCGTCGGGCTGGGGCCGCTGCTCATGGCAGGAACAAAACGCATGTCGTCCCACTCTTCAGCATACGGGCACGTACTCTCCAGCCTGACGCTGGAAATTGGTCCGATGTTGGACGCCCCCACGAAGAAACTTCCTGGAGGATAAGTGAACTCGAATGTCTCGCTACCCAGCGTTCCGGTAAACGTTACGCGGCCCGGGCATTCTATGAAGGTATGCTGAAAACCAAGCGCCGACACCGCTGGACTGATGTTGACGTCGACTCCGCCATTTGCGGGCGCCCGCAGCACACAATCGCCGGCTTCACAAAAGAAGATTCCGTTTGGACTTGAGGTCGAAAATGTAAATTGAACACCGCTCCGCGTTATGGTAAAGCTACGCGCGCCGGCTGTCGCGTTGCTTGCATCGAATTGCTCGAGTATTGAGTCGGTAAACGCGAGGTCGTTTGGATCGAAGATGAGCGTTGCATGGGTGCTGGTGGTGAGCAGGCACAAAGCGAGAGTAAACATAATGACGACCATCGCTCGCCACGAACGGCACGTTCTTAGGAACGCGGCCTGTGGCCAGTTTAGGAAACGCTTCCTGGCTTTCCCTGCTGCAAACGGCTGAGAGTTAAGCATCTGGAATCTCCTTGTCTCACGAGAACTGATGTTGATTGGCAGGCGTTTCAACTGACCCGCATGTGCTTCAGAAACGCTTTCACCGCCTTAAGCGGAAAAACGCGGTGGATTGGCTCAATATTTTTGTAAAAATGTCCGTCGGGCGTGGTTTCTGAAAGATGATAGAATTCGCCGAACTTTTCCGGTTGGGTTCGTCCTCGTCATGACATCTTCGGAAGCAGATCACGTTACCGACTTGCTCCTTAAATGGAGCAATGGCGACAAAGCAGCGCTCGATGAGCTAATGCCCCTGATTCATGGCGAATTGCGCCGGCTCGCCCATCGCTATATGAGCCGCGAGCGCGACGGCCACACTTTGCAAACGACCGCGCTGGTTAACGAGGCTTATCTCAGGCTGGTAAATCGCCAGCGAATGCAATGGCAGAACCGGGCGCACTTTTTCGCTATCGCCGCCCAATCGATGCGCAGCATTCTGGTTGACCACGCGCGCAGCCAGGCATCGGCTAAGCGCGGCGGCGGAGCCGGTAAGATCGAATTCGACGAAGCGCTAATCGTTTCGCAGCAACGCGCCGCCGAAGTGGTCGCCGTTGACGAGGCGCTGCACCGGCTGGCCGAGATCGATCCGCTGCAAAGCCGGCTGGTTGAATTGAGGTTCTTCGGTGGCCTGACCATCGACGAGACAGCCAAAGTCCTTGAGCTTTCACCTGCAACGATCAAACGAGAATGGGCCACGGCAAAAGCATGGCTCTTCCATGAACTGAATTCAGTCGATTAATGCGATGAAGCGCGAACGGTGGCAACAAATCAAAGCCCTGTTGCAAGCAGCGCTGGAACACGCCCCTGACGAACGCCCGGGTTTCTTAGCGGCCGCCTGTAACGACGATGAGTCTTTACGCGCGGAGGTCCAGAAGCTAATCGTCTCTCACGATCAGGCGGGCCCTTTTATTGAAGAGCCGGCCTTCGGAGTTTTGGCTGAATCTCTGGTGGGTAAGGCGGCAGAAGAAACCCTAACCGGCCAACGGCTCGGCCACTACGCCATTGGCAAACAACTCGGCAAGGGCGGTATGGGCGAGGTTTACCAGGCGGAAGACACGAGACTGGGACGGAATGTCGCGTTGAAGTTATTGCCGGCTCTCTTCACGACTGAAGTTGAGCGGGTGCGTCGTTTCCAGCAGGAAGCGCGGGCAGCCTCGGCCCTCAATCATCCGAATATCCTCACGATCTATGAGATTGGCGAGATTGATTCGCGCCGTTTCATGACCACCGAGTTGGTCGAAGGCGTCACTCTGCGTCAACAGCTAACCAAAGGTCGCATGGAGATCAGTGAGATCCTTGAAGTTGCGATGCAGACGGCCTCGGCCTTGGCCGCGGCCCACGATTCCGGAATCATTCACCGTGATATCAAGCCCGAGAACATCATGTTGCGCCGCGACGGCATTTTGAAAGTATTGGATTTTGGCCTGGCGAAGTTGCTTGAACGACCGTCAGTCGACGCGGGCACGAACGAAATCTTAAGCACCAGGTCGGGCACGATCATGGGCACGACGCACTACATGTCACCCGAACAAACGCGCGGGTTACGAGTCGATGAGCGCACGGACATCTGGAGTTTCGGTGTGCTGCTGTACGAGATGATTGGAATGCGCGTTCCTTTTACGGGCGATACTTCGAGCGATGTGATTGTTTCGATTCTCGAAAAGAAAGCGCCCCCGCTCGCTCGCCTGAGGCCCGAAACGCCCGCCGCCTTGCAACGCGTGGTTAATAAAGCGTTGCGCAAGGATCAAAACCGCCGCTACCAAAATGCGCGTGCGGTTCTTACCGATCTTGAGGAAATCAAACGCAGTTTGACGTTCGCCACGGCAGCACGCCGTAGCGATCAACGACCTTCGCCAAGAAAAAGAACGGCGCACGCATCCCGGCGGTTACTGGATTCCATTGCCGTGCTGCCGCTGGTTAATGCCGGCGGCGACGCTGAGATGGAATACCTCAGCGATGGCGTCACCGAAAATATTATCGATAACATTTCGCAACTTCCGGCTTTGCGCGTTATGGCCTGGGGAACGGTGGCGCGTTATCGCGGCCTGGGAGCCGCGCCGAATGAGATTGGCCGCGCCCTCGGGGTGCGGACCGTCTTGAATGGAAGTCTGCGGCATCACGGCGACCGTCTGATCGTGAGGACTGAGTTAGTTGACACCAGTGACGGCGCCTGTCTGTGGAGTGTGCGCTACGATCAGAGCATCGCGGATATCTTTTCGATGCAGGAAGAAATCGCTCGAGAGATTTCCCAAAAACTACGGTTGAAACTGAGCGGTGAGGATCGACTGCAACTCGCGAGAAGGCAAACAGAGAACGTTGACGCTTATCGCGCTTATCTCAAGGGTCGCTACTACTGGAACAAGCGGGCAACCGAATGGCTGAAAAAAGGCGCCGACTATTTTCGTCAGGCGATTGATTTGGATCCTAACTATGCGGCAGCGTATGCGGGTTTGTCAGATTCGTACACGCTCCTGGTCGTGCGTGAGGCGATGCCGCCGGAGACAGGATTCACCAGGGCAAAAGCCGCGGCGGCCCGGGCCCTGGAGATTGATGAAGACTTCGCCCAGGCACATGCGTCGTTGGGCCATGCCATGCTGCACAACTGGGAATGGGTCAAGGGTGAACAGGAGTTGCAGCGGGCGATCCGGCTCAACCCAGGGTATCCCTCCGCGCACCACTGGTATTCGGAACATCTTACGGCGATGGGCAGGTGTGATGAGAGCATCACGGAATTGAAACTGGCTGCCGAGCTTGACCCGCTGTCCCTGATTATCAGTGCCGACCTGGGCCGGGCCTTTTACTATGCCCGCCAATACGGCGACGTCTTCAAACAAGAAGCACAAACTCTGGAGATGGATTCGAACTTCTGGCTTTCCCACATAAATCTGGGCCGGGCGTATTTACAAACGGGCGACCACTCGCAGGCTATCCGGGAATTGCAGCAGGCCCGGAAGCTTTCCGCGGCCGGCACTGAGGCGCTGTCGTTTTTGGGGTTTGCTTATGCCGCGGCGGGAAAAACAGATGAAGCGCGGCAAGCGCTGGCCGAATTGAACGACGAGTCGAGGCATGAACATGTCCCGCCTTACCATCTCGCGATCGTCCACGCCGGACTGGGAGAAAAAGAAAAAGCATTTGAATATTTGGAGCGCGCCTTTGAAAAACACTCGGTCGATCTTTTCACGCTGAAGGTCGAGCCGATGCTTGATTCGCTTCGCGGCGATCCCAGGTTCAACAGTCTCTTGCGGCGCACAGGACTCGCGCCCGCGGAACAGTTTTCTCGGGTTCAGAGCTCCCTAAAATCTCCGGTCCACCGGCGGACTTCCCGTAAAGCCATTAGATCGCTTGCCATTATGCCGTTCGTAAACGCCTCTGCCGATCCAAACCTGGATTACTTGAGTGACGGCCTCACCGAAAGCATCATCAACTCGCTGTCACAATTACCAAAGTTGCGAGTCGTGGCGCGCAACACAGTCTTTCGCTACAAGGGTCAGGAAGTTGAGCCAATTGAAGTCGGCCACCTGCTTGACGTGCAGACAGTCGTAACTGGCCGGGTGCGTCAGGTTGGAGATCATCTGAACATCGGGGCCGAACTGATCGCGGTCGACACCAACGCGCAACTCTGGGGCGAGACCTATAATTGCGAGTTTTCGGACGTGCTGGAGTTGCAGGCAGATATCGCCAGGCAAATAGCTGAACAGTTGCGGTTAAAGTTGACCGGGAGCGAAAAAGATCGGTTAAGCCGGCGCTATACTGAAAACCACGAAGCCTATCGACTTTATCTTCAGGGCCGCTACCATTGGAACCAGCGTTCAACCGATAGACTGCAGAAAGGTCTTGAGTGTTTTCAACAGGCCATCGCGATTGATCCCACTTACTCTTTGGCCTATGCCGGCGTTAGCGACTGTCATGCTTTTCAGGGCGACGTTGGGCTATCAGCGATTCCTCCAAAGGACGCCTTTTCGCTGGCCCGGCAGGCAGCGATCCAGGCGCTGCGAATTGATCCGACTTTGTCTGAGGCCTACGTTTCACTGGCCCACGCCAACATGCATCGTTTTGAATGGGCCGAAGCCGAAACGGCTTTTAAGAAAGCAATCAAGTTCAACCCGGGGAATATCCACGCTCATCAGTGGTATGCGTTTTTTCTCCTGTTTAATGGTGAGCCCGACCAGGCGATCGGCGAAGCCCGGCGGGCGGTGGAGATCGATCCACTGTCATTGCACGCGCTGGGAGATCTCGCGCAAATGTTTCACTTCACCCGCCAATACCATCGCGCCATAGAAATTTATCAGCAGGCGCTCGACCTTGAACCGAATCGTTATCGCGCCTTTCTCTGGCTTGGTTTGGTGTATCAGGAGCAGCAAAGATATGAAGAAGCTATCGCCGCATTCGAAAAGGCCTCGTCGGAGGACAACACTGAGCCGCTGGCAGCGCTTGGTTGCGTTTATGCCCTGTCGGGCAGAAACAGTCAGGCCCGGGCCGTGCTGAAACAGTTAAACCAGATCGCCACGAACCGGTATGTTTCTCCTTATTATTTTTCACTGCTACACATGAACCTGGGTGACGACGATAACGCATTCACCTGGCTGGAGCGCGCTTACGAAGAACGGGCTGCCTGGATGACTTACCTCTCAGTCGATCCGCGATTCGATCGCTTGCGAGCAAATCCGCGATTTGTTGACCTGTTGAAACGAATCGGGTTTCGGCCTTCCTGATACCGCGAGAGAATTGAACCATTGCGGAAAGCTTTGTATTGGTTTCTGTCTTAGGGTCCATCCATAGATCGCATCGACCCATCCTTACGATCACAAATTGCTATATGTGTGCCGCCGCACAGACGAGAGGTTGCGGCTTCTTCATTCTCGGTGCTTCAAGATTTGCCGAGTCGTGACCCGAAGTTAATGCGTGCTTTTGCTGGCGCAGATGCTCCGCGCACCGCATGACGCCTCGGTGCTTGACAGAAGTACAACCCGACACGTTCTCAACTCCTTTGATCGTTAGTCTGTTTCTATGGCCACACTCCAACACAGCTTTTCTTATGAAGGAACCTCCCAGGCGTTGCCTTTCAAATCCGTCAGGATAGATTTTCAATGGCCAGCCTTTCAATTCAGCGACGTTTTAAGAGACGGTAAGCCATTTATTGAGAGAAGTCAGGTCGGGTCTCAATCTATCTCAGTGATCCAGGATTTGGGACTAAAGGCTTACTCGGCTGTGATCCCGAACTCCCTTCTCGTCGGCGTTTCAGCTTCATCGGTTTTGACTTTTTGGAAATATCTGTCGCAACCGGGATTTGCCAATAGTACGCCGGTGCTACCCGATGAGCTGAAAGCAACCTATCGTGCGGCGATCGGCGATCTGGGAGGGCATCTCTTTTGCGCGTCGGCGAACACAGCGGTCTATTCGATTGCAATCTCGTCCGAGCAATATCGGCAAATAACAGATCGTTTGCGAGCTTTGAGGAGCAGGGCCGTAATTGACGAATCCGGCCAGGATCAGCTGGAACAGCAGCTGATCAATTACATTCGGAAGAACGTCTTCTTGCTAAACGCTGCTGCATTCTCAGATGCGGCGCTGCATTTCCGGAGTCTGATACCCAGCCTAAACGAGCGTGCCTTCCTGTATGTAGTTTCGTATCTGACCGATCTGACGAGCGGCAAACCCGTGTTTAGTGGCAACCAGGATCGACTGGCCCAGATGCTGCAGACGCAATTCAATATAGATAAGCAGGAACTGGCCGGAGCCATCTTCACGCTCATCAAAGACAATTATCCGAAGCTCACCGACTTTCTGATCCGCGTGCCTCCCATCCTGCTTGTTGATATTAAGGGGACATTCGAGATCGCCACTTCCGACAACTCAGCCGTTTCGATAGGTGATTTCAGTTTCTATGAGCTTTCCGCCGGCTATTCCGTGGAGCCTCCCGATTCCGAAGCGCAAGCTGTCGGTTATCATTTCGATTGGGGTTTACTCTCTCCACCCGATCTAACTGCGAATACCGTTCCTTTTTCGTTCGATCCTGTTTTCGCCAACTACATTGAAGGTCCGATCGCGCTCCGCGTGAAAGGGTATGAGGGCTCCGTGCTTTGGGAAAAGGAATTTGCCGCCTCTGACCCTGCACTTGGTAGCGTCGAGATCATAGTTCCTCTGCTGAAGCCTCCGGTGATCTCGATCGGCGACGATCCGCTACCGTCCGAGACCAATAAACGTCTGCACGGCAAAGTCGTGGAGTTATCCGGCAAGTGCAACTTGAAAGGACTGACAGTAGCGATCCAGGCGAAAAAGCCCCGCGACACCAACTGGACAATAGTTGGTGTTGCCACTACAGACGGTTCAGGCAACTTTTCGCTCCCATATCCATACGGCGTCTTTGGGGCAGCCCAGGCATTGGTTTCATTGACCCCCGATAGCCCGACCGACATCGCGGTCAAAACGGATGCCGCGAGCGTAGCGGCCACCGAAACCATCTCCGACGATTTCCTGTACTTATTGCTGACAGACGCCTACTGCCCGCCGGAAACGGATGACGCGGATGAGGATTGCGATTGCGATGCACCAAAAAGCTCCAACCGACTGCCCGGCCAGGAAGAGTTAATCGCATCGAACGACTATACCCAGGACATGGGGGGCACCTGCATTAATCTCTCGGTGCCTAATCGCACGATTAGTGAGTATGCACACAAGGCGATCGTGAGGACGTCAGATCCGGACGTGTCTAACTACGTACTCGTAAAAGACGCAAAAACGGGGGCCTTCAGCTTGCAGGGCACGCAGACCAAAGTCCTTCGCAAACCGGTCGACCTGGACAACCCGATTCACTGGCAGGATGCGCGCGACAATAAGAACTCCCTGTCGCTCTATCAGGCTGTGTCGGTGGCCACTGGTCATGTGCTCCATTACAAAACGCAGGTGAAGGCCGATGGCTATTCCATGGGCGAATTGCTGTACTCGCTTCCGCTTGCGCCAGGGCAAAAGAAAGAAATTGTGGTCTTCGATCAGACCCACACCCTGTCGGGCACCGAGACCCAACAACTGTCCCAGAAAGAATCACTGTCCAGTGCTTTAGTGAACGACGTGAGCATTGCCGATACGCTGGCGGGCAACATCGCTGAAGACACCAAGGGCAGTAGCTCGGCGACTACCGGCGGTGTCAGTGCCGGTCTGGGTGTGGCGGGCGTCATCTCCGGAATAGGCGGCGTCCTGGGGATTTCCGGCGGCGTATCCAATTCCCATTCCAACGCTTCGCAGAACAGTGCAAGGACGGTGGCGGAATATTTCCAGGAGCAGATGAGGAACGCGGTAACCCAAAACGCGCAAAGCTACCGCCAGCTCAATGCCTCGATCATTACGACGGTAACCGAGGGGCAGCAATACGGGGTAACTTCTGAAGTCGTCGCCAATCACAACCACTGCCACTCACTGACCATGATGTATTTCGAGGTCCTCAAACATTTCGCGATCTACCAGGAATTGTCGGAGGTGGAAGAATGTTTGTTCATTCCTCTTTTGATGACGGAGTTTACCCGCGAGAACATATCAAAGTGGCGTGATGTGCTGGCGGCCAACCTGCTGCCGATGCCTTCGGAAACGTACTTGCAACCGTTCAATGTGCTGAAAATGGGTCGTCAGCACCCGTTGTTGCGCGCGTTTGACGCGCTGGAAAGAATAAAGACGAGCTACGCGAACGTCGATTTCCCTCCGGGCGCCTACGACGATGAGGTGATCAATTTCGTAACCGGAGAGATCCAGCTGCGCACGAATTTGCCCCGCCCCAAATCGAAGTATGACCGGATTAAATCGTGGCCGCTTGAAAAGAAATCGGTTTGGTCGTGGGCCGGAGCCTTAATCGGGGGAATTCTCGCCGGTCCTTTGAGTGTAATAGCCGGCGGGTTTCTGAATAGCGACGGCAGTGTAAAAACGGAAGCTTATCCAATCATTGACGACTACATCACGGTCGACGCCAATTTCGCCAGCGTTCCGCCCGCCCAGTGCATTCGCATCAGGAAGATAGACGAGAACTTTTTTGAAGAAGGCGGCTTCGACAAATCACAGTGGGTCGCCTATGCCTCGTTGCTCGGAAAAGATGTAAACGATCTGCTGAGTTACTACTTCAAAGACCGGCTGGTCTCCGAATGGGATAGTATTTACCACCACGATATTGCGCCGCTGATCTTCCAGGCTATCTGTGACCGGATTAGCATCGGTGGTTTTTCGGCTATTGATTTTTCGACCGGCACGAAATACAAGGGCGGAGATGTCACGATGCACCTCCGTCTCCGCGGCACCGGCTCAAACAAAAAAAGGAATGAGATATCGTCGCTGGATATCGCCTTCTCCAATTCGGCCGCCCTTACCAATGATCTGGTGACCCTGATCGTCAACAATGTGACGATCCGGTATTCCACCAGTCACTACAACGGCGTCTTGTTGAGCGGCTTTGCCGGAGACGACCTGATCGACGGAACCACATTTCCAACGCCTGAGAATGCAAACGAAAAGCGCAATCCCCGCCGGGAAGATCAATATCTGGCCGCCAAGCTCATCGAGCACCTGAACAGTAACCTCGAACACTACAACATAGTGCTCTGGCGAAACCTGGACGGCCACCGTCGCTTCATGCTGCTCGATGGCTTCAATATTGAGACCTACGATGACTTCGGACAGCCTGTGGGCTTCAGGAGCCTGGCTTCGGTAGTGAAGAATGAATTGATCGGGATTGCGGGAAATGCATTGGTCATGCCGGCGGCGCCGGGTTACAAGATCGACCGATCTTATGTGGTGGAACAACCAATTGAAGGTCCGGTGGCCGAAATTGATCTGTTCGAGCGGTACAAACCGCTGACGCCGACCCAGCCGTTCCGGGTCAGCGTCCCCAGCAAGGGCGTATTTGCCGAAGCCGTACAAGGTCGCTGCGATGCCTGCGAAAAGGTGATGGAAAATACTTCGCAGGATTGGGACAAATTCAAACCGGATGAACCGACGGCCATTAATCCCATTACCACGCCGGTTCCCACTATTACCGATTGGAAAGCCGCGTTTAAGGATTTCGCCACCCCGATGGTCAACATCCAGAACGCACCCGCGGCGCCGGCGCCCGGAGCAGGTCTGGCGGGTCTGTCCACTTTGCTCGGCAAGAGCGATGTCTTTAAGGACATTACCGGCCTGGACGAAAATCAGAAGAACGCTCTCCAGACCTACCTGTCAAACCAGCAAAACGCGAAAGAGTTCGGACAAATGGCGAAGGATATCTTCACCATGGGCCACAACACCGAACACTCCGATAAGATTGCCGACTCCATCCGGAATTCACCCGAACTCACCAAGGAACAGAAAGCGCAGCTGTTGAAGGATCACTTCGATCAGATGATCGATGGCGGTCAGACTAAGAAAGCTGAATTGCAGAACGCGCAAAACACCAAACCGACCCTCACCGACGCAGCCGTGAAAGCGGCCGACCAGGGTAAGGCGGTTAAGGCAACCAGCGCGGACACCTCCGGCGCTACGGCCTCTGTTGACATCAGTGCAGGGGCGGGGAGCGAACACGTGCTGGCTGAGGTCAAAGGGTTCATTCAGAATTTGCTGCAGGCAAATGAAAAGGCCTGTTGGGCCACGGCGGCCACCATCATGATGAGTTGGAAGAAAGGCGCCGCGCAAAAGGTTGAGGACGTGCTGGCGGTTGCCGGAACCGAATATGTGCAGTTGTTCAGCGAAGGAAAGCCGCTGCCCTCCAGCATGAAGAACGGTTTCATTACCAAACTTGGTATGGTCGGAGAACCGCCGGCCAGCTATCTCCTGCAGAAGTACATTGACTTTGTCAATACTTATGGCCCGGTTTGGATAACAACTGATTCATCTGCTCAAGACGGCGTCTTCTCGCCGCATGCGCGCATCCTGGTCAAGATCACGGGAACCGGAACACCCGACGGCATTGGGACGTTTTTCACATTCATCGACCCGGCTACCGGCACTGTTTCCGCGCCCCAGCCATACAACGATTTCCTAAAAGTGTATGAACAGATGGTGACGGACAATCCCGGCAGTCTGTTCATCCAGATTGTTCATTTTGCTGACGTGATTGCTGGCGAAGGTCAGGCCGCCGGTGGGGCCGTTACGCGCCCAGACGGCATCGATATTTATGGTGGCAACCGCATGCCGTCCTTGCCGAGTATGATGCGGGTCGGCATCCGATTCATCATCCACAAATCCTCAGAGCGGACCAAGAGTGGTGGGATGATTGATGACGGCACTTTCACGATGCGCTGGGCAGCGACACGAACAGGCGTCATCCGCGGTTCGTACCATTTTTATCGTCACTTGGACGGAGCGGGCGGCGACCTGCCAGCTGATCTCGTCGTGACAAAGGTCGGGCGATTGGTGCCGGGCGACCTCGCACCGGCGCTCGATTTCGAGAACGACGCCGTCTGTGACGGAAGCGCCGAGCCGACGGCACGCGCTTGGCGCACTGAGCTCCAGGCATTCCTTGATACGCTTGAGAGAAAGCTGGGGCGCATACCACTTATCTACACCGGCGCTTCTGCCTGGTTCGCCCATATCTCTAGCAAGCCCGACTTCCAAGCTGCCGACTTTGCTCGGTTCAAAGAATACCCTTTGTGGGTCAAACACTATTTTGGGCCGCGCTTCGTCGATGTTCCGGATCTGGCCAACCCGGGTACAGTAATCAGGCTCGATCTTGACAACCCACCCGACCCGCTGACCGCGACGTTCCGAAGAGCCGCAGCTGACCGGGCGGACAATCATTACCAGCATCGGCAGGCTTTGCTACCGGCGCTCCCCCTCCCGTGGATCGATTTCGCGATCCTACAGTACAGCCCCTACACGGCCCGGACCCTCCTGAACAACCAGCCCTTCAGCGAGATGTCGGTCGACCTCGACGTGGCGGAGGGCGGGCCGTATTCGCTTCGCGGCCTGGCGGAAATAGGAAGGCCAGCCGTGGCTATTGACGCTAACGGTGTC
Organism: Pyrinomonadaceae bacterium; assembly: GCA_044870975.1. Taxonomy (GTDB): domain Bacteria; phylum Acidobacteriota; class Blastocatellia; order Pyrinomonadales; family Pyrinomonadaceae; genus UBA11740. Next base: position 23,926 of record JBIOZK010000198.1, read on the forward strand.
GTCGTCGCACATGCTGATGAGGACGATAAGCTTCATCTGGTTTCTGGATCACCGGCGACCGAAACCGACATCACCGTAT
>JBIOZK010000199.1:0-5332 GCA_044870975.1 Pyrinomonadaceae bacterium
GGCAACTCTGGAACTGCTAATCTCACGAGAAACTGACGCCGTAAGTTGCCCTCCCTGACGGTCGGGCTTCTGACACCATTTGCGCACTGCACGACTTGAGCGTTTAATATGCTAAAGAATGATCGGCGCGAAGCTTGGGAATTACCGCATCCTCGAGAAGATTGGCGCCGGTGGTCAAGGAACAGTTTACAAAGCGACCGACACCAAACTTGGTCGCGCTGTCGTTATCAAAGTCCTGCCGCCGGAATTAACGGTTAAAGAAGCCAACCTCAAACGTTTTGAGCGCGAAGCGCGGCTCGCTTCGTCCCTCGACCACCCGAACATCTGCACCATTTTCGATCTCAACGATATTGAGGGTGTGCACTTCATCGCCATGCAGTACGTCGAAGGCAAGAACGTGCGCGATCTGGTCAATGGTCGTCCGCTCGATTTTCGCAGCGCCCTGACCATCACCATCCAGGTGGCAGATGCCCTCGCCGCCGCCCATGAACGAGGCATTGTTCATCGTGACATCAAGGCCGGCAACGTGATGGTCACGCCCTCGGGCCAGGTCAAGATTCTCGATTTCGGTTTGGCTAAGTTGGTTGATGAAAGCGCCGCACCTGGCAGCATTCATCACACCGACTTGACTGAGGTCGGCGTTCCTTACGGCACTGCCACTTATGCCGCGCCCGAACAAGCGCGCGGCGAACGCGTGGACGCGCGAGCGGATATTTTTTCGACGGGGGTTCTGCTTTATGAGTTGTTGACGGGTACCTGGCCGTTTCAGGGAAAGACGAGCGTCGATGTGCGTCACGCAGTGCTGCACGAAGATCCGATACCGCTGAACGAAGCGCGACCCGGCGGCGCGCCCTGGCAACTGCAAGTCATCCTCGATCGCGCGATCGCCAAGGACCCGAAGCAGCGCTACCAGAAAGTTGGTGAGATGCGCGACGACTTGCGCGTAGTTCTGCGTGAAGTCGAAGCGGGTGGCACGCAGACTTTTGATCCAATCATGCCGGTCGCGCCCCGGCACATGGCCGGCAGCGGCCGCATGGGCCGCGCCATGCGCTGGCTGCGCGGCATCACGGGAGACCGCAGCACTCCGCAAAAATTCTCCAACTCGGAGTCGTCGGCCCATGAAACTCCGGTAACCAGCGTCAGTGACCGCGAGCGCAAAAGCATTGCCATCCTGCCGTTCAAAAATGTCAGCAACGATCCGCAATCGAGTTTCTATGAATTCTCGCTGGCCGACGCGGTGATTACCGAACTCGCGCGCGTCCGATCCCTGGTGGTGCGCCCATCCTCCGAAATCGTGAAATATCAGGGTGTGCAGGTAGATCCCCGCCAGGCCGGGCGCGAGATGAGCGTTTCCGCGGTGCTGTCCGCGGGGTTCCTGCGTGGCGGCAATCGTATTCGCGTCACCGCGCAGCTGGTCGATGTTGAGTCGGGTGATTTACTTTGGTCGGACCGGATGGACGCCGATGCAACCGACATCATCAGCGTGCAGGACACCATTACGCAGCAGATCGTGGAAGGCCTGCGGCTGGAACTGTCAGCCGACGAAAAAGATCGACTTGTCCAACAGCCGACCGCGAATGCCGAGGCGTACGAAGAATACCTGCGCGGCCGCGACGCGCTGGGCCGCTTTGTGTACAAGACAATCGGGCGCAAAGACATTGACGAGGCCATAAAACATTTCGAGCGCGCGGCGTATCTCGATCCTTCGTTTGCGCTGGCGCACAGCGGTTTGGGCAAGGCTTACGCCAACCGCGTTATCAAGGGCACCGGCGAACCGGGCGACTATGACTTGGCCACTGAAGCGTTCGATAAGGCGCTGGCTCTCGATCCTGACTTGCTCGAACCACGCCGTCACATGGTTTTGATCTATCTTTCGCACGGCGAAAAAGATCGCGCGCGCGAAACGGCCGAGAAACTGGTGCGCGAGTCACCGAACGATCCGGGCGTTCATTTTCAACGGGGTGTGATCGCGCGGCTTGATGGCGAATACGAAAAAGCTCAGCGTTGCTTTGAGCGCATGGCGCGGCTGAGTCCGGCTGAAAAGGTGGTAGCCAGTTATAACCGCGCCCGCATCTTCACCTATCAGGGCGAGTTCGAGCGGGCTATGGCCGAACTCGATGAGGGAGCAGCGGTCGAGCCGGATCATCCACTGATCAAGACGTTTCGCGCCCGCGCGCTTTACTATCACGGCGACGTAGTCAAGGCCGCCGAGATCCTCGAAACAGTGCTGGAGCAGCAACCGCAACTCGACGGCATCCGCCCGATTTACGCGACCTTCCTTAGCGCGCTCGGCTTTAACGAAGAAGCTCGCGCGCAACTTACCAACGAGGTCATCGAGACCGCCAACACGGATCACGACGTGTCGTACTGGCTGGCGTCAGCCTATGCGATGGAAGGTGAACGCGACCAGGCTTTGAAGTGGTTGCGGCGCGCGATTGAGTTAGGAAATCAAAATCGCGCGTGGTTTGAGAAGGATAAGAACTGGGATTCTCTGCGCGACGATCCGGAGTATCAGCAGATCATCCAATCAATCAAGAGCACGTCAGAAAGCCGACCGTAAGGGAGGGTGCGCACATCAAACCGAGACGTTACGATTTCAGCAGGCACCCTCCCTCACGGTCGGGTTTCTGAAGATTACTCGTAACGCAGACACTCAATCGGATCCAGCCGCGCAGCCTTGCGCGCCGGCCAAACGCCAAAGATCAATCCGACACCGACGCTGACCGTAATTCCTGAGGTCACCGCCCACATCGGAACGGACGCGGGCAAACTGGGAATCAGCAACATCACCAGCTTGCTGATGCCGATCGCCAAGGTCACTCCCAGCATTCCACCCAGAAACGTCAGAGTCATCGCTTCGAATAGAAATTGATTGGTGATGTCGCGGCGACGCGCGCCCAGGGCTTTGCGAATGCCAATCTCCTGCGTGCGTTCGGTGACACTGACCAGCATGATGTTCATCACCCCGATGCCACCGACCAGCAGACCGAGACTTGAAATGGCAATCGCTACCAATCCCACCATCGCGAAGATGCTGTCGAACTGTTTGACGAAGTTGTCGGCCGTCTTGATGTCGAAGTTATTGGGATCGCCGAATTTCACGTTGCGGCGGCGGCGCAGAATGTCTTCGGTTTGGGTCAGCGCGTCGTTTAGTTGTCCGGACTTCGCCTGAATTACGAACAGCAGCCAACCCCGACCCGGCGCGACTTTTTGTGCAGTCCGCAAGGGAATCAACACCGCGTTGTCTTCTTCGTTCTCGCCAAAAAATCCGGCCTTGCGTTTTTCCAGCACGCCGACGATCTCAAAGTCGTAGCCGCCCATGCGTACCTGGGTGCCGACAATGCCGCCCTGTTTGCCGGGGAAGAGCGCATCCGCCGCGTTGACCCCGATGACCATCACGTTGCGACGTTGATCTTCATCTGATTCGGTAAGGAAGCGGCCTTCGTGAATATTCACGTTGGCAATCGTTTGATAATTCGGAGTCACGCCTTCGGTATTGCCCCAGCGATAATTACGCCCTTGATAAGTGATGTTGTCGTCGAACGGGCCGCCGCTGTAACCAACGTTGGGCGCCGTAACGGCGATGTCGGCGATGGATGAGGCCTGCGCTTTGATGGCGTCGGCGTCAGCTACCGTGAGTGGTTTGCGCAAGCGTTCCGCGCGGTCCGTCGAGGTGTGCGGTCCGGTAGTCAGGTGAAACGCGTAGATGTTATTGGTGCCGTACTCCTCGATCATCGCGATGATGTTCTGGCGCATGCCGGTCAGAATCGAAGCGACCACGATCGCTGCCATCACGCCGATGACGATGCCGAGGACGGTGAGGAAGCTGCGAAACTTGTTCGAGCGCACGTTGTCGAGCGCCATGCGGAGCGTTTCGCGGGGGAAGATGCTGGGAATTTTGAGTTTCATTTGTCGTGCCGTACCTTCGGCCCTCACCCTAACCCCCTCCCTGGACGGAGAGGGAACTCAATCACACTCTCGTCAGTGCCGTTATCGGATTCAGCCGCGCCGCTTTGAAAGCCGGATAGATGCCAAACAGCATCCCGATGATCGATGAGACGCCGATCGAAAGCACCACGTAGGCGATCGTGATCGTCATAACTATTCCCGCCAGCGCGGTTATCAATTTGACCACGCCATACGCGGCGAGTAATCCAATTACCCCGCCGAAAGCACACAGCATCGCTGACTCGATCAGGAACTGCATCAGGATTTGTCGCTTGGTGGCGCCCACCGCTTTGCGCAAACCGATTTCAAAAGTGCGTTCGGTGACGCTCACCAGCATTATATTCATGACGACAATGCCGCCGACGATGAGCGTTATGGCCGTGATAGGAACCACGACTGCAGCAATGGACGACGTGAATTGATCGACCTGGTTATTCAGCGTCTCGACGTCGACCAACCCAAAATCATCCTCTTCGTTGCCTTTCAGGCGATGCTTGTTGCGCATGGCCGTGCGCGCCTCTTCAATGACCGGCTGAAAGTTTTCGCGCTCAGCGGCTTTGCCGTGAATAGACAAACCGTTGCGACCAAAAATCCCCAGGTGGGTGGTGGCCGGAATGTAGATGTGCCGGTCCAGCGAGTCGCCGAAGAATGAGCCGCGGCTTTCTTCGACGCCGACGACCGTCATCGGTCGACCACGGACTTTCAAAGTTTTTCCCAGGGCACTACCAATGGGGAAAAACTTTTCCTTAATCTCGCTACCCAAAACCACCACGAGGGCGGAACGATCTACGTCATCCGGCGCGATGAACCGGCCGTCGGCAATCGTCTTGGTCTCGATTTCCTGCATGCTGGCCGTGACCCCCAGCACAATCGCACCGGGAAACTCAATGCCGTCCTGCTTCAAATCGACACCGCTGCCGACCTGCGCTCCGACTTCCGAGCAGGAGGTGCAATGGTCGCGCACCCATTCGTAGTCGTCCCAATTCAAACGCTTATTGCGCCGATTCATACGCTCGAATTCGTCGTCCGTCCGGCGGCCCTGGAACGCCATGCGCGCCATCATGAAATGATTCGCGCCCAGCAGCTTCGCGACCTTTTCGGTGACGTAGGTATTCAGCCCGCTGACCGACGCGCCGACGACCACGACCGCGGCCACGCCGATGATGATCCCGATTAATGTGAGAAAAGCGCGCAGTTTGTGCGCCAGAATGGATTGCAGCGCAATCCGGGCAGCGTCGGCATAAAATGAGAAGAGATATCGCATGTTTTCGGGCCGGGTGACTCTCAGTACGACCACTCGGCTGAAAAAGTTTGTTAAGAAATCCGCGGCGGAACGTCCCGGAATGAAGACGTTGGAGGTGGGTGACTTATTAACGAAGTGTCA
>JBIOZK010000200.1:0-30149 GCA_044870975.1 Pyrinomonadaceae bacterium
TGTGCCACTGCCGCTAACGAACGCGAATCCGGTTGTAGTTATCCATGCTGGTCGTATCAGAGATGATTACCTGCTCGCCCTCGCGTAAACCATCGACAATCTCGACCGTGCTGACCGACGTGCGACCGAGCCGCACCTGCGTCCGGGCCGCTTCCTGCCCATCAGGCGTCAACTTGAACATGCCGACGGTCTGTTGCGCCTGACCGAAGGCCGGACGGTCAACATAGAGCACGTTTCTCAAGCGTTCCAATTCAATGGTGCCGTCGACGCTCAAATCGGGTCGGGCACTGCTGGGCAACGCTTCGTTGAAAGTGATGTCGACAGTAAACGTGCCCTCGCGCGCCGCCGGATCGATACGGGACACCCGGCCTTGAATCAGGCCATTGCGCGTATCGACGACCGCAGCCTGGCCTTCTTTCACATCGTTGATCTGAGTTTCGGCAACTTTCAATTCAGCTTTGAGCGATGCGGGATCGGCAATGCGCGCAATGTTGATACCCGGGTTTACCTGCTGTCCCTCCTGCACGATGACCTGCTGCAGCACGCCATTCGTGCCGGCGCGTACTTTCAAGGCATCGACTTGCTCTTGCTTCAATTTCGCCAGCGCCCGCAATTGATCGACACGCGATTGCTGCGCATTCAACTGCGCCTTCGTGGACCTGCCGGTGATGGCCAGGCGTTCCTGCTCAACCCTTACCCGGTTGGCCAGGTCTTCGACTTTCACGCGCGAGACCTTCAAAGTTAATTCCGCAACCAAACCCTTCTTTGCCAGGGCTTCGTCGGTGTCGAGCTGTAGCTTTGCCTGGCTGTATTCAGCCTTGATGCTGGCGATCTGCGACTGCTGGGTCATGGCGTCGCTCTCGAGTTTCACTTTCAGATTTTCCGAATCGGCCTCAGCAGTCTTCACTTGCAGTGAAGCATCGACGGCTTGCTGTTCCATCTGCGGGTTCGAGAGTTCGACAATCACCGTGCCTGCCGAGACCTCGACGCCCGCCTGCACCAGAATCTTTTCGACACGCCCGTCAGCCGGTGCGGGTATCCAACGGGTCACTTGCGGCACCAGCGTGCCGTTGCCCTTGACCTCGCGCACCATCTCGCCACGCTTGACTGTGCCGATGATGGCCGTCGAACGATCGAGCGTCGGCGCCGCCGGCTTCATCTTGCTCAGGCCATAGGTTATGCCGCCGACTGCGGCGATACCGATGACAATCAGCACCACCGTGCGAATTTTCTTTTTCAGTTTTGATTTGGGAGCCCGCTTAATATCCATATTTCTTGCAATAGCACGTCGGCTACACAGACCGCGTATGAAGTTTTCCAGCGAGAGGCATGTCAAGCAGCGTGCCATTTTGGAAGCAGCGACTGCAGGAGGTACTTAATGAGCAAATCTCTGCGAAGATTTGAGGTTTTTACGCGACTTTTGGTTCGGTCCCGCAGGGTCAGCGGCGAATCTTAGCGCGGCAGCCTTTCGGGAATGGCTTCAAATTTGGGATTTCGAATCCCATTTTCGCAGAAAGATATATGATTTATAGGATGTAGATTCATTCATCGTTGAATAATCGCCCTAAGATCGTAGACAGTGAGCCGTAGTTCCCTTCAACTCTGTCGTTACGAAGCAGGCTCGAACAATTCGATCGAATTGCCGTCAGGGTCTTCCAACTGGATTTGACTGCCAGCCGGACCGGTTTCGATTTCATTTCGAAAGCGCAGCCCGGAGTCTTTCATTTTCTTCACCGATGACACCAGATCATCAACACGCAGCACGAGGCGATTCCATCCGCCTGGTTCCTGTTCACGTCCATCCGGTAGAGGTCGCGCCCCCGAACTACCCGGGCCACTCAGAAAAACCTTAAGCTCGCCAAGAGATACGCTCGCAAACATCGAACCCGCCTGGTGCTCCAACTTAAACCCGAGATGCTCAGTGTAGAACTTGATAGAGCGCTCAACGTCCTTAACCTGATATCGGACTCCCCAAATGTCGAACATAACTTCTTCTCCCTAAAACAAATGACTATTTGAACTCACGGCGCTTATCAGCGTCGGGGAGGCTGCCATACACATTGAGGTTTAGCTATCGAACTTGGTCAGCACGTTACGATAGCTTCTCTTTTTCTTGTCGAGAATAATACTGGGCCAAAGGCTGAAGCACGATTAGAGAGCTACCAGTGCGCGAATGCCGCCCTGGCTATGGTGATCAGCTGAGGGAGATGAAAGTATGAGGAGCGTTACAAATCAGTGGGTCTTAACGGGAAGAACAATGTATGAGGCAGTTCGCCCGGAACGAAAGACCCGCTGGGTCGCGGGCTGAAAGTCAGATTCTTTGGCCAGGAAAATATTCGGCACAAATTTTTGGGGGTTGCGATCGTAGAGCGGGAACCAGGTACTCTGAACCTGGACCATGATGCGGTGGCCCTGCAGGAACGCGTGACTGTTTGTATGCAGGTCAATTGCGTATTCAACGATCTTGTTGGCCGGAATGGGCTCAGGCTTGATGAAAGAATTGCGGAAACGGCCCCGTAGAATCTCGTCGGCGATCATCAGTTGAAAACCGCCCATCTTTGGATCCTTCGGATAACTTTCAGGATAGACGTCGATCAGCTTCACAACCCAATCACTATCAGTGCCGGAGGTCGAGGCGAAAAGGTGGGCCACGATATCGCCCGCGATGACGGTATCTTCTTTCAGCGGTTCAGTCTCCCAGGTGAGCACGTCAGGGCGATTTTCGACGAAACGCTGATCTTCCACCAACCAGCTGGACCAGCGTGAGCCACCCAGGTTACCTGCGTTGTAGGTTGGTTCGATCGGCCGATGGCGATAAGGAACCGGTCGAGCCGGATCTGAAACATAGCTGTCGAATTGCGCCGCGGTGGTAGCTGCGGGCCGCTCGAAAGAGAGTTGTTTATTCGCGCGCAGGTAAAGGTTTCGCTGGGTGACGCTGGTGCGCGGCGGCCACGCGTCGGACGAGGTCCAGCGATTGGATCCCGTCTCGAAAGTTATCGCTTCCGGTTGATTGAGCGGGCCTTTGTCCTTCAAATGATAAGCGAACCATGGCCGCAGAATATTGGCACGAAAATACTGGCTGGCGGCGCTGCCAAAATCGATGTCACCCAGTTTATCGCCGGTCGCGCGGTTCCATCCGCCGTGGTTCCATGGCCCGGCGACGAGATAGTTCGAGTGGTTGCTGTCGGTCTTCTCGAGAATTTCGTAAGCCTTGATCGGCCCATAAAAATCTTCCTGATCCCACCAGCCGGCGACGTGGATGATCGGAACTGAACTCTTCTTGATTTGCCCAATCAGCGCTTGCTGCTGCCAGAAATCGTCGTAGTTCGGATGCGACACGAAGTTGTTCCAGGTCGGTAGCTTTCCGTGAAAGTACTTGTCGTTCGCATTCGAAAGCGGCCCGAGTTGCAGGTACCATTGATAGGTATCGTAACGATCGAACTTAAAGGGCGTGCTGACATTTGACGTCTCGAGCTGGTACGAATATTCAAAACCATAGCTGAGACGAAAGGCCCCGTTGTGATGAAAGTCGTCACCGAGAAACATATCAGCGGGCGTAGCTTGTTCGGTGACGGCCTTTAATGCCGGGTGCGGATCGATAATGGCCATCATCACCAGCCAGCCCGGGTATGACGTGCCAAACATTCCGACACGACCGCTGTTGCGCGGAACGTTTTTCAACATCCACTCGATGGTGTCGTAGGTATCAGTGCCTTCATCGATCGGCGTTGAATTCTGCGGGCCACGCGGCGGCCGCTGCATGATGAACTTTCCCTCGGATTTGAACTTGCCGCGAATGTCCTGGAAAGCAAAGATGAATCCTTCATCGATCAATTCCTGCAACGCCCCCGGAAATGCACGATAGATATTGTCGATCCCATACGGGGTGCGATTAAGAAGGATCGGCAACGGTTGGCTGTGAGACTTCGGGGCATAGATGATTGTGTGCAGTTTGACCCCGTCGCGCGTCGGAACCATCTGTTCAATCTTTTCGAAACCGGCCGGTGGATCTGGCGGCGTTTGCGTTTGCGCGTGTAGCAGATGCGGAAAAAGGAATATGATCGCGAGCAACTTAAGCGAAGTTCTTGTCGTCATCGAAATCTCCAAAGATCTAAATCGCCAAAGGCGTTTTGCAGGACGCGCGGCGCGCCTACTTAATCTTGCCCGGTCCCCACAGAGCCTTTCCAGGTTTAGCGCCGGTGTGTTCGCCATCTCTGAGCACCTGAACGCCATTAACGAAAACCTGCTTGACGCCCACCGCCAGCTGATGAGGGTTTTCAAAAGTGGCGCGATCGGCAATTGTCTGCGGATCGAAAACTACCAGGTCCGCAAACATTCCCTGCTTGAGGAAGCCACGATGATCCAGGCCGAGGTTAGTCGCGGGCAAACCCGAAAGTCGGCGCACCGCTTCGGTCAGGGTGATCACTTTTTCGTCGCGCACGTATTTACCCAGCAGGCGCGCAAAGTTTCCGTAGGCGCGCGGGTGAGCTGAAGACTTGAGAAAGTTACCTTCGGGAGCAATCGACGCAGCATCCGATCCGAATGAAACCCAGGGCTGGCGAATCTGCTTTTTGATGTTGTCTTCGCTCATCAGGAAATAGATCGTGCCGATGCGTGATCGATCTTCAAGCACCAGGTTCATGATCGCGTCGACCGGATCCTCACCGCGTTGCTTTGCGACTTCGGCAAGGGTCTTTCCCGTAAATGGTTTTAGTTTGTCCGATCGAAAGCTCGCCAGCAGAATTCGTTCCGGCGCGCCCGTGAGCAGGTAGAGATTTTCCCATTCATTGGTGGGTGTGCGAATCGCATCCGCAATCTTCTTGCGGGTCGCCGAATCCTGGAGCCGCTTGTAGCCGGCTTCGCGTCCGCCGTCCCAAACCCACGGCGGCATGGCGGCGTCGAGTCCCGTGCCACCGGCGGGATAGGTGTACATGTTGGCGCTGATCTTGAGGCCCTGCCGGCGCGCGTCCTCGATCATTTTGATCACCTGATCCATCTTTGGCCAATTGGATTCGCCCGATGCCTTGAGGTGATAAATCTCTGCCGGCAGTCCGGCCTCGCGGCTAATGCGAATAGTTTCCTGCACCGCTTCAATGAACTGGTTCCCTTCACTGCGCATGTGCGTCGTGTATTTGCCCTTGTACTTCGCGGCCACTTTGCACAGCTCTATTAGCTCTTCAGTCTTGGCGAAAAATGCAGGTGGATAAATCAGGGCGGTGGTAATGCCCAGGGCGCCCGTTTCCATATCGCGGCGTACCAACTCGCGCATCTGATCGAGTTGCGCCGGCGTCGGCGGTTTATCTTCCAGGCCGATCACGTTCTCGCGAATCGTGGCCGCTCCGATGAACGAGGCAACATTCTGAGAAATGCCGCGTTTTTCGAGAAACGTGAGATATTCGGTTACCGTGGTCCACTCGATGTCGTACTTGATATCGCCTTGCTGCTGGCGCAGACGTTGCTTCATCTCATCATTCAGCGGGCCCATCGATAACTCGCCGAAGATTTGGGTGGTCACTCCCTGTTTCAGTTCGCTCAACGAACGCGGATCGACAATTAACGACGATTCAGAATGCGCCAGCATATTGATAAATCCCGGCGCTACCGCGAGACCGCCGGCGTCCACAATTGTGGGTGCAGTCGCGCGACTGAGATTGCCGACCATCGCGATTCGATCACCCCTGATACCAATGTCCGCTTTCACTGGCGGCGCACCCGAACCGTCGTAAACCGTTCCGCCTTTAATAATGATGTCGAAGGATTGTGGTTGTGAGCGCGATTGGCCCTGGGCGATGGCCGTCAGCGCCAAATAGAAACCTAGCGAGAGGCTCAGCAGTTTTTGAGATTTCGGCATTAACATAACAGGTGATTGAATCCGCGTCAGCAACTGACGATGCCTTCGGCGTTGTCTCGACCCAATTGATCTCTGATCCGGTAACCGCGATCCTATTGAGGGCTCTGGACGCCGGTCCTGGTGCTGTACTTCTTCATTAGATCGATGGCTTTGTCGGCCAGCTTGAACAGGTGCGGATGCGCACGGTTGCCGTTAGTGAGAATCGCGAAACCGAGTTTCTGATCACGATTGCCCAGCAAGAACGCCGTGTATCCGCCCACGCTGCCGCTGTGCGCTATGTAACGATCGCCATCCCTTACTTCGGTCCACCAGGTTAGTCCAAATCCGGCAGTCTCATTTCCCCAGATGCCTTCGATGCCGCCTTTGAACTGATCATATTGACGCGTGAACATTTGATCGAGCGTCGCTTGAGTGATGATTTGTTTGTCTTTGAACTTTCCGCCGTTGAGATTGGTAATGAGCCAGTTGGCCTGGTTGAGGACCGTGCCATACACGATTCCGGCCGGCCAGACTGAAGCTTTTACCCGGACGGCGGCGGTCTGACTTCCGGTCTTTTCATCGACGACGTAGGGCACCGAGAGCCGCTCTCCCATCTCAGGCGTGGGTTCGAAGGCCGTGCTTGTCATCTCCATCGGCGTGAAGATGTGTTCCTGGATGTATTGCTTGTAAGGCACGCCTGAAAACTTCTGCACCAGGTAACCAACCAGCGTGAACGCCATGTTTGAATATTCAACTCTGGCCATCGGCGGCCTGGTCACCTTGAGTGACTTCCGCAAATAATCTTCCAGCGGAGGCGGCACCGTGTCGCCCCAGACGGGAAAGCCACCGAAGTCCCCGGGCAGACCCGAGGTGTGCGTCAGCAAATGACGAAACGTGATCGGATGTTGCGGGTCTTCGCCCTGAATCTTGAAGTCGGTTAGATACTGATTTACCGGATCGTCGAGCTTGAATTTTCCCTGCTCCATGAGCTGAAGCAAGGCGACGGTTGACATGGCTTTGAACGTCGAGCCGATTAAGTAAACCGTATTTGGTGTCGCCGGGGTGCGGGCCCAAATGTTCGAGTTGCCGTAGCCGTGACTCCAAATCACGCGATCGCCGGAGATCAGGGCAATCGTGCACGACGGAATATTGCCCGCGAGAAGTGTCCTTTGAATCTCAGGTTCGAGGTCGCCGACAACGCGTTCGATATTGACGGTTTGGGCGGAGGCGAGGTTAGGGACTACTGAAACGATGGCGATCGCAATTACGAGGAGACAGAAATGTAGTTTGGTTCTTAAGCTCTGTTTCATAGTTAAGCGCACGCTGAAAGCGTGCAATTGAATAGCCGGTGGCACCCCGCCGGCTCAGACATCAAAATCCGATCTGACCCCTTCAGGATCGGACAATACATATCGTTGTTCCATCCGGGGGCGTCGCCTATGGCTATTGATTCGCGGCCCTTCAGGCTGCAACAGCTTACCTGGGACGCGGTTTCGAAACTCGATCAATCGGCGCCGGCCGCGGCACTTTGCGCATCGGATTTTGTTCGAGCAGCCTCATGGCTTCCTGCACGGCACGCTCCAGCTGCGGATCGTGTCCGTTGATGACGGCCGCGGGCGTGTACTCAACCTCGATGTCCGGCGGTATGCCTTCATTCTCAACCGACCACTTTCCCGAGAGATCATAAAACGCCAGGATGGGCGCGGTGATACCGGCGCCGTCGATCAGGCTCGGCACGCCCAGCGTGCCCACCAGTCCGCCCCAGGTGCGCGTACCGACCATTGGGCCAATCTTGCGCTGATGGAACATGTAGGGCAGCGCATCGCCACCTGAGCCGGCTGATTCGTTGATCAGCATTACTTTCGGTCCATAAATTCCAGCCGTTGGCGAAGTAGCCGGCTGACCATCACGCTGTACGAAATAACCCATCAGCTTCCGTTCCAACTCGTTAACGATGTAATCGGCAATCTGTCCGCCGTGGTTGTAGCGCTCGTCGATGATTGCGCCTTCCTTGTCCTGTTGCGCGTAATAGTAGCGCGTGAAGTAGGTGTAACCCGGACCCGCAGTATTAGGAAGCCAAACATAAGCCAGGCGTCCATTGGAAAGTTTATCGACGAGCCGGCGATTGTCCTCGATCCACGCGCGCGTTCGCAGACCGTCATCGCTGGCGATCGGCGTCACTGTGATCACTTTTGATCCTTCGCCTGTTGGATTTTTGCCTACGCGAATCAACGTCTGCCGGCCGGCGGTGCCTTCGAAGGCGCTGAACAGATTGGTCGGCGGCGCGAGCGCGTGACCATTCACTTCCAAAAGATAATCACCCTCACTCACCTGTATGCCGGGAGCGCTCAGCGGCGCCCGCAGCTCGGGATTCCAATTCTCACCGGTAAGGATATGTTTGATTCGATAACGCCCGTTCTCGATTGCAAAGTCCGCGCCCAACATTCCCACTGACACCGGATCTTCAGCGGGCAGATCTCCCAGACCCTGCAGATAAGAGTGGCCAACCGTCAGCTCTCCACCAACCATCGCCACCAGATAATTGAGATCGGCGCGATGTCCCACGTACGGCAGCAGCGCCTTATATTTTTCATAAATTGCTTGCCAGTCATTTCCGTGGAACTTGGGATCGTAGAAATACTCGCGCTGAATGCGCCAGTTCTCACGATAAATCTGCTCCCACTCGGCGCGCGGATCAACGCGCGTTTCCAGTATGGCCACGTTAAGCGGGCCATCACCGACCCTGACGGGAGCTGGACGATCTGTAGGCACCACTCCCCAGCTATTCGGCGCGAGACCCTGGTAGAGCAACTTCTTTTTGTCGCTTGAGAGTGAATATGCCCGGATGCCTTCGAGGAAAGGCGCCGCCGCGCGCGCGTTGACCTGGTAACGCTGCAGACGCAATGGCGGCTGTCCCGACACAACTGGCTCGGTGTAATAGAAACTGCCGGCCGCGCCGCCAGTGAGATTGGCGTATTCACCCGGCGGTAGGTTGATGGCCAGAATTCGCTGGCCGATGCGATCAAAATCTATGCGAACGTTAACCGCACGCGGGCCCGATGGTTGCGCGGGCGGCGCTGCCGGCGGCGCAGCGCCTTCGGGTGGAGCGGGCGGTTTCGGCGGCTCATCACCGGTTTCCGGCAGCAGCGGCGACGGCTCGGTGGCGCTGAGCACGGCCAGATATATAGCGCGGCGCACGGGTCGATCGATCGAACTCATTTCCAGCCAGCCGCTGCTGGGCCCGTAATTCGTGCTGGCCATGAAGTAGAGGTACTTACCTCCGGCATCGAACGCGGGCGAGATTGAATCCGCCAGTCCGTCTGTAATTTGGTGCGACTTCTTATCAGCCATTGAGTAGACGAAGATGGCGCGGAGGTGGCTGGGCAAATTCTTGGAGTAACTGATCCACTTGGAGTCGGGTGACCAGCCGGCATCGAAAGACCTGGTGGGATCGGGGTAGTCGTCGGTGTCAATCCTGGTAGCGTTGCCACTCGACACCTCAATCGTCCAGAGATTGCGATGATTGTCCTGCAGCAGGACCTGCGTGCCGTCAGGTGACCACGCCGGCGCTGAAAAGAATGCCGTGGATGGCAGCTTGATCGTTTTTGGTGTCGTGACGCCGAGCGGATCACCCATCATCAGTTGATATTCACCGCTCGCATCGGACAGCCAGGCGAGACGAGCGCCGTCAGGCGACCAGGCCGGACTGCGGTCGTGCGCGCCCGAGCTTTGCGTCAGGTTTCGATAATCGCCTTTCTCTGCCGGCACAGTGAAAATGTCACCACGAGCCTCGAACGCCGCGCGCACCCCGGTCGGCGATAAAGAAGCGCTCCGGATCATGCTCGCAACCTTTTTGAATTGGGGGCGCGCCCACGGCAAGTCTCCGGTAACTTCGATGTTGAGTCTTTGTGCTTTGCCCGATGAAGCGTCAACCAGGTAAATGTAGCCGGCTTGTTCGTAAACAATCGCGTCAGCGCCGGCTGAGGCACTCATGATGTCGAAGTCATCGTGATGTGTAAGCTCTTTGACCTGCTTGGTCGCGGTGCTGTAGGAATATAGATTGTTGGTGAAGTTACGATCTGAAAGAAAGTAGATGGTATTACCGATCCACATCGGGGTGGAGTCGTTGCTGTTCTGCCACGGAAGTTTTTCGACCGAATAGTCAGTCAGGTTCATTACCAGGACGGGATGCACCCGTCCGCCGCGATAGTGCCGCCAGTAACTGGTTTCGTACCAATCGGGAAAAAAGACCGTCGGGAATTCTTCATAAGCTATGCGCCGGCCGTCGCCGGAATACGATGCGTTGAAGGCGCGCGGCATCGGCAACGATTCAGGAAAACCACCGTCAGCACCGACTGTCCATAGACGGACATACGATTGCTGCGGCGCGGTGTCGCGACCGGAAGCGAAGATGATGCGGCGTCCGTCAGGTGTCCAGCCGCGCACGCGATCGGTGGCCGGGTGATAAGTCAGCCGCTTTGGATCGCCGCCCGCAGTCGCCACCACATAAACATCAGTGTTGCCCGCGACCGTCGAAGTGAAAGCGATCTTCGTGCCGTCCGGCGAGAAGTAAGGCTCGATCTCGACGCCTTGCGTGGAGGTGAGCCGGCGCGCCTGACCGCCGCTGCGCCCGACCACCCAGAGATCGCCGGCGTATTCAAAAGCAACCGCATCTCGACTGACTGTCGGATGCCGCAGCAGACGCGTTCCCTGAGCCGCGGCGATGGGCGCGATGGAGAGGCACAATAACAGGACTACAAAAACTCTTTGTCGTGTATTCATAAGATTTTATGGATAACGTATAGCGCTGGTTCGATTTTCGCCTGCGGCCGAACTGATTTTTGGAGTGCGGCGGCCTGACGCCGGTTTTTCCAGGCTACGCGGCTTCGACCGAGTAAAATCGGGTAACGCACTAGCGCCACCAAAAAGCGCCGTCAAGCCGGCGCACTCCAAATTACATACCCTCAGAAATTCAGCTTCAATCCAAACTGGATAATACGCGGATTGACGGCGGTGGATGTAATCGTACCAAATGCCGCCGACGAAACGTTCGTGCTGGGATTGCTGAATTGAGTATGGTTGAAAGCATTAAAAAACTCCGCGCGCAATTCAACGTTGCCGCTTTCGCCGAGCAGATGTAACGGCGTCCGTTTGATAAGCGCCACGTCGGTGTTGTTCTGTCCCGGGCCTTCGACAATCCCCACGCCGCTGTTGCCGAAACCCGTGGCGCGCGCGTCGTCGCCGACTATTGTCCAGATGGCGGTGCCCGCGGCGTTGCGCAGGATGCAGGGCTTGTTGAAGTAATTAGTCAACCTGCTTTGAGTCGATCCGGACGTCAGCAAAGTGTCGTTGGTGCATCCGGCAGCAAGTTGAGCGCGGTCGGCTGTGATTCCGTAAACGTTGTTCGAGTTCGTGCCGGTTAAAGTCAGCGGCGCTCCCGACTGAATGGTGGTAACGCCGGCCAAAGACCAGCCATGCAAAATTCCTCTGGCAAAGGAATTCGAGGTCTTCATGTTGGGAAGGTTATAGACGTAACTGAACACGAAGCGATGTTCGCGATCAAATTCGCTGCGGCCATAGTTCGCCAGCGGATTGTTCTGATCTCCGTTGACGCCCGAGGTTCCGCCCGCGGCAGTGCTTCGGCCCGTGGTGCTGTAAGCATGGGCGAAAGTATATGAAGCGAGGAATTGCAGTCCCCTGGTAAGACGCTTCGACAGGCTGGCCTCCAAACCGTGATACCAGGACGACGCCGACGAATCCACGTCATTGAGGCCCGGTGCGGTGAAGCCCTGGATCGGCACCCGCAGCGCAATGTTCGCGAACGTGTTCGTCGTCTGTCCTCGAATCGGGTTTGCCACACTGGCGAGACCCGCCTGGTTGAGGGAGCGGTTCTGAATCTGATGCGTGCCGCGGTTTCCCACGTAACCCATCTCCAGCACAAAACTGTGGCCGAGATCGGTTTGCAGATTGAGCCCAAACTCCTGGGACACCGGCGGACGATATGCCTGGTCGATAAACAGGACCGAACGCTGCGTGGTCGGCGAATAGGCTGGAAATTGCGGGAAAGCCAGGGCCGGCCCAAACGGATTCGCGAAACTGGCGGCGGCGTTCGGCGCCCCTTGCAATTGGCGCAAGAGCGCAAAGGGCGGCGCCGTCAGCAATTGAATAAAGGGCTGACCGGTGGCCCGGGTGAAGTAGGTGCCAAAACCTCCGCGCAAGGCCATTCGCTCTGTAAAGGGAATAAAACTCTTCGGCAATTTCCAGGCAAATCCTAACCGGGGACCAAAGTTGTTCTGGTGCTCGCCGCGAATGCCATATCTATTATTCAGTTGCTTGACACCCGGAGGAGCGGCGGTGGGAAGGTTCTTTGAAACCACATAGCCCTGAATGCTGCCGCCGGCAGGCGGAGTAGGATTCGCCAGGGTGATGTCAAAGCCGCTGTTGCGGCCGAGAGTGTCGCCCAGGTTCTCAAGGCGTTCATATCTGATTCCGAGATTCAACGTGAAAGACGAAGTCAATTTAATGTCGTCCTGGGCATAAGCGTTCCCGTCGGTCAGTTGCCAGTTGCGATCGAGCTGGCCCGGCAAATCAATCGATGCAAATACATTACTGATTGGCGTGCCGTTACCCCCTGAGGCCACCGGGGTGCCCGGCAGACCCAACAGAAAATCCGGCCAGCTGAGAAAAATCAACCCACTGAGAAAATGAAAATTCTTGATGTAGAGGTGACTGCGCGTAAAGCCTCCGCCGAACCGAAACGTATGGTTGCCGCGGATGTAGGTCACCGAATCCTGGAGTGTCACGTGATTCTGTTTGATGTTCAGACCTTGTCCGTTACCGCCCAGCGTCAGTGATCCGGAAATCGAAGCCGACGGAAAGTCGTTGTCGACCGGCGCTGTCACTCCCACGTCTGACCATTTGAATAGTTCCTGCTGAATGGTAGGCGCATCCGTCTGATGAAAACCAAAGTCCACCTGATTGAGCAATGTCGGGCTGAAGGTATAAGTATGTGACAGAGAGGAGTTTCGCAGGCGGTTGTCCGTCAGCCAGTTAAAACCAGCCGCCGGCGGCCCCCCAAGATTGGTGGGCGGCAAAGACTGGTCCTGCGTGCTGTTGGCATAAAAGAAACGGCCGGCAAATTTGCTCTGGCTGTTCTGCAGGAAATCGATGTTCACCACGAACTGATCTTCACTGAATCTGGCGGGAATGCTAAGGGCCGAGAACCCACGGAGCGCAAATGGTTTTGTTGGATCGACAGTTTGCGGTGTGGGAATAACATACTGCCCATTCGGCAGTTTCATATTCAACAACGCGAATGCCGGCGCGCTGATATTCGAACCATCCGCGGCTACCGCCACCCCTCCCTGAGCTCCTGCCTGACCTGCGAACAGCGCACCGAGCGCCCCGCGCGAACGATCGTTGGTGAAAGCCGGACTGTTGAAATTGCTGACCGAACCGCCACCTACACCGTTGGTCTGCCGTTGACCCTGGTACGATCCAAAGAAAAGCAACTTGTCTTTCTTGATCGGTCCGCCAATGGTGAAACCGAACTGGTTCTGTTTCAGCACTCCTTTTTTCTGACCAGCCGCATTGCGAAAGAACTCGTTGGCGTTGAGCGCGTCGTTGCGCAGGAATTCGAAAACTGTGCCGTGGTATTGGTTGCCACCGCCTCTGGTCACCACGTTAACGTTCGCTCCCGCGTTGCGGCCATAAGAAGCATCGTACAGACCTGTCTGTACTTTGAATTCCTGGATCGCGTCGGGGTTGGGAACCGCAACGCCGCCGCTCAGGAAACCACTCGCCTGCAGGTCGTTGATTTGCACGCCGTTCATCTGAAAGTTGTTGTCTGCACCGCTGGCGCCATGTGCGCGGAAGTTGCCCTGACTCTCGCCGCTGCTGCCCCGGCCCAATGCAGCCGCGTTAGTAACCCCCGCAGCGATGCCCGGCGACAACTGCACAATCTGAGTGTAGTTGCGGGTCACCAGCGGCAGGTTAACGACCATTTCGTGATCGGTGATGTTGCCCAGCGTGGGCGATTCGGTTTGCAGCGTCTGCGAATCTGAAACCACCACGACTCGTTCCTGCACTGAGCCAACTTCAAGCTGGATGTCCAATCGCCGGGTTTCGGTGACATTAACCTGCAGGCCGGTCTTAACCGCAATCTTGAATCCGGCCTTGGTAAATTCGACCTTATAAGAGCCCGGCAACAGGAGCGCCACGGTGTAATTGCCGTTTTCGAGCGAGACAACGTCGCGCTTCTCGCCCGTCGACTCGTTGGTCGCGGTCACCTGGGCTCCGGCCACGACCGAACCGTTTTGATCTGTCACCTGCCCCGTTAACGCTCCGGTATTCGCGGTCTGCGCGACGACGCACAGGCTGAACGCGACAACCAGAACACTCGAACGAATGATGAGCCACGCGGTCTTCATCGGGATTAATCCTCCAGCTTTGCAGAGTTCAAGGCGTGATTTGCTTGGGCAACCAGGACTCACTCGCGTCACCGCCGACAGCATCAACCCAACCAGGGCGTTCGAGTCCGGATTTCCTCAACCTGCCGATCGACAAGAGTCTTTACTTCAAGTGCTGCAAAATGTCAATAGTGCGACACATGCTGCAGAGAGTTCTTGCCTCTCGAATTGCGATTTGCTATCTTGCCGCGCCATCGAATGGAATCTCAGGCGGAGCGGGGACACCGGAGATCGAATCAATCGCGATTGGCAACGATCAGCGCACTGCGTCAGATTTGATGATGACGACGATTGATGCTTCAGGATTAATGCAGATGCGAACCTTCATCCAGGCGCGGCAGGATGAGATTGTGCAGGACATCCGGCGGCTGGTTGAAATCGAGTCACCCTCCGGCGACGTCGAAGGCAGTAGCGGTGTAAACGCCTTGCTGGCAGGCATTGCGGGAAGCATCCCTTCGGTCACTTCGATTGAGCGCATCGAAAGTCCAAGTTGCGGCCAGCATCTTCTGCTTCGTGCTTTCGGCGAAAATGCGAACGGCAGTAAGCCGACCTTGATTCTGGGTCACACGGACACCGTTCATCCGCGCGGCACTTTAAAGGTGCATTTCGAAGAAGGCAGATTGTTTGGACCTGGTGTCCTGGACATGAAAGGTTCGTGTGTGATCGCACTCGAAGCCTTGCGCACCTTAACTGTTCTCAATCTCAGACCGCCACGCGGCGTCACATTGCTGCTCACCTGCGATGAGGAGATCGGAAGCGCAACCGGTCGGCCTCTGGTAGAAAACCAGGCGCGGCAGGCTGAGCAGGTTTTGGTGCTCGAACCTCCCGCGGCCGGTGGACTGGCTAAGACCGCGCGAAAAGGCGTCGCGGTGTGGACCATCGAGGCCCAGGGAGTGGCTTCACACGCCGGCCTGGAACCCGAAAAAGGTGCGAGCGCGATTCTTGAGCTGGCTCGACAAACCGCACGCTTGCATTCGCTGAACGATCCGGCGAGCACCACGACTTTTAATGTGGGGCTTATTAGCGGCGGCACGCGCAGCAACGTGGTAGCCGCACGGGCAAAGATGGAGATTGACACACGCTTCAGCACTTTTGCTGAAGCACGCCGGGTCGAAAGCCTGATGGCCACTCTCGCACCGTTTGATAAGCGCATCAGTCTCACGGTGAATGGCGGCGTTAATCGCGGACCTCTGGAGCGTACTGCCGCCGTAGCTAAACTGTTTCATCGCGCGCAGGGGATTGCCGGAAGGTTGGGCTTTGAACTCGGAGAATGCTCGGTGGGAGGAGCTTCGGACGGAAATTTCGCAGCCGCCATGGACGTGCCGGTGCTGGATGGACTGGGCGTCGACGGCGATGGCGCGCACGCATTGCATGAACACATTTTGTTGAGTGACATTGCGCGACGCACGGCCCTGCTCGCCGGTCTAATTGCGACGCTTTAGAGTTGGCGAAGTTGATAGCGTCATAAAACACAGGATTTCAGTAATGAATCTAAGACTAGAGCGCATCGAACTACGGGAGATCGAACTGCCTCTCAAATCTCCATTCGAGACCAGCTTCGGGCGGACGACTCGCCGACGGATTCTCATCGTCAAGGTCATCAACCAGGACGGAGCCACCGGATACGGAGAATGCGTAGCCAGCGAAAAGCCATTCTTCAATCACGAGACCATCGATACTGCCTGGTTAATTACGTCGAAATTTGTCGCGCCTATCCTGGCAAAGTCCGCAATTGAAAATGCTTCCCAGGTAAATGGCGTGCTCGCGCCCATTCGGGAAAATCGGATGGCAAAAGCCGGCGTTGAAGCGGCGCTTTGGGACTTGGAGGCGAAGCTGGCTGGGGTTTCCCTGGCAAAGCAAATCGGCGGCACCCGCGACGAAATTACCTGCGGCGTTTCCATCGGTCTGCAAAGTTCGACAGGAGAGTTGTTGGACAAGGTGAAAAGAGAAGTTGAGAGTGGCTATCAACGAATCAAGATCAAGATCAAGCCTGGCAAGGATGTAGAATTAGCGGCAGCCGTTCGTAAGGAGTTTCCCGAGATCACCTTGTCTGTCGATGCGAACTCTGCCTATCGGTTGGAAACTGATGTCGCGTTGCTGAAGGAACTCGACGAATTCAACCTGTTAATGATGGAGCAGCCGCTGACCCCGGGCGATCTTCTGGACCATAGCAAGCTGCAGCGTGAACTGCGAACTTCGATCTGCCTGGACGAATCAATCGTGTGTTTAGCAAATGCTCATCATGCGCATGAGCTGGGAGCATGCCGGATTATCAACATCAAGCTTGGACGCGTCGGCGGATTCTCCGAAGCGAAAGCCATCCAGGCGTTCGCGCAAGAGCACGGCATGCCGGTATGGTGTGGCGGCATGCTGGAAACCGGCATTGGCCGCGCGCACAACATCGCGCTTTCGACTTTGCCAGGTTTTACGTTGCCGGGAGATGTCTCAGCGTCGGCACGATACTGGGAGGAAGACATCATCGAACCTCCGGTGACCGTCAGTCCCGCCGGCACCATCAAAGTACCAACCCGACCGGGCATTGGTTTTGAAATAAACGAGCGACGGATTGAGGCGCTGACGGTTCGCAGAGAAAACATTTCCCTGTCATCCTAAGGCGAAGATATTCATCAAGAGGGAGCGTACTGATCACGTGAAGACTGGTTCGACCGCATCGCCTGCAAAACCAAAACCTGATATTAGAAAGATCACGCGCCTGGTGCCGCCCAGCGGAAATCTCGTGCAGGGACAGTCAGAGTTGGCCATCAACCCCGACCTGGCGCGCGCCGCGAGCGAGTTGATCTCTGCCAGCCAGAATCACTACAGCCCCGCTGAGGGCGTTGATGAGCTGCGCAAAGCGGTGGCCGAGAAAATTGCCTGGTTCAATGGCATTACTGTCGACCCGCAGGCCCAGCCACTTGAAGTATTAATCACCCCCGGCGCCACCGGGGCGTTGGTGGCCATTGCTCGTACTTATCTCGCCGGGTCATCAGCTTTGGTCTTCGAACCTTACTATCCGTACCACCGCCGCATTCCTGATGAATTAGGGGGACGTACTGAGGTTCTACAGTTACGCGGCGATCAGCTTGAGCTGGACCGGGACGAATTGCGCGCTCGTTGCCGGCAGTTGAAGACCCGCCAGTCGTTTCCTTTGGGCGCCATCATCGTCTGCACGCCGGTAAATCCAACCGGGAAAGTTTTTACCCTAAGCGAGCTGGAAGATATCGCCGACGTTTGCCAGGAACTCGATCTCCTTTGCATTGCCGATGAGGTTTATGAGCACTACATGACTGGTGAGCGAAGGCATCTTTCCATCGCTTCGCTCGCAGGGATGCGCGAGCGCACTATCACCGTAAATTCCTTTTCCAAGTCGTGGAATATTTCCGGCTGGCGACTCGGCTACGTCTATGGTGAAGGCAAATTGATCGCGCCGCTGAACAATGCCAACAATATCTTCTATGTTTGCTCGCCAACGCCGCTGCAACGCGCGCTGGGGGCGGTGCTGATGTCGCACCCCGGATATTACGAAACGCTACGCGAACGCTTCGCCGGCAAACGCCGCTTCGCAGCTGAGTCACTCACCAGCGCCGGATTTCAGATCTATGATTCGGGATCGGCCTTTTATATCTGGGCGCGCATTCCCTCAACGTTTGCCGACGCGATGGAGCTTAATGAATTGCTAATCAGGAATGGAGTTGCGGCCGTGCCCGGCAACGCTTTTGCGGACAGCAATAATTTCGACAGCCATATGCGATTTTGCATCGCGCGTGAAGATGAAGTTCTGCACAGCGCGCTCGGCAAGCTGCAAGACACTCTGGCGCGGTGAGCACCCTGATCATGTGCCACTGAAGTTATCTGCTCAAAATATGAAACGCACAAACTCACGTCAGAAAACCAAGCGGCCCGCGGCCGAGTCTAATGGACGGGAAGGAAATGCTCCGCCGTCCGCCCTCGAAACCCGTTTCGCCGAAGCCCGCAGTCAACTTAACCCGCGGCGACAACGCCTGCTACGAGCCATTCTCGATTCCGCCGACGAGACCTGCTTCCTTTCTTCCCGCGAGATGGCCAAGCGATTTCATCTCGACGCGACCACCATCCTGCGCACCACCCAGGTACTCGGTTATGAAAGCTTCGCGGAATTTTCGGCCGACCTGCGACAGCATTTCGTCTCCCGAATCAATCCCTACACGGCGCTCAAAGCAGCGACTAAGGAAAAGCGCAGCGTCGATGATCACATCGATCATTCTCTGGAAAAAGCTGTGGACAATCTCAACGTGCTGAAGTCTGATCTGGACAGAGAGCGCCTGATCGATCTCGCCAAGCTAATCAAGCGGTCACGACACGTCGTGGTGGTGGGTCTGGATTTCGCCTACTCGCTCTCCTATTACCTGGCTTATGGATTACTGGCGCTGGGCTTTGATGCCGAGGCCCCGGTCGGAAGCAGCGGCAATCTTCAGTACAAAGTCGAGGTCCTGAACTCGAGAGATCTCCTGGTGGCTATAAGTTTTGGTCAGTGTCTCAGGGACACGGTCGAGTCAGTTCTGCAGGCCAAAAAACAGGGCGTGCCCACCTTCGGGATTACCGATAGCGCCACGTCGCCCATCGCCCGTTATTGCGACGCTTATCTGATCACGCCGGTCGTTAGTCCGTCCTTTCTCAACTCCTATGTCGCGCCGATGGCTGCGATCAGCGCGATTCACGTCGCTTGCGCTCATATTGATCCCAAGCGGTCACTCAATCGTCTGCGACCCACTGATCGAGAGTATGCTGCGGGCCACCGGTGGTATCGCGAACCGAAGGGTTTCAACGGAGACTTACCTTAATCGGATTGAACTGTGGCTGAAGCAATGCAGGGATCGGACATCGTTATTCGTGACATCGACTGTTCGTCGGAGCTGAAGCCGGTTGAAGCACTTCAGAAAGAGGTCTGGGGATGCGATGACGTTGATGTCGTCCCTCACACCTTATTCGCTGCCAGTCGAGAAGTCGGGGCCACTCTCATTGGAGCGTATGACGGCGAGTCACTGATTGGATTCGTCTACGGCTTTCCGGGCTATGAACACGGGCGCATAGTTCATCACTCGCATATGCTCGCGGTGAAGCCCTCATATCGCCATCACAAACTCGGTTTCAAACTCAAATTGGCACAACGTGAACGAGTCCTGGCTCAGGGGATCGATCGCATCACCTGGACGTTCGATCCGCTGCAGAGTTTGAATGCCCATTTGAATTTTGCCAGGTTGGGGGTCATCGCCGACACATATAAAATCAACTTCTACGGCGAAACGACTTCAAGTTTTCTTCACCAGGTTGGGACCGACCGACTTTGGGTGACCTGGCTCATCGATAGCCAACGGGTGCGCGATCGATTAGCGGCTGCAGCTCACACGAACAGACCGCCGGGATCGTCTCACGCGATAGTCCAGGTCTCTTTCGGAGGTGGGCCAACCAGGAATACCGACTCCGGAGTATTAGGCAGCGAACATCTGACGCTCGAAATTCCAGGGAATATCAACGATCTTCAGCACGCTCGTCCGCAACTCGCCGTCGCATGGCGGGAAGCGACGCGCTGGGGATTCACCGAGGCGTTCAACTCTGGCTTTGTCGTTGAAGATTTCGATGTCGCGACGCAAGACGATCAACGAATTGGCATTTACCGGTTACGTTCGCAGAAAACAGTTTGACGGGGATTCATGACGCCGAGAGGACCCAGAAGCCCTGTAATTTGCTCTCGCCACTTTCAGCTTGGGACAAAAACCCGACGGATTCGAAGGATGAAGGACTTAGGCGCTGGACCATGTCCCTCTCATGCGTTCTTAAATCAGTCGGGAGTAGCGGTTCTTTAGTTCGCGTGCTACGTCACGGCCACGAGTGAACTAGTGAGCGCAAACCGCAGGAGATCGGTGTTTGTGCGGAGATGAAAGAGCTCCATCATCTTATATTTATGAAAGGCTACGGTGCGCGGCGCGACGTTCAGAATGTACCCCACCTCTTTCATCGAACGGCCTTCCGCCAACAGCTGCAGCACTTCTCTCTGGCGCAGGGTCAAGTGGTTGGGACTCTTGTTTTGATTTACGTGACAAAAGAAATCGTCCGGCCGATCGTCGTGGGTGATTAGCGGAGTCACGTATGAGCGACCCACTAACGCCAAACCGATTGCTTGAATCAACTCGGCGGCGCCGGAACTCTTCACCACGAAGGCTGACGCACCCAACCGGAAAGCCTCGGCCGCGACATCAGCATCCAGATTCATCGTCAAGTAAACCAGTTTGACGTTCGGCAGCATTTGTTTGAGCCGCTTTCCGGCACTCAAGCCGCTAAGTTTCGGCATACCGATATCTAGCACGATCACATCTGGTGTTAACTCCGCGGCGCCATTTACCAGCGCCAAGCCATCGGAGAAAGTGCCGACCACATCAAAGCGTGCTTCGAGCAGAGATTTGATTGCATCCAGCAAGAGAACATGATCGTCAGCAATTATTAGTCGGGCTCGTCTCATGGTTTCCCCCTTTTTCATCCATCCGTCTTTTGTTACGCAGCTGCCTCGAGCGGCACCTGCGCGTCAATTTGCGTACCCATCATTGACCGGGACTGAATTGCGATCGTTCCACTTACCAAGCGAAGACGCTCCATCATGCTAATCAATCCCAGGCCTTTCCTGGTTTCTGTAGATCCGGTGTCAAAACCACAACCTGTATCGCTAACGCGAAGGTAAATGGCCCTGGCTGTCTTCCGCAGGACCACCTGAGCGGTCCGCGCACCGCTGTGCTTGATCACGTTATGCAGGGACTCCTGAGCTACTCGATAAATGCAGAGACTAATCTCTGGCGACAACTCCGCAGGAAAGCCGCTCGCGCTGAAGTTAATTTCAATCTGGTAGTGCCGGGAAAGCTCTTCACACAAACTGCTGACGCCGGCGGCCAGACCCAGATGATCCAGCTTGGCCGGGTGCAACTGATGTGAGAGGCGATGTATCTCTGCAGAAATCTCCTGTGCCCTTGCTCTCAGTGCGCCGACGCTGACGCTCAGGTCCTGCCGATCCTTCGGCACATTCAACTCCAGCTGCTCGAGTTCCAATGACAGGATCGCAAGACGCTGATTCAAGTCATCGTGAAGCTCGCGCGCGACGCGTCGCCGCTCATCTTCCTGACCTTTTATCAACTGGCCCCCAAGGTTGCGCAACGCTTCCTCGGCCTCTTTATGCCTGGTGATATCCTCACGAGTCACCAACACGCGAACCTGGTTCGAGAGCGGCAAATTGAGCCGGGCCGCATGAACCCGAAACCAGGAGGATCTATTAAATCCCGCCTGCGAATACTCTCTATGAAATTCACGTACCCGGCCATCGAGGATGCGCTGCAGATCTTCGGCGAAAGGATCGGGTCCGTCACCGTGCGAGAGCCGCAAACCCTCTCCAATCAAGGTGTCCGGCTCCGCTTCGCCCTCTATATTTGATTCGCTCCACCTGCGGCTGACATAAAGCACGGCGCCGGTCTCATCCAGAACGGCCACACTCGAAGCGCAGGTCTCGATGATTTGTCGCAAGAACACATCGCTGTCGATTGCATTGCCGTCAGGACGCGCGGCGGGCTGCAGAGTCTCATAGCGCAAAGGCGCTCGCGTTCTGAGCATTTGTCTTGCCCCAAGTTGCACCTTGACTATTCCCTCCCCCGAATCAATCTTCCGGCTCGTTGCCCTGTCTCAGGTTGATCGACGTACGATAAGACTTTGAAATCGACGCCGGACGGACCGGCCAATACGCTTATCGCGCCAAACAGGACGGCACAATCGGGCGAGCCAAGGTGGGCATTCAGAGCCTCTTCGGTTTCCCACTCACTAATTAGAACCGCGCTATTCGCATCGACAATATCCACGTAGCAGCCGAACGCCCGGCAGCCGTACTCACTTCTGATGGGCTCGAGCAGCGGAAATATTGTCTGAAAAAGCTCCTGGCGATTCTCTGTAGGAACTCTGATTCTGGTTGTGTTTACGATTACATTCATTTGAAATCGAGACCTTTAAGCTTCGGCTGCTAGCTTCGCAATCCCGGTGCCCAACGACTGACCGCGGACCCGCCGGTTAGCTAAAGTAAGCAGTTTCTGAGGTTTACGATTGCAGAATGTGATCTAGATGGAAGCCGGTGAGAGCTTTGAAATTGCGGGATACCGCACTTTCTTTGTTATGCCGCGCGCGCCGAGGCCGATGCGACATCAACCTAGGACTCACCACCGCCGGCGCCGACGCTGAGGTTCCTTTGAATACCAAGCTTGACCATCCTGGTTCGCAGGGTACTCGGGTTCAGGCCCAGAACTTTGGCGGCGCCTTGTGGCCCGCTAACTCTCCAGGCGGTGCGGTCGAGCGTGCGGATGATATGTTCGCGCTCCAACTCTTCAAGCGTCTGCGTCGACGCTGAAGGCTCTTCCGGACGCGGCTGTTCGAATTGCTCGACGATGTGTAGAACCTCACCCTGAGCGTTAATTACCGCGCGCTCAATAACGTTCGCTAACTCTCTGACATTCCCCGGCCAGGAATAGTCGCGTAGTTTCTTTAGCGTCAGCGAAGAGATAGAGGTTATTGGTTTGCCGAAAGAGTTGGACATCAGTTTGACAAAGTGTTCGACCAGCTCCGGGACGTCTTCACTCCGCTGGCGCAACGGCGGTATTGAAATCGGAAACACGTTGAGCCGGTACCAGAGGTCCTCACGAAAAGCTCCCTTGGCAATCGCCGCTTTCATATTTCGATTGGTCGCGGCAATAATGCGGACATCCACTTTTTGCGTCTTCGAGCTACCCAGTCTTTCGAATTCGCCTTCCTGAAGCACGCGCAGCAACTTGGATTGTAAATCCAGAGGTAGCTCGCCGATTTCATCGAGGAATAGCGTGGCGCCGTCGGCCAGCTCGAATCGTCCCAGCTTTCGATTTGAGGCGCCGGTGAACGAACCTCTCTCATGTCCGAACAATTCACTTTCGATCAAGCTTGCCGAGAGAGCTGCACAATTTACTTTTACCAACGGCCGATCCTGGCGCTGGCTTTGGCCGTGAATCGCCCGGGCGACCAGCTCCTTACCAGTTCCGGTCTCGCCCAGAATCAGGACTGTCGAGTCGGTTTTGCTCACCTGCTCAATCTTAAAGAGAACATATTTGATGGCATTACTGCGCCCAACTATTTCGTCCACGTTGAGAGTGAGGTTGATCTCTTCTTTCAGGTAAAGGTTCTCTGCCTCGAGTTGATTCTTCAGCCTGCTTACTTCCTCGTGGGCACTCTTCAGAGCCTCTTCTGCGTTTTTTCGATCGGTAATGTCCATGGTGACGCCGCGGATACCAATTGGTTTTCCGGTTTCGTCCATGACCGGTGCGAACTGGGATTCTACCCAGATCAGGCGGCCGTCTTTCGTGTTCCACTTGAATTGCAGAACACCTTCCCTGCCGCTTTCGAACAGGGCCTGAGCTTCGCGCATACTCTGCTCGCGATCCTCTTCGGGAATAATTTTCAGCGCAAAGCCCGGCGTCGAGAGCCACTCGTCCACGCTGTAGCCCAGGAGTTTTTCGACGTACTCGCTGACGAACGTGGCTCTGCGCAAATCGGTCCCCGGTTCTGCTTTTACTTCCCAGACAATTCCCGGGACGTTGGAAACAACCTCGTCGAGGCGCCGGCGATCGGCTTCAGCTACGCGCGCGAGCCGCTCATTCTCTTTCTCTGCCTGACGCCGGCGGCTGCGATTGATCAGCAGTCCGACGATCAATATCGCCTCGATGATGCAGAGAGAAATGATGCCCACAATCCGCCACTTGTACAGTTCCCAGATTGAAAGCTCCCGGAAAAGGACCACCGTGCCGGCCGGAAGCTGGCGCTCGTCAAGACCCCAGTGGCGCATCTGACGCCAATCCAACATCGTGACGCTGGGCACAGTCTCTTGCGAAATATTCTGTGGCCCTTCGCCATCCAGAATGCGCAGACCCATCTGCCCGGCCCGCCGGCCCACCGCGTCGTAACTAAGCAACCGGCCACCCAGCAGTCCCGAGCCCATGAAAGTTTGCGACACTCCGTAAATCGGAACCGTTGAGGACGAAGCCAAAAGTGAAATGACTTGTCCGTTGGTGTAATTGATGCCGGCCGCGTCCCGACTGAACGAAAGAAAGATGACTATGGACCTGGGCGGTAGAACTGCCAGTCGCCGGCGGACTTCCGCAGGGGTCTGGTCGATCAGATAAGTGAAATTCAGTTTCCCTTCGTACGGCCGAAACTCTCTCCGGGCCAGTTCAACCAGAGCTTCGTCCAGACTCGAATGCCCTGCCACTACGACGACCTGCTCGGTCTGCGGTTGAAATCCCAGGGCGAGATCCAAAGTTGGGGCTACCTCGACCTTTGCGGACACACCGGTGATATTTGATCCAAGCGGAAGGTCCGCGATCCGGCTTTGATCGGTGCTCAAGAAAACGATTGGAGTATTTGGGAAGAGTTCCCCCTGATGTTTGACCAGGAACCTCAAAGCGGGCGGCCCAATCGCGAAGACTAAGTCGAGGTGGACTCCGTCATATTTCCTTTTGAGAAGTTGCACCAGATCGCCGTCATACTTTTCGTCGGGTATCCGCAAATGATCTAAACCCTCGTCGTAGATCTGAAGGGCAGGACCCCAACGTTCTCTGAGGGTGGCTTGAAGCGTGGGATTGATGAGCGCCATGGCCGGCCGATTGATGTTTTCTGAAGCAAAAAGCAGAACATGTTTTTGCGGCTCATCGGCCGCCGCTAACGAAGCTGACCAGAGGATCAGCAGGATGCAGGCCAAGCTGAACAGCACCCGTCGACACTGACTCTCAGCGGCCGCACACCAGCCCGACGACGGCGACTTCAAATCTGAGTTCTTTCTGCTTCGCATTCAGCTTCTCTGGAGCGAGAGCGCTTGACCGGTCACTAAAATATTAACTTCACAGCAAACTGCCGGGACGAGCCGGAGTCGCCAGTCGGGAAACACGTGTTGATGATCTGAACTATTTTGATCGACGATCCGGCCCGGTAGCGTGCTGGTGGATTGAGCACACGCGGTGCTCACACCAAAGGTCAGTCCTGCGCAAGCGATCAGGAGAAAGGAAGAAGAGAAAGCAATTCGTCCGAGCATTACTGAACCGTTCGAGTCGGGGGCTCAAACTTTCGCAGTCTCGGCTTAAGGAAGTAGACAATGAAGTCAATCCCGGCTGGAAAATTCCAAGCTTCTTACGAGTGGCGACAGTCTCTTAAGAGGCCCGATACACAGTCAACTAAACCTCGGGAAATCAGCATCGGCCCCGCCAGAAAGTATGGCTGTCAGGCAGTTACCGGCTAGTACTGGTTTGCGCTGCCTGCCGCACTTCACCAGGTGCTTCCAAATCCAAACGCTAACGTACCTCTCAACCGGCCGGTAACGCAATCCGTAAGAGGACGTGCACGAAATATTAGTGCGTTTCGTTGTGCTGTCGAATGAGTCGTTTCCGAAGTGATTGAAGGTGGAGAGGCGCGAAGCGGCGGTGAGATTTTAAACAAAGGTGCTAGCCCGCCGAGCCCTGGGTCACGGGCGTCCGCCATAATCATTTGAGCCGCCAAACGATGAGCGAAGTCGGTCGTCGCTTCGCGGCTTAACAATCAAAATCGTCGCCAGAGGCACGAACTGTCGCTCTGGATTTATTCGTGGATCGACGGACAGCCGCCGCTATTGGCTGCGCTGATAATTTGAGTTGTCGATCTGAACCACTACCTGCTTCTTCGGATAATTCAGAATTGCCTGGGCCATATAAACCTGACCGCTCGGCAACATGGCATAGTTCGCAGTGGTGGTTACCGGATTTCCTTCGTAGGTAGTGGCAATTACAGCTCGCCGAAACAACATGGCATTGCGGTCGATCCAGATGCTCATCGAGTCACCACCTTGATTCACGTTGCGCATCAGTATTTGAACCGACCCAGTCATGTCCCCTCCCCCGGGCGTGAAGGTGGCTTGCTTAAGCGCGGCCTGCATCCGCTCGGGTGGCAGTTCGGTATACGATTTCACCAGTGTGACAATGTCGTGCATCATGCTCTTGAATTCGCCCTGCTTCTTTTCCACAACTTTTTCTTTAAGCCGCCCGCG
Organism: Pyrinomonadaceae bacterium; assembly: GCA_044870975.1. Classification (GTDB taxonomy): domain Bacteria; phylum Acidobacteriota; class Blastocatellia; order Pyrinomonadales; family Pyrinomonadaceae; genus UBA11740. The sequence goes on from JBIOZK010000200.1 coordinate 26,396, forward strand.
CCTGCCGCCGCCTGAGTCCGGCGGCGAAGAACCTTCGGGCGGATCTTCACTTAGTTGCGTCTTCTGCTCATTCCCATTCATGTCGTAGTCTATTTGAGTCAGCGTCACCTTTTTCTGCTCGCCCTTCAAGGTTAGCTGCATGCGCTCCTGGTGACTAAAAGTCTTCAGCACCTGAGCGTTTGTTTTTATGGTGTTGGCTACGTGCTCAGGATTGAGGCCCTGCGGTGAGACACGTTCCAAACCTGCGCGAGCAGATTGGCCGGGTTCGCTCACGATCAAAATTGCTGTCGCGAGAAGAAGTCCGGAAACGATAGCCGTCATCTTCAGCGGCCGAAGTCTGCCCCTGGTTTTACATTTATGGTTCATGATTGCTCCTTAGGTCTTTTTAGGTAATGACAACTAACGGCGCCTGCCTCCGCCACCTCCGCCGCCGCGAAAACCTCCGCCACTCCCGCTCCCAGCAAAGCGCCCACTACTGCCGCCGCCGAAGCCACCGCCAGAGCGTTGCATATTCTGAAATTGATCGCTTTGCGAGGCTCCTCGCTGACGGTTCTGAAACTCCTGGCTCATTTCCTGATTTGGCGCGGTCCTTTGAGCAGTGGATGCAGAACTTCTTGCCTGTTGCGCCTGGGCATTCGCCGAGCTTCGCTCTTGCTGCGCCTGGGCATTAGCAGAATTCCAACCTCCGTTGTTGTAGCTCTGCCAACCGCTACCGGTGTTCTTGTAAACGTTCCCATCTTTGGCGGCATACATGTTTCCGCTCGAGGTCTTCACTGCGGCGCCGCTGTTATAGGTGCCGTCATAGCCGACCGCTTTGGCGCCGGTCGTTGAGCGCGCAGCTGCAGCCGTGCCCTGCGAAGTCGTCACATGCGCGCTCTGTGCCGCCTGGTTTCCGTTGCTGACTACCGATGAACCCCATTGTCCGTAGGCGCTCGAACCTTGTCGCGTCGCGGCCGCGTTTCCGGTGTAGGGGTTGTAGGCTCCCGCGGCGCTCCGCGTGCCATACGCGGTCGAAGCGGTCGCGCCCCGCGCATAGGTTCCGGTGTAAGGGTTGTAAGCCTTGGCGACACTGGCGCTGCCATACGGTCCATAGGCAGTAGCGCCGCGAGCGTAGGTTCCGGTGTAGGGATTGTAAGCAGCTCCGGCTGCGGCTCCGGCATATGGACCGTAAACGCCACGACTTACTCCGTAAGCTCCGGCGTAGGTGTTGTAGTAAGCACCCACGCCGTAGGTTGCTGCATACGGGTGATAAATCGGATAGCCGCCGGGCGGGTAATAGAGATAAGGCGGATAGTAATAACCGGTCCCGCTCGCGAGGATCGCACCGACCGTGACGCCGACGACGAAACTCCCCATGTACCCGGCGGTGTAGCTTGATTGCACACTGCCATCTGCAGTTGTCGCCTGCGTAACATACGTGACGTTATAAACCGGTGAGCTCGCCGGGATCGTGTAAATCACCTCCGGTACTGAACCGGCCGTTTGCCAGGGCCCTTGCGGAGTGGTCGACCTGAACCAGATACCCTGCAGGCATAAGTAATACGAGTTGTCGGCGAGCTGGATTACCTTTTCCGTCGTGTTGGAAGCATACGCGAGCGACGTCCCTTCGATAGGTTCGAATTGAGGCGATCCACTGTAGGTTACGTGCGCCTGCGCTGCGGCTTGTGCGGGGTTAACCGTCACGGTCGTGGGAATCTGCGCCAACAGCACGGCATCTTTTGCCTCCTCGGTTCCAGGCACGGAAACCAGTACGCGCGCGGCGGCGCTGCCTGCAGGAATCTGCGCAAAATCAACAGGCAAGTCCATGGTCGCGTAGGTCCAGGGTCCCTGCAAACTCGGCCCACGAAACCAGCGGCCGGCCGCGAGGTAGTAATACTGCTGAGTTGGCTTGTGAACGAAAACATCCGCGTCTGTGTTACTGGCAAATACGAGCTGAGTACCGGCAATCGGCGTATAAACCGGCGGGCCCTGGAACAAAATAACTTCAGCCGGACCGGTGCTATAGAAAACTGTGGGGACGGGGCCGCTATCGATTGCTGGTGGGGTGATGGCTTTCGATAGCCCGGCCCATTGTGGATCAGCCGCAACCTTGGACATGTCTTTGGGTAGAGAGGCGGTGACGGCCCAGGGTCCGTCCAAGCTCGGCGTCTTCAGCCAACGCTTGCCCGTAAACAAGTAATAGGTTGATTGAGACTTGTCGAAAAAGAGCGGCCAGTTGCAGTTGACTACAAACTGCAACTTTGTGTCTTTGATATCAGCCAGCACCGGCCTGCCATCTGCCTGCACCAAAATCGCGGGCCGGTTGCTGGCAAAAATCTGCGGCGGATCGTTGCGCACCTGGACTGTGGGCGAGCTCGCAGGCTTCTCTACGGTTGCCACGAGGCGATCCAGCGAGATGGTCACCGCAGAACCCGGCGGCACAAACGTCTTTACCAGCTGGCCCATGTTGGCGGCAGCGCTCGGATCCAGTGAAGGAAAATGAGTAGCGGTAATTACCAGGTCGGTAATCAGGACAGTCCGCGCATCGACATTGGCAACCGTCATCGCGTGAACATCTGCTACGCCCACGACGGTCTTCGCGCCTGCAGGCGTAAGTGAAAACGCCATGCTGAATGTCAGATTCCGGTAGTGGTCCCATTTGGCAAACTGCGGCTCGTAATAAACCAGCTTCCCTACCGAGTTTGTTTTCTGCCGCGGCCACCCGGGATCCTGGCCCAGGCCGATTGTCGCGAACAGCAGCGTAAACAGCGCCGCCAGAATGATCTTGTTCATATACTTCTCCGTTCGCTGGCGCGTCCCTCGCTTTGGGAACGCCCCAGCGGAAAATCAATTTCCTGCAAATGTCTGATTGGAGTTTCTTCTTGCGACGGCAATACTTGGGGGTTGCCGATTACTCTTTCCCGGGAGCGGCCGCGAAGTTTTCACGCCGGGACGACGTGGATGCCTGAGCCCGCCCGGCCCGCGCCGGCCTAACGCTTGCGAATATCAACTAACTTCCACTCATTCTGGAGCAGTTCCAACTCTACATGGTTCTCTTTGTTCATCTTAAATTGGCACGCCGGCGCCAACAGGCCTGAATTCTTTTTGTTGTTGGCGTTCAGGACTATTTCCAATCCCGACAAGTTGTAATCCATCGAGCGATTGTCACTCCACGCCTCACCAAAAGTGATTGGCCGATTGGTCACGAGTCGAATCTTGGTGCTGCCGTCAGGCTGTGGGAAAGAACGGATATAGCTGACGTCATAGCCCAGTGTTCCGGTGATCGAAATCCGGCCTTTGCTCTTCATCTTCGACAAGGCATTCACCAGACCTTCATTCTTCTTTTCGGTGAACGCAGTCAGCAAAGCCTTTTGATCGTCGGGCGTCGAGTACTCATCGATGATGACCGTAATGTTGAACGTCTGTCCCATCTGAGTTGATTGTCCCATCGCCTGGCCCTGGATATAGATTGACTTCGGCAGCTTCTGCGCCGTGCCGCTCGCACTCACCAGCAGTATCAGGCCGGCGATCGCCAGAGTTGTGTTGATTACGTTTCGCATCTCTTCTCTCCTTACTCTTATCCGTTTTCCTGTTCTGAAATTCTATCGACGTTCTGAGCGCGGCGTAACTGTCAGTGTTAACAGTCGTGCTAATTAAGCTACTTCCGTTTGAAGTAGAGATTGAGTGTCACCCCAAACGCGTCGACGTGTTGCTGGTTGCAAGTCGTGCAATTCTGATGGAGATAAAAAACGTCGAGTCTCAGTTTTTTCTGGTA
>JBIOZK010000201.1:0-8540 GCA_044870975.1 Pyrinomonadaceae bacterium
ATTCAACATTCGCGCCGGCCAGAGTTCTGCCGCGGTGCAGGGCGGCTTTGAGGCGATGTACGACGACAAGCTCGTCAAGGACGCGTTGCGAGGCACCGGCAAAGAAACTTTCGAGGCGATCAATTATTTGAAGCAAGTGAATCCGGCGCAGTACAAAGCTGAAAACGGCGCCAATTATCCGCGCACGCCGTTCGGCAATTCACTCCTGCAAATAGCGCAGCTTATTAAAGCCGGCGTTGGTTTGGAGGTCGCCTTTACTGACGTCGGTGGTTGGGACACGCATGTCAACGAAGGCAACCAGCAGGGACAGCTGAGCAATCTCCTGCGCCAGTACAGTCAGGCAATCGCGGCTCTCTACACTGACCTGGGTCAGCGGATGGATGACGTAGTAATTCTGACGATGTCGGAATTCGGACGCACGGTGAGAGAGAACGGCAATCGCGGCACCGATCACGGTCACGCCAACGCGATGTTCGTAATTGGCAATACGGTTCGCGGCGGCAAGGTCTATGGCGATTGGCCGGGACTCAAGAACGACCAGCTATGGGAAGGTCGCGACCTGGCTTTGACGACAGACTTTCGCAGCGTCTTCGGCGAGGTTGCTCAGAAGCATCTGGGCGCGACGAATCTGAAGTCAGTCTTTCCGGGTTATGAGATCAGTGCGTCGAAATTCCGAGGCGTGCTCGGCTGAGGAAAGCTGAGCCGCAGAAGCCATAGCTAAACAGTTTCAGGGATTTCGATGTGCCTGGCAGTTGTAGGTCTTCTTATCCCAGTCGATGTAGCCAGCTTCAAAATCCTGGCGCGCGCCGGTTGGGATCTCGCGACCGTCGCTCACCGGAAAGCCCAACCATGATCCTGTACCGCCCAGACTCGCATAGAGCTTGAACATACAACCGGTAACTTCGAAGGCCTGACCTGCAAGCGGGACAGGCTTTTGATTTGTTCCGTCGTCCGGCCGACGGCCGTAAACGATTAGATACCCACCGTCGCCCCTGGCAAATTGAATCCATCGGCCCACGCTTCCTTGTGGTGAAGCCGGCGCTTCGTTCTCCTGATCTATTGGACAGCCGAGCCGGCCGTCTTGTCCTCCCAGGTCGCTCCACTTTCGGAATATCGCAGCGCTCACCGTCTGACCACAGATCATCTCAGCTTTGGGCGCAACGCTGCTCTTTGCTTCCGGCGAAGCTTGACTGCGGGACGATGTCACAGTCGCCGGCAATCTGGGTATGATCATCCACAGTCCAACAATTCCCACGATCAGAATTGCTCCCGCAATCAACAACCAGGGCGTCAAATTTCTGCTACGCGTTTCAGTAATCTCCGGCGACGTGTTCTGGTGATATGGCGACGGAGCGCTGGGCGCGGGCGCGTAAATCGTAGATTGCTCAGGTGTGCGGCCTGTACCGCTTGGCGACGCAATTGTCGGCGGAACGGTAGGCCGTGGCGCCGGAATGCGCATAGTCTGCTCGGGATCATACGGCGCCGAGAGAACGGAACCATCAACGAGACAGAACGCCAATGACTCGTCGGAATAGGTGCGCTGGCAGGTGGGGCAGTTTTTCATAGGACAATTTATTTAGTCGCGGTTTCTATCATAAGGAGTCAAGGACGCCAAGAATTATCAGGTCCTGGCAATGCTGCAGTCTGGCCAAAGATTGCAGAAGCACGCACGCAGTAAGTGCATATTTGGCCCCTTACTTCGTGCAAGCTTCCGCATCATAACTTCAACTGAACCACTACCCAGGCTTTAAGGAACAAGTGCGGCGATTCTTAGTGGGCCGCCGCTGCCGCCGGCAATTTTCATTGGCATCGCGATTATCACGAATCCCGCTTCCGGCAGCGCGCTTAAGTCAGCCAGATTTTCAAACGCGGGAATATTCTTCGCAAACAAGACCTGATGACTCTCAAAGAGAGTCGATTGCCCATAATCGATACTCGGCGTGTCCAGGCCAATGGCTTTGATTGATCGATTTGCAACTAACCATTTCGCGGCCTCGGGACTCAAGCCCGGGAAGTGCAGTTTCGCCACGGCGGCCGCGCCGCGTTCATCGGTGCCCATGTACTTGTTGCGGTCGGGCCAATACTTCGCAAAGCCGGTGCGCAGGACAACAATCGCGCCCGCCGGGATTTGGCCATGCTCTTTTTCCCAGGCATTGAAGTCGTCGACATTAACCAAATAATCGCGGTTCGGCTGGCACTGCTTCGTCACGTCGAGCAACACCGCTTCACCCATGAGTTGTGTCAGCGGTACCTGATCGAGAGTGTTACCGTTCGCGGCGAAATGCCGCGGCGCATCGATGTGTGTTCCTCCGTGCTCCGGCGCGCTGAATTTGTTTGAAGCGTAGTAATAACCTTTGTCCGTTAAGCCGCCCTGCTCCTTCTCCAGCATAAAACCCTGCTCGGTCGGCCAATAGATTGTTTGCGCGTCAAACGGATGCGAGAGGTCGATCACCTGACCATTAGGAAAGATGGACTTCGGTTTTGCGCAACCGCTCAAAACTAGACAGAGAAGAATTAGCAAGTGTGCTTGTTTCCGCATAGGGAACCCTCCTGAGATTGGCGCACATCGTCTGTCAGAATCCGCGCGATGGCAAGCTCCAAATCGCCATACAGTTGCGACTCGGGACAACTAGCACTTAGCGCCAACGATCGTCTATTCTTCGACGTTCGAATCGCAGAGCTACTTCAGGTCTAATCAGTAATGACAAGACATTTGAAACTCTCGGCGCTCGTCGTCCTGGTAATTGCCGGCCTGTTTGATCAACGTTCCGTACGTGCTCAACTTTCGCGCCCGCAACCGCTGCAGCTTCAGTACTCGCCGCAACTCGTTTCTGAAATCAAACAGGTTCAGCAGGCGGCGCTGACCAGCGACTATGCGTATGCGCGGCTGGCCTATCTCTGCAACAACATCGGTCCGCGCCTGAGTGGTTCGCCGCAGGCTGAAGCCGCGGTGAATTATGTGGCTGCGGAGCTGCGCAAACTCGGTCTGGAAGTAAAGCTGGAAAAGGTGATGGTGCCGCATTGGGTGCGCGGCCAGGAGACGGGCGAGCTGACCAGCTTTCCGGGGATAACACCCAACACGACGCAGATGATTGCGCTGACGGCGCTCGGCGGCAGCGTGGCCACGCCGAAAGAAGGAATTACCGCTGAGGTCGTAGTCGTCAACGACTTCGATGAATTGCAGGCGCTGGGTCGGGAACGCGTCGCGGGCAAGATTGTCCTGTTCAATGCGAAGTTCAATCAACAACTTGCTGATAGTGGATTTCCTGGCGATGCTTACGGACAGTCTGTGATTTATCGCGGCATCGGCGCCAGCGCGGCTGCGCGACTGGGCGCGGTAGCGGCATTGAATCGATCAGCTGGAGGCGCGGATTATCGGCTGCCGCACACCGGCGCACTTCGCTACTCAGACGACGCGCCGAAAATTCCGGCCGCGGCGGTGGCCAGTGAAGACGCTGAGTTGCTCGCGTATCTCACAAAGCAAGGCCCGGTAAAAATGCATTTGCTGCTGACGCCGCAGACCCTACCTGATGCGCCGAGCTTTAACGTCGTCGCCGACTTAAAGGGAAGTGAGCAGCCGGAACAAATCGTAATTGTCTCCGGACATCTTGATTCATGGGATTTGGGCCGCGGCGCGATCGATGATGGCGCCGGTGTCGCCATGGCGATCCAAACAGCGCAAATTCTGAAGCAGTTGAATCTGCGTCCGAAGCGAACCATTCGCGTCATCGCCTGGATGAACGAAGAGAATGGTCTGGCCGGCGGGCGTGGTTACTTTGAGGCACACAAGGCAGACATCGCTAATCACTTCGCGGCGATTGAAGCAGACCTGGGTGCGGGACATCCGTCGGGATTCTCGGCCACTGGAAAGCCCGAAGTGCTGACGCTGTTGCAGCCGCTGGCCGCGATTCTGCAAAGCCAGGGTGCAGGAGTCACTCGCGCCGTGAATGAAACCGGGTCGGATATCAGCCCACTCGGCGCTGCCGGCGTGCCGACCTTCGCGCCGATTCAGGATGCGCGCACCTACTTCAATTATCACCACACGGCGGCGGACACGCTCGACAAAGTCAATCCAAAAGAGCTGCAGGAAAACTGCGCCGTCGTCGCGGCCCTGGCGTACACGCTGGCCAGCATGCCACAGACTTTGCCGAGATAATATGGAGTGAGCCGGCAGAGCGAAGCGGCGACGGCGCTTTGGATTTGCAGTTTCGGCTTGTTAGTGGTCTACGCGTAAAGCGATCGGCGATTAAGTTTAGATCATCCAGATGATTCAAAGCGCCGTCGTCGCTTCGCTCTGGCGCACTCCAAAGTGATCATGACCTTCACTCCAGTCATCCAGCGCTTTGACACCATCGACTCAACCAACCTCGAAGCCATGCGGCAGGCGAAAGCCGGAGTCGCCGAAGGACTTTGCATTGTGGCGCGGACGCAAACGCACGGCCGGGGACGTCTGGATCGCAGCTGGCAATCGCCACCGGATGCCGGGCTTTATATGAGTCTGCTGCTGCGGCCGAGATTTGAAATTAACGCGTGGCCGCTGATTACTCTGATGGCGGCGCTGGCCGTCTGCGACGCCTTGCTCAAAGCATGCGGCATGTCAGCAGATATTAAGTGGCCGAACGATCTTTGCGTGAATGACAGAAAACTCTGCGGCATCCTGGCTGAGACCCTGGAAACTTCTCAACGCACCGCGCTGGTGATTGGCATTGGCATTAACCTGACGCCGGCAGTGCTGCCGCTGGTTCAGGCCGAGGCTACTTCAATTGAATCCATCACGGGCGAAAAGCCCGACGGCAACGCAGTTCTAAACGAGCTGCTCACCTCAATAGCCGAGAAATACGACTTGCTTAATAATGTTGAGGGCCGCGAACACATCATTCGTGAATGGTGCGCCCGCTCGTCTTACGCATTTGATCGAAGAGTACGAGTTAACTTAAGCGAAGAAAGTTTTGAAGGAATAACGCGCGGCCTCGAGGGTGACGGCGCGTTGCGAGTCGAAACCAACGACGGGAAGACGAGAGTAGTCAGGGCGGGCGATGTGACGGCGTTGCGATCAACTGTGCTGCCTTGAGAAAAGCTAAATGAACGGCAAACGAATAATTCTCTCGACATTCGGATCGTTTGGTGACATCCATCCATTTGTCGCCGTGGCGCTCGAACTCAAGGCCCGCGGCCACCAACCGGTAATCGCGACTTCCGAGATCTATCGCGAAAAGATGGAAACCGTCGGGCTGGAATTTCATCCTGTTAGACCCGACATGCCGTCAATCGATCAGCCCGACGAGGTGGCGAAGGTGGTAGGCGAGGTCATGGATCCCAGGCGCGGCCCGGAAGCCGTGGGCGACATGCTCATCCCTTATCTCCGCGACATCTATGATGATCTTGAGGCCGCAACCGCAGGTGCAGACTTGCTGCTTACGCACGTGCTGCCTTTTGCCGGCACCCTGGTGGCCCAGAAGAAAGGACTGCCGTGGATCTCGTCCGTCCTGGCGCCGGCATCTTTTCTTTCCGTTTATGATCCGATCGTACCGCCGCAATGGCCATGGCTCTATCACCTGATGCGTCTGACGCCCTGGGTCGGGAAGGGCGTGATGGCATTGGCGACTATCAAGCTCGATAAGATGTCGGAGCCCGTTTACAAACTCCGTGCTGAAATTGGTTTGCCCCGCGGTGACAATCCATTATTGAAAGGACAGCATTCGCCGACGAAGGTCCTGGCATTGTTTTCGAAGGTCATGGCTGAGCCGCAACCTGATTGGCCGGCGAACACTGTCGTTACCGGCTTTCCTTTTTATGATCGGCGGGACTACTTTGGCGAGACCGAGGTCGCGAAGAACTTGCTCGAATTCCTTGATGCTGGTCCGCCGCCTATCGTCTTTACGCTGGGGTCATCAGCGATTTGGGTGGCGCATGACTTCTATCTTGACTCGATTACGGCAGCCAAGGCGCTTGGCCGTCGGGCATTGTTGCTGATCGGCAACGAGCGGAACTTGCCAACTGGAGTTTTGCCCGAAGGCATTGCCGCTTTTGAATACGCGCCCTACAGCCAGGTTCTGCCGCGGGCCTGCGCGATTGTGCATCAGGGTGGCGTCGGCACCACGGGACAAGGCTTGCGCTCCGGTCAGCCAACGCTGGTGGTGCCGCACGCGCACGATCAATTTGATAACGGCAATCGGGTGGCGCGACTCGGCTGCGGTCGCGTTTTGCCGCGGCCGCGGTACAATGCCGGGACCGCGACGCGCGAATTGAGAGAGCTATTAGCCAATCCGGCTTACGCCGGCTCTGCGGCGAAGGTTGGTGAAATTGTGAAGCAGGAAGACGGGGCGCGCGTGGCAGCGGATGAAATCGAACGTGTACTCTTAAGCGGCGGGTGAAGGGGGTAGGGTGTTGGGTGCAGCCCTTGATATAGGTTGCGCTTAAGACCAGAGCAGCTAGTTGATCAAACAGACTACACACTACACCCTAAACCCAACACCCTAATCTTATGAGGAGGCTATAGGGTTTGGGCGAAGGGTGTGGGCCGTGGATGGGTACTGACATACTTGATTTAGCACGGCTTTTACTCGAATCACGAACGCCGAAGGCGTTCATAAATTCCAGCCCAGGGTTGCGCGCATCAAGCGCGCTACCCTGGGGAAAAGGTGACGTGGTTCCTTTGAACCCTGAAAGGGTTTTTGAGCGTAGTGACTGATTCCCTGCAATTCACGGCAGTAGTTTGCGAACTCTTTTAGAGTTCGGGGATTTCTTCGTCGGAGTTTCCCAGGGCGTTGCCGTGGGCTGATAATTGGCGAACGCCTTCAGCGTTCAAGTTACGCGCTCGCTGAGTCAAATATGTCGGTTCCCCTCGATGTAAGTTGCGCTGGGGACGAACCAGCTAATTGATGAAAAACAGACTACACCCTACACCCTAAACCCAACACCCTAATTCTTATGCTGCTGGCAATCGACATTGGTAATACGAACACTTCGCTCGGCGTCTTTGACGGCGCGAAGCTCACCGCACACTGGCGCCTGACGACGGAACGGGCGCGCACGGGAGACGAGTGGGGCGTGTTGGCGCGCAACCTTTTCGCATTGTCGGATTTGGATTTCAAATCGATCGACGCCATTGCAATTGCCTCGGTGGTGCCGCCACTGAACTTCACCATCAATCGCATGGCGCAGTTGTACTTTCAAATTACGCCTCTGTTTGTCGATCACACGCTCGACACCGGCGTGCCGATCCTTTACCAGCCGGCGGCGGACGTCGGCGCCGACCGCATCGTTGATGCCGTGGCGGCCATTAATAAGTATGGCGCGCCCTGCATCGTCGTTGACTTCGGAACGGCGACGACCTTCGACGCGATCAATTCCAAACGTGAGTATGTTGGTGGCGTGATCAGTCCCGGAATAACCATCTCGGCTGATGCTTTATTCCAGAGGGCCGCTAAGCTGCCGCGAGTTGAAATCAAGCGTCCGCGCAGCGTCATCGGACCGGCAACCGTAGAAGCGATGCAATCGGGCCTGTATCACGGATACATCGGCCTGGTCGACGGGATCTTAAAGAAGATGATTGCCGAGCTGGGTGGTTCCGTCCGCGTAGTCGCAACTGGAGGTTTGGCGCCATTGATTGCGAAAGGCTCGGCCTTCATTCAGGAAGTTGACGAGACCCTGACGCTCGAAGGATTGCGACTGGTGTATGAACGACAGAAATAGTTTCACGTTTCAGGTTTAAGGTTTCAAGTTGGTCCGCTAACCTGAAACTTTAAACTTGAAACCTGAAACTCCGTTTTGAATTACTTTTCCTACTTCTCCGAAATCGAAGACACTTTCATTCGCCGGCGCGGCAAGCACTTGATGCTCAGTCCGATGGATTGGGCGCTGATTGAAAGCTGGAAAGAGCGCGGCGTCCCGCTCCATGTTGCCTTGCGCGGCATCGAGCACGCATTCAATTCTTACGACGCCAGGAAACAGAAGCGCACGGTCAAGACCCTGCTGTACTGTCAGGAAGAGGTCGAGGCCCAATACGCTGAATGGCTGGAATCGCGCGTCGGGAGTCACGACGAGACCGCTAATGAGATTGAAGAGGACAAGTCGCCGTTTCCACGGGCCGCAGTGCTGCAACATCTCGGTCGTGCGTTGCAGGAGTTGACGGCGCTCGCGAAGGACCGGCAAGAACAACAGGACGAGTTGAGCGAAGCTTTCGATCGCGCGAGTTTGCTTCTGGCCGAAGTAAAAAACGACTACGAGTTAGCTTCGCATCCTGACTCGCGTAAACTCGAAGAGTCGCTGACTGGGCTCGAGCGCTTGCTGGATGACGCGATGCGCAACGGGATGACCGAGACGGAACTGGAATTGATATGCAGCGAGGTCGAATCGCAACTTAAGCCTTACCAGCGGCACATGGATAAAGTCGCGTTTAGCCAAACCCGCGACAACCTCCTCCGCAAGCGAATTCGCGAACACTTTGGCGTCCCGCGGTTGAGCCTGTTTTTTCTGCACCCCTGATAGAGTGGTGTCAGAAGCCCGACCGTCAGGGAGGGCCCGTAAAGGAAGGAGCC
>JBIOZK010000202.1:0-12171 GCA_044870975.1 Pyrinomonadaceae bacterium
ATTCAAATGCTGCATGGCGCGCAGCGACGTGGTTACATCGGATACGTGCCCGGCGTCCCGCGGCTCGGCATTCCGGCGCTGGCGCTGACCGATGGTCCAGCGGGCGTGCGTCATGGACCGGGAACAGCTTTTCCTGCGCCCGTGGCGTTGGCGGCCACCTGGGATCGTTCGTTGGCCAGAGAGTACGGCACTGCGCTCGGCGCCGAAACCAAAGCCAAAGGGCAAAACGTGCTTCTCGCTCCGATGGTGAACATCGTGCGCGTGCCCGAGGGGGGCCGGAATTTCGAGACTCTCGGCGAAGACCCATATCTGACAGCGCAGCTGGCTGCCGCCGAGATCCGCGGCATTCAAAGCCAGGACGTGCTGGCCCAGGTCAAACACTATGCGGCCAATAATCAGGAGAAGCAGCGGCACACCGTCAGTGCCGAAGTGGACGAGCGTACGCTGCGGGAAATTTATCTGCCTGCTTTCGAAGCCGCTGTGAAAGAGGCGCAAGTGGGTTCGGTGATGGCCGCCTACAACAAAGTCAACGGCGTGTATGCGTCCGAGAACGCGCATCTGCTCAAAGACATTCTCAAAGATGAATGGGGATTTGAAGGCTTTGTCGTTTCAGATTGGGGCGCCACCCACAGCACCGTCAATGCCGCCAACAACGGCCTCGACATGGAGATGCCCGCCGGCGATTTCTTCGGCGAAAAACTATTAGCTGCGGTGAAGGAAGGAGCGGTAGCTCAAGCAACCATAGACGACAAAGTCCGTCGCATCCTGCGCATTATGATGCGCTTTGGACTTTTCGAAGCACCGGCGAAGCCTGGCCCGATTGATTACGCTGCACAAGCGCGAATTGGCCGTCGTATCGCTTCCGCCGGTGTAGTGCTTTTGAAAAACGAAGGCAATCTTTTGCCGCTCGATCTAAGCCGCATTAGAAGCATCGCTGTGATTGGTGCAAATGTCGACCAGCCTACGACTGGCGGCGGAGGCAGCGCTCGCATCTCGCCCTTCGCCTCAATCAGCCCGCTGGGTGCGCTCGCCGAGAAAGTCGGAAGCAAGGTTGTGTTGCGGCACCTGAAGTTCGTTGCCGGCCCAGACCTTTCGAAAAGTGATCCGGCCTCGACCGACGCCGGACTTCTCGCTGACGCGGTGCAAGTCGCCAAAGAGTGCGACGTGGCTTTGATCTTTGCGCGCGATTTCGAAGGTGAAGGCGACGATCGCGCGAGCGTCACCTTGCCGGACGAACAGGACGAGTTGATTAGCGCGGTCGCCAAAGCAAATGTGCGCACGATAGTGGTGCTCAACACCGGATGCCTGGTGCTCGTCAATCGCTGGCTCGAAGCCGTGCCTGCGATCCTGCAAGGATGGTATCCGGGGCAGGACGATGGTCGCGTGATGACTGACGCATTGTTCGGCGACGTTAATCCTTCCGGCAAGTTGCCGGTCACCTTTCCTCGTAAACGCGAAGATGCCGGCATCGCTACGCCTGATCAATATCCCGGCGTGAACGGCCGCGGTGATTATTCAGAGGGGATCTTTGTAGGTTATCGGCGCTTCGACCAGGAGAACATCGCGCCGGCGTTTGCCTTCGGCCACGGTCTCTCTTACACGACGTTCGCATACAGCAATCTCAAATTCAGCCGGAGCCGCATTAAAGCGGGCGAGTCAGTTTCAGTAGAAGTGCAAATCAAAAACACCGGCGGTCGCGAAGGCGCGGAAGTTGTGCAACTGTATCTCCAGGACGTCCAGGCCTCGATCGCGCGGCCGCCGAAGGAGTTGAAAGGCTTCGAGAAAGTAATGCTGCGTCCGGGTCAATCGAAAGTTGTGCGGATCGATCTCGACGGACGCTCAATGTCGTTCTACGATCCGGGGCAAACGCGTTGGACCATAGAACCGGGAAAGTTCAAGGTGCTCGTCGGCAGTTCATCGCGCGATATTCGGCTGACTGGTGAGTTCGAGGTGGGGTAACGGAATATTTCGAGTGGCAAAGGCTTAGAACATTGCGCGCTTCTGTAAGTCGGGGAGATAATAGCGACCGAAATGAATTCTACTGATCTCATAACGGTTGATCCTGAGATTCTGGGCGGTAAACCGGTGTTTCGAGGCACTCGGGTCCCTGTTAATACGCTGTTCGATTATCTGGAGAATGACTATTCGTTAGAGGAATTCCTTGAATGCTTTCCTTCTGTCTCGCGTGACTTGGCTCGCCAGGTACTTGAACGCTCTGAACAGGCGTTGTTATCTCCCGCGGCATGAGAATTCTCTTGGACGAGTGCGTTCCCTGGCCGATTCAGCGGCTAATTCCTAAACATTCGATCACAAGCGTTCAAGCACAAGGCTGGAGCGGCATTCGCAACAGCGACTTGATCCGACGCGCCGAATCTGAGTTTGAGTTGCTAATCACCGCCGATCAGAGTATCCGGTACCAGCACAATTTGGAGAAACGGAGTCTCGCGATCCTCGAACTCTCGACGAATGACCTCCGTCGGATTCGCGCGGCAGCCGCATTACTCGAAGAAGCGGTAGAAGGCATAAAAGGGGGCGAGTTTCAGCGTTTGGAGATTCCATCATGACCCGGCCGTCCACTTATCACGCAGCGCACGCCGTAGCGGCAACTATCGAAGAGCACTTTGCCGAGCACCTGGCTGATGCGCGCGCCCGCGGCGAGACTGGCCTGGCGCAGACACCTTCGGCGCGCGCGATCGAAGCCATGATCGATGCGAGTTTCTGGGCCAGCTTTCGTCCTGAAGAGGGTCGCTTTCCGAAAATTTCGCTCGCATTTGTTCCTCCCGAACAAGCTCGTCAGCCGTTGACCTTCGAACAGCGTCTGCCGCTGACTACCGCGGCCCTCATCAAGCTGGCGCCCGCAGTTGAACGGCCGGGAATTCATCTCGGTGTCTGGCATGACCGCGATGCCAGTGGCGAGGAAGAGCTGTACATTTGGGGCGCAACTCGCAAGGTCCCCAGTCTCGGCTTTGTGCTCGAAGATATCGAACCTGGTTTGCTGGTTATCAAACATCGGCGCGCGGCCGGGTTCGGCAAATTCGCCAACGTCGCCGTATTCAAAGGCGAGCAGGTGAAAATTATTGATGAGCAGGGCAAGAGCCTGCCCGACTGTCCCGATCTGTTGAAATCTCTGCATGCATTCACCGCGCGGGAAGAATACCTGCCCGAGGTTAATGCGCTGGTGCAACTGGCTGCCTCGATGCGCGCGCACGGGCAAGGGGGCACGCTGCTGGTCGTGCCTGACGGCTCGGAAAGATGGCGCGAATCAATTGTGCATCCGATTCTCTATTCGGTCGTGCCGCCATTCTCCCGACTGGCCAACCTAATCATCCAGGGCGCCGCGCGCGTGGGCGAGAACGAATGGGAGGCCGCCTTGCGCAATGTCGTCGATGCCGTCGCCGGGCTCACCGCGGTTGATGGCGCGACGATAATCAGCAGCACTTATGAAGTCCTCGCCTTCGGCGCAAAGATCGTCCGCGCCCAGGGCCGGGAGCCGGTCGAGCAGATGAAGCTCACCGAGCCGGTCGTCGGGAACGAAGCCGAAGTGGCCCATCCCGTACAACACGGCGGCACGCGCCATCTTTCCACCACCCAATTCATCTACGATCAGAGAGACTGCCTCGGGCTGGTCGCGTCGCAGGACGGCCGCTTCACCGTCTTCGCCTGGTCACCCTGCGAACAGATGGTTCATGCTCATCGAGTGGATGTTTTGTTGATGTGAGTTGATGAGAGGTTAGATATTAGATATTAGATATTAGATATTAGAGGTTAGATATTTGAGGTTAGAGATCAGTTAACTAGCGATTAGACCTCTCCCTCTGGGAGAGGGTTGGGTGAGGGCCCACCGCGCTAACCTCTGACCTCCAACCTCTAACCTCTAAAGTGACATGCCACCATCAACAAATCTCCAGGACTGGTTTGGCGGTATCGATATCTATCTTTTCGATCTGGTCTTGAGGGGTCGCATCACGGCCGACATGAAATTGCTGGATGCAGGCTGTGGTGGCGGACGCAACCTCACTTATTTCTTCCGAACAGGTTTTGATGTTTCCGGCGTCGATCAATCTGCCACTGCCATTGCCGGGATTCAAAGACTGGCAGCGGCACTCGCGCCGAAACTTCCTCCCGAGAACTTCCGTGTGGAAGCCGTCGAGAAAATGTCTTTCGCAGATTCAACCTTTGAGGTGGTTTTGAGTAGCGCGGTGCTGCACTTTGCGCGCGATGAGAATCACTGGCGCGCAATGGTGCGCGAAATGTGGCGGGTCCTGAAGCCGGGCGGAATTCTGTTCGCGCGCCTGGCTTCAACCATCGGCATCGATGAACTCAGAGTGATCGAAGGCCGGCGTTATCATCTACCAGATGGCAGCGAGCGATTTCTCGTCGATGAAGAAATGCTCTTGCGCGAAACCGAATCCGTCGGCGGGCAGTTAATCGAGCCATTCAAGACTGTGGTGGTGCATCATCAACGAGCCATGTCGAATTGGATCCTGCAAAAGCTCTGACACCTCCTGGCGCAGGCAATTAGTGAGCGCCCCAACTGGCTTAGACCTCGCGGCGATTCCACGCAGCATAATCGCTTCGCCATAATCCTTGCTATGTGCCCGATAATCCGTGTTAGAATCGCCGCGTTTCTTACAACCAATCCGCGCGCGGACCCCAAGTCAGACTCTATGTGCCGCCCGGATCGCTCAGAACCAGCGGGTCGCCCAATCAACTCACTCCCCGATCTTCGGAGGATCGCGAGTGAAAACCTTTAACCGATCTTTCCTCCAGGCGGAGATTTTCGAATCATGAACGCAGAGCGAAGGCCAGCCAGGCACCGCCGGCGACCAGTGGCCAATGATTCGAATCAAGCTATGCACGGGTGAAGCGAGGCACTCGTGCTAGGGCGGACGCGTTTCGTTTGATAGCGACAAGGTCTCGGGAACCTCCCTTGTCGCGGGTTAGGGGCGGAACGCGTCCGCCAAATTCAGGTTCATGAGGTGACAAAGCCTCATGAAAGGCGGGCGCGCTTCATCGGCACCGCGAAGAGAACCGGCCAGGCGTCCTTTTTACCGCGGGGTTTTCA
This sequence comes from Pyrinomonadaceae bacterium, assembly GCA_044870975.1. Taxonomy (GTDB): domain Bacteria; phylum Acidobacteriota; class Blastocatellia; order Pyrinomonadales; family Pyrinomonadaceae; genus UBA11740. The sequence continues at coordinate 5,066 of JBIOZK010000202.1, forward strand.
GGTTTGGCCCACGGGTCTGTCCAGCGCCTTTGCCTATGCACCTCGCTGATGAAGCGTGCTCGCCGCACATGCAATATGATGGACGATTCAGTTTTCAACCGGAAGGAGAGGCATCATGGCAAATGAACAGTTTCGCGTGATTAATGCAAACGGGATGTGGTTGCGGAGCGAACCCCTTGTCAATCACCAGACCGAGAAGATTCTGTTGCGAAATGGGCAGGTCGTAACCAGGTTGGGAGACTCAACCAATCCAGATTGGTGGCGAATCATGGTGAATATCGACGGCGTAGATCAGCAGGGCTTTAGTAATAAGCATTTGATGGCGCCCGTCGATGCGAATTCGCCCGGCGCGCCGGACCCAGAGTTGATGGAGAGGACACTCGCAGCCATTTCACACATCGCGCCGCACGCCAAGAACAATTACCTGGAGGCGATTCGCCATGGCGGTCCCTTGTTCGAGCAACACGGGATCACGTCGGGTTTGCGAATGGCACACTTTCTGGCCCAGGCCATGGCGGAAACCGGAGCATTCACCGTCCTGCGCGAGAGCATGAGCTATTCCGTTCCCCGCATGCTGGAGATATTTGGCGTCGGGGAACACTCGGCCAGTATCACACCAGCAGAAGCACCTAACTTCGCGCATAACGAGCACGCGCTGGCCGAGCGGGTTTACGGTTTTGGCAATCCAGGCAAAGCAGAAGAACTGGGTAACAGTGAGCCCGGCGACGGCTTTCGTTATCGGGGCAACGGAGTTCTGCAAACCACTGGTCGCGGTGCCCACCGTGAGATGGGCCAAAAGTGCGGCCTCGATTTCGAGAACAACCCCGACCTTGTCACGACTTCCGAGCACGCACTAAAGCCGGCCTTACAGGAATGGAGTGACGGCAATCTTAACCACTTCGCCGATATCAACGACATTCGAAAGATCACGCTGCGCATCAATGGTGGTCTCAACGGCTTCGATGAGCGGAAAGCATTCTTCGCCAGATTAAAGCCGTTATTGACGTGAATTGATCCTGGCGTTGCCTGGGCTGAGGGCCTGCACAGATAGATCGACAACATCGTGTATCTTCCCCCTGGGGCCAAATTCAATGTGCTCTGTCCGAAGTGCTGCGCCTCGCGAGGGAACTCGCAGTGCGAAGCGACGAGGTCAGTACCATTCGCGTGAGCGAATGGGATAAGAGACCTCCCGAAATGTAACGCGCTCCCTTATCCATCTCCTTATATACTGACCCGTTGGCAGTAACTGGAACAACTCGGCTATCCAGTCGTGTGAGACTTATTGACCCGAAGAAGAGCCCGGGAATTAAGGCGAAGAGCCACGCTTCAGATAGAGATCACATTTGAAGGAAAAACTATGAGACGTCGAAACTTTCTTGCGAGCGCGGCTGTTGCGGGAATGGCCGGCGGTCTCGGAATCCGACAGCGAACCCTTTCCCAGAAGGCATTGGATCTGGACTCGCTTTTGAACGTTACTGAAGTACCCTCGATCGCCATCGCCGGCGTCATCGCCGGTAAACCTTACCAACGCTTTGCGGGTGTGCGCTCGACCGGTGATCGAAGTCCGGTCAGCATTGAAACACGTTGTCCGGCGCTCTCGCTGTCGAAGCCGGTTTTTGCGGCCGCAGTGCACGAGCTGGTTAGACAGGAAAAGCTCGACTGGTCGAAGCCGCTGCAGGACTATCTTGATCTCGGATTGACTGGCGACGCGAAAGCCATCACCGCCGCCCATGTGCTCACCCACAGCACCGGTCTGCCGAACTGGCGCTTCCAGCCGAACGTCCAGCTGGCTTCCGCGTTTGCACCGGGAAGCAGGTGGCAGTATTCAGGCGAAGGCATCTTTCTGCTGCAGCGGGTTGTGGAAAAAATCGTGAACGTGCCCATCGCTACTTACATGCAGCAAGCGGTGCTCGCGCCGTTAGGTATGACCTCGAGCACTTATGCGTGGACGCCTGAGTTGCTCAGGAACGGCACGCTAGGTCATGACCGTCATGGCGCCCCACTGGAACGCAGCATGGTGTTTTACGAACAGCGAAACTATGACACGCTGCAAAAAGCCGGAGTCAAACCTGAGTCGTCAACCTACGAGCAGATCTTCGCGGCTTACGAGAAAGCCAAGGTCGTTCCCCTAACCACCGCCATGTCACCTAACATGGCCGGCTCGTTATGGACGACCGCCGCCGATTACGCGAAATTTCTGATAAAGACCATGGCCGACATCCAGACGCGGCGCGACGAGTATCTTCCGCGCGTCGAGGTGAATCAGCAGATCGCCTGGACGCTCGGCTGGGGGGTGGATCGATCAGCTAACAGGGCGGCATGGTTTCACTGGGGTGACGGTCCCGGCTACAAGAACTTTGCCTGGATCGAGCCGGAGAAAAAAACTGCTCTGGCGTTTTTTACCAACGGCGATCACGGCCTGCAAACATACTCGGCGGCCTTTCGCACGATTGTGGGCGAGGATCCGCTGTCGCTTTCCTGGCTATAAAGAAGCACTCCCGCAGCGCCACGGGCCGTGGGAAAGTCTCGATGAAAGATGAACCAGAGAGATTGACGTTGAATAGCGGGAATCAGAAGAGAGAATTGATGCCTTGAACGCGGCGAACTGTCGGCGGTCGGTGGGTCGACCGCAATTGCAGAACTTCGTTTGCGCTTAGCGTTATTAAATCAGTTAGCGTTGCTTGGCGCGTACAAGGTCTCGCTAACCTCGCGCTTCGTCTTCGGCCATCTGATCGTTGATGGATTTCAAGGCGCGTTCGAGTGTCGTGCGGTGCGAGGGGTTCGTGGCCGCTTTCAGTTGCGTCATTATCCGCGACCGCGAAATTCGCAGCGATTCAAATTTTCCGCTGCGCGCGCGCTCCTCCTGGGTTGAGGTGTTGTTAAAGGCGCGCGCATCAGCGATTGCCTGTTGTCGTTCGAAAATCTCTTCCATTTGGCCTGCTAAAGCGTCGCCATCCCATGACATAAGTGTTTACCTCGTTGGATTAATTTATGCTCCATCGTAACACTCATTTCGTTATCGCACACTGTCAGGGTCCGAAAGGATGGAGTCTTAATTCGAAATTGACCGCGAAGCCGACACCCGCCGCGCTCATTTTATTTTGCAAACCTGACGCTTAACTTATGGAGACTGTCGATGTCGCTTGCGCAAATGCAATGCGAATTTAACTACGCCTCCTAAGACCGCCCAGATCATGAGTATATAGAGAATCCAATTAGTGGGATTCTCAGGATGAAATACCAATAACCAAATGCTAATCGCGCATAATGCGGCATAAAGCGCAACGTAGACGACAAGATTCGGGATTCTTATATTCATTTTCATTGAATTCTCCAGTTAGGCTTCTATAGCAGCGGGTGAGGGGGGTGGGCTACATCGCCCACTTAGAGATTAAACAACCGTCGCCTGGTGGTCAAGAAAAATTTAAGCTAGGCGTGCAACCTCTCCGACGCCACATCGCCTGGTCAGACGCCTGATGCGCGATCCGTTGGCGTTGCCACCGCTATTGAATTGCACGCTGTCAGCCCGCCGCTTCGTTTGTGTCATTCGTCGCCTGCGGGTACTCGCGATTTCACGCGCAGCAGCCTGAAAGGCTGCAATTGAATAGCCGTGGGCCACAGCCCACGGATCAGGCAACGTAATGATTCACCCACCCTGAAAGGGTCGAATTGAAATCGTGAATGAATTCGACCCTTACAGGGTCGGAACGATGCGGGTGATGCGCGATCCGGTGGCGTTGCCACCGCTATTGAATCGCACGCCTGCAGCGTGGTGATGCGCGAGCCGGCGGCGGCGCCACCCTTTCGCTGGAGTTGCCAGCTCAAAAGTGGTATAAGCAAATCACCCTTCCGTAGGTCTCCCCTTTACGAATTCCCCTTGATTCCGGCAGAGCGATTCTCTGTTCTTCCTGCCCCCGACAGGTGAGTATCTGAGGGTCACATGTTTAGGCGGCTTCTTGTCTGTGCGCTGCTTTTTCTCCCCGATCTTTCCTCTGCCCTGGCTCAGGATCAGACAGATCCCGTGGTCCGGCCGAGACGAACTCAACCTGCGGTTGCCACTCAATCCAACGATCGCCCGGCGCCATCTCCGGATGCCGGTGAGGCCAGGCGCCTTTACAAAATAGGCGTCAAGTACGGCCACGCTGGTCTCTACGCTCAGGCAGCGCAGACCTTTGAGCAGGCGCTGAAGTTCAAGCCTGATTATGCCGACGCCTACCTGAGTCTGGGCCATGCTTACTACGACCTGCAACAGTGGGAACGCGCCGTCGACAACTTGCAGCGTGGACTGGCGCTGAAGCCAGGTGACAAGTCTTCGCAGAATCGTCTGGCTCATGCCCAAAGGCTTTTGGAGCAGAGGACAGCCCAGGCAAAACGACCAACCATCGACAAAGGTAATGGCGCGCCGGCGATTGGCTCAAACATATCTTTGGGCGGTTCTACCCCCGCGCCTGGGCTCACCAAAATCTATCGCGTTGGACCCGGCGACGTACTTGATGTGCGCTTAACCGAAGGCACGCCCGGTCAGACCACTCTCTTCACGATCAGCGCGGCAGGGTTGCTTGAGCATCCTGATCTGAGTACGCCGTTGCCCTGCGCCGGGTTGACCGTCGAAGAAATCACTACGCGGATTGAAGAAGATCTCAAACGACGGGGGGCGATAAAGAATCCAAAAGTCTCGGTCGCGGTCCACGAATATATCAGCCATACGATTCTTGTCAGCGGCCTGGTGAAAGAACCGGGCACCAAGAGCATGAAGCGAGAAGGCATTCCACTCTACGTCGTAGTTGCCGACGCCCAGCCTCTGCCCGAAGCCGGCCGTGTGAGCGTGGAGCGCAACCAGTCAAATGAGAGTTTCATGATCGATTTGTTGGATGCCTCGGGGATGAACATGCTGATTCGGACCGGCGACGTGGTGACGCTGCGCGAGAACGAGGCCCAGTTCTTTTACGTCAGCGGTCCGGTTAAGTCACCGGGAGAGAAGCCTTTTCGCCGCGGGCTGACGCTGACGCAGGCAATCATCGCTGCCGGCGGCTTGAGCAAACATTCAAAAGAGGCCCAGTTGGCGCGCGACAAGGGGAAGGGTTTCCTCGTGGTGAACCACTACAAACTAAAGGACATCGAGTCCGGCAAAGTCCCCGATCCGGTATTACAACCCGGTGACCGGATCACAATCATCGATTAAAGGGTGCAAGGTTATGTCAGCAACAGAAGAACAAATGAAGCCGGATGTCCTGACGCGGGAACTATGGCAAATCGCGGGCACCGGGAATGTGGAACGGTTGGAGCAAATCCTGGCTCAAGGCGCAGACCTGAACGCCGGCGATCGGACCGGCGTAACGCCGCTGATGCGCGCCGCTTATCACGGCGAACTGCCGATGGTGCGCGCTCTCATCCAAAACGGCGCAGACCTTGAGGCGAAGGATAGTGGCGGCTTGACAGCCTTAATGATGGCGAAACATTCAGGCCGCGCAGAGATTGTCGAGGCTCTCCGCTCATCGGGCGCGAAAGAGAATCAAAGACGGCGCGTGCATAAAATTATGCCGGTTGAGCCGGAGCCGGAAGAAATTGCGCCGGTTGAGTCTGCCGCGCGAGAAATTGCCGTCGCAATTACGAACAAAACTTCGCACGTGAGAACGCTGCAAGAGCCGCCTGAAATCTGGGACCTGGTGCACACGACAGAGCCGGCATCCCCGTCTCAAACAGACGCCGTGAGGGAACGTCCCGCGGTGAGAAGATCTCCATCTGCAAAAACTCTGATGCTACTTGCGAGCGTGCTGATCATCGTCCTCGGCGCAGTCCTTGGTTTCGTTTTGCTTCGGGGATCTGGGAGTGCGAACGTTGCGACTCAGCGACCCGAGGGAAGCGCGAGCGAGTCGCAGGCGCCGGCTTTACCTCCGAATCAACCGCTGACAAAAGCAACTCAGAACGTGACGTCTTCTGAGTCATTGAGAACCGCTTCACAGTTGAACCCGACGGTATCACTAAAACCCACCGGCAAAGCCGAAGGTCTGCGCGCCAATGGTCCGAGCATTCCGTCGGCTGCTCCCGTGGCGATGTCGATCAAGGAATCGTCAGCTAAACCACCGGAACAGAGAGTCCGAAACGTCCCCGCAGAAAACGACGCGCGCCTCTCTCGCCCCGTCCGATATGAGGGCCCGCAAAAATCCACCGCGCGCGGCCCTAAGTCGAGCAGTGAGCAGAGCGCGAACTCCGCCGCTGCCAGCAAAGCGGCAATCAAGACTCCTGAACCTGCCAGGACGAATGCGCCGAAGCCAAAAGTGATTCAGTGGCCATGAGGAAATTGATCCCCTCTTGCGAAACAAAACCTGTTTGCTGGCAAATGGCGCCGACTATCGAATCTCACGCCTGCAGCGTGCAACCCTCGCATTCATGTCCCCGCAGGGGACAAATTGAATAGCCGTGGACAACGTCCACGGACCGCGCAACGTAAAGATTCACCGACCCTGAAAGGGTCGAATTGAAATCGTGAATGAATTCGACCCTTACAGGGTCGGAACGAATTGGGGTGATGCGTGATCCGGTGGCGTTGCCACCGGCTATTGAATCGCACGCCTGCAGCGTGCAACCCATCCGACGCCACGTTCGCCTGATCAGACCTAACGTGTATGTGTAGCTGGGCCACGTTCACGCACTCCCGAGCCGTGTGTCTGTTACCTGACGCAACGTGCGGCTGATTCGCGGCGGCGTGCACGCGAGCTGACCTCGCGTACGTGTAATCTCAGTTCCACGTAAATATGATCTAACCCCGCGTGCATGTGATCTAACCCCGCGTGCACGTGATCTAACCCGACGTGCACGCGATCTAACCCGACGTGCACGCGATCTGACTTGACGTGCGCGTGAGCTAACCTGACGTGCACGTGATCTGACCTGACGTGCGCGTGATCTGACCCGACGTACAGGTGAGCTGGCCTCACGTACACGTGATCTGACCCGACGTGCACGTGATCAGAAGCCACGTACAGGCGCTCAAACCCCAAAAAACAGGCCGCAAACCGCAGATGGTTGCGTTCTTTGCTAAGAATCATGATAAAATCCGGCCCGTTTCTCAAAACAGGCCGGTCGCAAACCCAAACTCAGAACCG
>JBIOZK010000203.1:0-25590 GCA_044870975.1 Pyrinomonadaceae bacterium
ATTATTGACTCGTGTACCGGTAAACTGATAACTCGTCACTGACCACTGACCACTGACCACTGACTACTGACTACTGACTACTGACCACTGACCACTGACCACTGACCAAGAATTGCCCTTCCTTATCGTCGGCCTTCTGATATCATACGCGGCCGTCAGCAATCCTCCTCAGGAGAAGCTCATGATTAGGCAAATCGCAAGAGCCCATCTGGTTTTGATCTTAATCGTGGTGGGGCAGACTGTTTTCGCGCAGCAAAGTCAGCCCGCCGAGTTTGTTTCGGTGCTCGGACGGTTCGGCATCACGATGCCTGCGCCCTATGTAGACTACCGCCCTTTTATCGAGCTGAGAACGACCGCCGGGCAGAAGTTTTCGACCGCGACTTATCGATGGGTTTTAGATTCAGATCAAGTTGTCGTGAGTTATGGCGCGGGTTCCATCAACCTCGAAGATCCAAAGCAACGCGATACGTTCTTGACGGGAATGAAGAACGACTACGTGGCCAAGGCGGCTCACGGATCGCTGCTGGCTGAAAAACCAACCACCCTGAGCGGACATCCCGGCATTATTTTCGGTTTGGATTCGGACAGTGGTCGCGCGATCGTTTGGATCTATGCCGTCAAGAACCGATTCTACGTGCTGTCTCTTTCAATTAACGAACCCGAAAAGAAAGATGCCCACGTCCAGACCGTCACGACGTTTAGATTCCTTTCGTCCGACGATCTAGAGCCCCGCTATCGCCAACTCACCGACCAACTCACGCCGCCGCCTTTAACTGAACCGGCGCCGAACAAGCGCCCCACCAACGACCTTCAGGATTTTAAGCTCCTTGGCCGGGTAAAGGCCGTAGTTACCGAGGAAGACAAGTTTGAAGGGACTGAATTGTTTGACGACCGCGCCCGCACGTCGGTTGATTATTATGACGAAACGGGAAATCTCACCAAGTCCGAACAATACTCCGGCGGATTGCCACAGGCGGTGCGCATGTACGGCTATGTGAAGGGCGAGCGCGCTTATCGTGAAATGCGCAGACTTCCCGACATAATTCTCAAAACTGATAATCCAAAGCAAAAAGACAATGTGACAAAGCAGCCCACTGAAGTGAAGATCTTTAAGATCAAGTACAAGTACAACAGCACCCAGCTAACGGAGATTCAAGTGAGTCGCGAGGATGGACAGGATTTTGAGAAGTACGTCTTCTCACCAAAAGATAAGAAAGTCGAACACACGGTCGATCCTGCCTACGCCATTTTTGGGGCCATGAATTTCGCGAGGGACAAGGTCATCTCACAGTTCGATGACAAAGGAATCGTTATCGAGGACACGGTCATGATTCCCAGCGGGAAGGTCGATTACGAAAGCCATGCAATCCCTGGAGCGGGCTACGTTAACGAGTACAAGCGGAGGTATGACTCGCAAAAGATCAAATACACCTATGAGTTCGATCAACAGGGGAATTGGATTAAGAGAACCGCCATCATAGTTACCAAAGAAAAAGGCGACGTCGCTGATCGCGTGACTTATCGCAAGATCAGTTATTACCCCTGAGTTCCGCGATTCACCTAAAATGGCCCCGTCGCGTTAGTTAACGTCAGTCGTTCAATCTAATAACTGTTCAAGGAGCCCTCTAATGAACAAAACCGTCCGTCTTGCAATCGCGGCTATTGCCTGCGCAACTTTCCTGTTCACCGGCTTTCAAATTCACACATCGGCCCAACGTCAGACGGCGCGTAATGGCGCTTCCAAAGCGCCCATGGTTGACGGCATCCCGGAAGAAGCGAACCAAAGCGAGATGCGCCAGACCATTGAGTCTTATGTCGCTGATCGTGGCAGTTTGCAGCGTTCATTCTTTGTGCAAAATTCACCCGCGCGCCGCGAGCGATTTCGCAAGTTTTACCAGGATGCTCTCGATCGAATTCAGAAAATGAATTTCGATGCGATGAGCCAGGAGGGCAAAGTCGATTACATCCTGTTTCGGACGGACCTCGAACACGAGTTGCGGCAATTGAACATTGAAGGCAAACAGCAGGCGGAAATCGAACCGTTGATGCCGTTCGCCAGGACGATTGTCGAGATGGAAGAGGGGCGACGCGGCATGACGCCGATCGATTCGGCGAAGTCAGCTACCGCGCTGAACGGTTTGAAGAAGCAAATCGACGACACCCGCCGCCGAGTCGAAGCCGGCTTGCGACCGGGCGAAAATCCCGAGGCCATCAGAGTTAAGAAGACCGTCGCGTTTCGCGGCGTCAACGCGCTTAACGCCCTGCGCGGCAACCTACGCAACTGGTACACGTTCTACAACGGTTACGATCCAGTCTTCACCTGGTGGAACGAGCAGCCGTACCGCGAACTCGATGAGGCGCTGACTTCTTACGCCGCCTTCGTGAGCGAGCGATTAGTTGGTTTGCGCGCCGCCGGATCTACGACGGGACAGGGCCAGGGCGGTGGCGGTCAGCGACCGGGCGGTGGTGGCGGCCAGGGTGGCGGCGGGGGTCAGGGCGGCGGAGGCTTTCAGAGACCCGGCGGCGCAACCCAGGCCCGGCCGGGCGACACCAGCGACATCATCGGCGATCCGATCGGTCACGACGCCCTGATGAGCGAGTTGCAATCAGAGATGATTCCCTACACGCCGGAGGAATTAATCGATATCGCCAACAAAGAGTTCGCCTGGTGCGAGAATGAAATGAAGAAAGCCTCGCGCGAGATGGGCTTTGGCGATGATTGGAAGAAAGCGCTTGAGAAAGTTAAGAACACCTACGTCGAACCCGGTAAGCAACCTGAGTTAATCCGCGATCTCGCAGTCGAAGCAATTAAGTTCGTCGACGATCATGACCTCGTTACGGTTCCTCAACTCGCGCGCGACACCTGGCGCATGGAGATGATGACGCCGGAGCGCCAGCTGGTGAGCCCCTTCTTCCTCGGCGGCGAAACCATTCTGGTTTCTTATCCGACCAACACCATGACTCATGAACAGAAGATGATGAGCATGCGCGGTAACAATCCAGGTTTCTCACACGCCACAGTTTTTCATGAATTGATTCCGGGTCACCACCTGCAAGGTTTCATGTCGGCACGCTATCGGCCTTATCGCGGCATATTCGGCACGCCGTTTTGGACGGAAGGCAACGCGCTCTACTGGGAACTGCTGCTTTGGGACCTGAATTTCAACAAGACACCTGAGAACAAAGTTGGCGCGCTCTTCTGGCGCATGCATCGCTGCGCTCGCATCATTTTTTCGCTTAGTTTCCATCTGGAAAAGATGACGCCGCAGGAGTGCATCGACTTTCTCGTCAACCGTGTCGGGCATGAACGCGACAATGCCACCGCAGAAGTACGCCGCTCATTCGACGGCAGCTACGGCCCGCTCTATCAAATCGCTTATCTTATTGGCGGACTACAGCAGTATTCGCTGCATCACGATCTGGTTGATTCCGGGAAGATGACCAACCGGCAATTCAACGACGCCTTGCTGCACGAGAATCGGATTCCAATCGAAATGATTCGCGCTGTTCTCACGAATCAAAAACTGACACGCGACTATAAGACGAGCTGGCGGTTCTACAACCGGGGTTAGAAGATTATTGCGCCGGTAGACGCAGCGCCGGTCCCAGCGAAGGAGTCGGCGGGTTAACCGGACCGGGAGTGGTCTTGTTGTTCCGTTTCGGCCTTTCAGTCCGGTGAAAGCTTTCACCGGCCGGCGCGGCGGCCGCTGACGCGCTTGATAGTGTGCGGGACCGATCAGCTTTCAAATCCCGCGCATTTGGATTGAGGCCCGGAGTTCTCGCCGCACTCGCCTTTACGTAGTCAGTGAGCGGCCTGCCGGTGTCAGGCGCCGACGAAACAAACGATGACGCCGCGAAGATTACCAACGCCACCACCCCGCAAACACAAACGGCCGCCGGTGCAGTCCATGCCCGTCTCCGGGGCAACCATGCCATCTCGTCGGGCTTAAGTATTGAATAACTGTCGAAAGGATCGAAGGACGGCCGGGCGCCACCGATCGATTGTGAGTCCACCGGGTGTCGAGTGCTTTCCGAACGTCCGACGGCTCTCAAGGCATCACGAAACTCGCTCGCCGTCTGAAAACGATCACTCGAATTCAAAGCCAGCGCTCGATGAACCACGGCGGACAATTCGCGGCCAATAATCGGGTGAATGTCGCAGGTCTGGGCCAGCGGGTCCGCTTGTGAATTCGCCAATGCCGCGGCCCGGGCCAGCGCGTCCGGCGGCTTGAGGCCGGTGAGCAAGTGATAAAGCGTCGCCCCCAAAGCGTAAATGTCGCTCTGCGGCGATGTGCCTTGATCCTGAATCTGCTCGAGTGGTGAATAGCGGCGCGTGTAACCAAAGATGCTGTGCGACGAAACTGTCGTCGTTTGATCGCCGGCGTGCGCCTTCGCCAGACCGAAATCGAGCAGAGCGATCTGCCCGTTCGCCGTCACTTTCAAATTGTGCGGCTTAATATCGCGATGAATAATTTGCCGTTCACGCGTGTGTAAGTAAATCAACGCATCGAGCAGCTGGTCAGCCCAGGCGATAACCTGCGCTCGCGGGAACGGCCCGGGTCTTTCAGCAATCACTTGCGCCAGGTCATCGCCCGAGATGAACTGCATCACCAGAAACGCGCGTTCATCTTCGGTGAAGTAATCGCTGACGCGTGGCAGAGCTGGATGGGCCAGCTGCGCAAGCAGACGCGCCTCCTGCTCGAACTGTCGTCGCAAGCGCCGATCGATCGCGAACGTTTCTTTAATCGCTACGGTTACCTGAAGCCGCTCATCCAGAGCTTCATAGACTGCGCCCATCCCGCCCGCGCCTAATTTCTTAATGATCAGGTAGCGGCCTTGCAGCTTCTCGCCAGGTACGATTGTCTGAGCGTACGTCGCGACTCTGGTTGCTAAGACGGACTGCTCCATCAACTTCAGCTTGATCGATCGAAAGAGAGGAAGACTTCCAGGAACTGAAAAACTTCGGTTGTCAGTCGGGAAGTTGGGGCGAGAAGAGTAACTTCCTAATTCGACTATACGACACGGCTCGCGGTGAAAACAAGATGTTTGTTTACGATTGGCTAAGCCAGCTTCGGCTTACAGCTTCTTACGTAAGAGGCTGAAGAGGAATAAGACCGTGGCGACGCCGATAATTGCGGGTCCCAAAGCGAGATTAAGCTTCACGTGGCCGACGGTGATGTGCGGATAGACGAGACTGATCGCCAAACCAAGTCCCACTGACAGGACGCTGGCGAGCGAAGATGTAAGCAGAAAAGCGGTTAGAGTATGGGTTAATTGTCTGCCGATGGCCGCGGGCACGATGATCAAGGCCCCGACGAGCAACGCGCCCAGAAACCTCACACCCAACAATACCGTCAGGCTGAAGATGAGCAGAAAAAACAGATTCAGGCGCGAAACGTTGACTCCGGTCGCGGCGGCCAGTTCCGGAGAGAAGAGCGAGAGAATCAGTTGGTGACGAAAGAAGAGCACGAATCCGACTATCACTGAAACCGCCGCGACTCCGCCGACAAACCAAATTGCGTTTAGCGACTGAAATCCGCCGAACAACGCTTCGATCAAATCCTCGCTGGGCGTCAGCACGGTCCCGATGGCAAGGGCAGCCGTGAAGATTACCCCGATTGCTACCTCGGTAGTGACGGTGGAACTCTTCTGCAAGTGCCAAATCAAAAGTGTGCCGAGAAAAAGCGCAGCTGCCGCGCCAATCAGAGGATTGAATCCAAACAGCAGGGCCAGACCCAAGCCCGGCAGCGCGATGTGCGAAACCACGTCGCCCGCGAGGCTCATGCGCTTCATCAGCGTGAAGCTGCCGACCAGCCCCGCAGCGAAAGCCGTCAACAAAACCAAAATCGTTGAGTAAATTTGCGCGCTCGTCACGGTCTGGTCGAAGAGGAATCCGATTGATGGTTATGACGATGATCGTAAAAGCCGACTGACTCGCCATACAATTTCGTCAGCACGTCGGTGGATAGCGCCTCGGTGGGACTTCCAAAACAAACCTTTTGCCGATTCAGGCACAGCACCTTGGTCGCATAGCGAAAAACGAAACTCAAATCGTGCGACACCATGATGCTCGCCAACTGGTGCTGAGTCTGAAGCCGATTAATCAACTCGTAGATATGCTCTTCGCCCGGCTCATCGACGCTCGCGGTGGGCTCGTCCATCAGCAGCACGTTGGGACCGCCGATTAACGAGAAAGCTATGAGACCGCGTTGAAACTGACCGCCCGAAAGGTGGCCCACCGGCGTTGCGAGTATCTGCGGCGTTAGGCCGACTCGACTACTTATCTCGCTTACTTGATTAAACGGAATCTTTTGCGTGGCACACTTGGCGCGGAAAAGATCGGTGAAAGTCAGCGGCAGATGCGTATCGGCGTCGATCTTCTGAGGCACGTAACCAATGCGCACGTCAGGAGCCCAAACTACTTCGCCGCTGTGCGGTAAGAGATTCAACAGCGATTTGAGCAAAACGGTCTTGCCCGCGCCGTTGGGACCGAGAATGCTGAGCCGTTCGCCGGGGGCCAACTCAAAGCTGACATCCTCGACCACCAGGCGGTCTTCAAGTTGGACCGAGAGATTACTGACGGTTAGTAGGGTCATCGAATGAATGTCGTCTCAATGGAGCGCGGCCATCTCTGGCCGCATGAGCGCGAAGCGCGAACCAACAACCTTAGCGTCGTGCGCAACTTTGCGGGCAGGGATGCCCGCGCTCCATTCACGGGCTCGTCGCTACTGACGCACCTCCAATCGCCGCCTGCATCACGGTCTCCGGCGTCCATTGCTCGATGGGGCGCGTCGCAGACAAGCGACCGCGGCTCATCACCGCCAGACGGTCGCACATGCCAAACAACTCCGGCAGGTAGGAACTCACCATCAAGACGGCCTTTCCCTTCTCGGCGCACTCGGCGATTGTCTTGTACACGACAGCTTTGCTGCCAATGTCTATGCCGCGCGTGGGCTCATCGAGCAGCAGAATATCAGCATCCTGATGCAGCAAGCGCGCAAGCGCGATCTTCTGCTGATTGCCGCCCGAAAGCGTCGCGACCGACTGGTCGGCATTGCGTGCCTTTACTGACAGCGACCGCACCAGCGACGCTGTCTGCGTGCGCTGCCGGGATAGATTGACCCAGCCCAGACGCGAACACGATTCGAAGCGCGTCATGGTCACGTTGTCGCCAATCGAAAGCGCCAGCGCCAATCCTTCGCCCTTTCGATCTTCACTTAAGTAAGCAAAGCTGTCTTGAAGCCTTTGGGCCGTCGTGGCCCGGCGCAGATTAATGGTTCGCCCATTGACTGAAACCGATCCGTTTTCCGGTCGATCGATCGCAAACAGGCTGCGGATCAATTCGGTGCGTCCAGACCCCATTAAGCCGGCGATGCCGAGAATCTCACCACGCCTCACCTGAAAAGTCGCATTCACAACGTCAGGCGGCGTTGATAAGTCGCGCACGTCGAGAATTGTTTCTCCCGTCGCGGGACGACGGCGCTCAGGAAACAACGACTCCATCGAACGGCCGACCATGCGCGAGATCAATTCTTCATCGGAGACGGCCGCGATCGCTCCCGTGCTTACGCTGCGCCCGTCGCGTAAAACGGTGAAGTTGTCGGCGATCTCGCGCACTTCTTCGAGAAAGTGACTGATGTAGACCACCGTGATGCCTTGCGCCGAGAATTTGCGAATCAGTGAAAACAGATGCGTAACGTCATCGCGCGGCAAGCTGCTGGTCGGTTCGTCCATCAGAATGATCTGCGCCCGCGCGGCGATCGCGCGACAGATTTCCACGATTTGACGCGCTGCAATCGAAAGACTGGAGACGCGCGCGTCGGGCGTTATCTCGGGATGATTGAAAGTCGCCAGCACCTGCTTCGTGCGTTCGCGCAAACGCGCCCGGTCGAGCACGCCGGCGCGCGAAGGCTCGATCCCCATCATGATGTTCTCCGCTACCGACAGGTGCGGGAACAAAGAAAGTTCCTGATGAATAAGGGCGATGCCGCGGCCACGCGCGTAGAGCGGACTGGCGGGTGAGTACGACGCGCCATCAATCTCCATTTTCCCTGAGTCTGGTTGAATCAATCCACCCAGCACATTCATCAAAGTGCTCTTGCCGGCGCCATTCTCGCCGATCAAAGCGTGCACTTCGCCTTTTTCGAGACGCAGATTGACGCCGTCGAGCGCGACACTCGGGCCGAATCGTTTGCTGATATTTGAGAGCGCGAGAAGGGTCATTGAGTGAATCTGTCTCCGTATTTCGCTTAGCTCCCTTCTCCCTTTGGGAGAAGGGCTGGGGATGAGGGCTTACGGCGCTCCAAACTTCTTAGAACTCCTGCGAGGAATGGATTCGCTCGTTGCGAATCCATTCCTCGCAGATCAAAGGAGGTCCGATCCGCGCGTAGGCCCTCACCCTAACCCTCTCCCATAGGGATAAGGATCGGGCCCATCAATCTGACCAGGCCTTTGGCTTTCGCTCCCACCGATGATGTCGCAATTCTGAAATCAATCCAGCCGGCAATGTCTCACCGTCGCTCGCTGCCATATTCGCGTCCACGTGCGACTGTTTGCGCATGCCGGGAATGATTGTGCTGACGTCCCGGTTGCTGAGAATGAACCGGAGCGCCATCTCCGGAAGGGACATACCCGCAGGTAAAACCTCTTTCAGCTTCTCGGCGCGGTCAATACTTGGAATCAGGTTCTCAGGAGTGAAATAGATGTTACGCCAGTCGCCTTCCGGCCAGGTGCTCTCTTTCGTCAACTTGCCGGTCAGCGTTCCTTCGTCAAAAGGCACGCGCGCGATGACAGCGACTTCGTGTTCGCGACAAGCCGGAAACAATTCGTCTTCAGGATTCTGATCGAAGATGTTATAGATGACCTGGACAGCATCAATCAGGCCGCTGCGCACAGCCTTCACGCCATTCCAGGGTTCCCAGCGATTGATGCTGATGCCAACCGCGCTGAAGAGTCCTTGCGCTCGAAGCTCATCGATTTTTTTCGCCCATCGATCGTCGTCCAGCCATCCATCTTCCCAAACGTGAAACTGAACGAGGTCGAAGCTTTCGAGTCCCGCATGCTCCAGACTCTCATGCATCCGCTGTTCGATGTATTCAGGCGGAAACGTATCGTCGACCGTGAACTCGCGCCGGCTCGGCCATTTGGAATTTTTCGGTGGAATCTTGGTCGCGGTGTACAGCTTCTTGTCCGGATTTGCCCGGACCAGATTTCCCAGCAATGCTTCGCTTCGACCTTCACCGTACGCCCAGGCAGTATCGAAGAAATTGCAGCCGAGATCGACGGCCCGCTGCAACGACTCCAATGACTCGTCATCGTCCGAGCCGGTCCAACCACCCATCCCCCACATGCCATAGCCGACTTCGCTTACCTGCCACCCAGTCCGACCAAATCGCCGATACTCCACGTGTTTCCTCCTGTTGATTGCGATGTCGGAGTATACACGAACTGTCAGAAGCCCGACCGTCAGGGAGGGCCGGTTGCGAAGGTAGCCATCCCTCACGGTCGGGCTTCTGACACGCCACGCTTTGTAGTATTGTTCGTCCGCTTTTCACCACGTCGGACTCCATCAGGTCATCAATCATGAAAACTCTTCGCCTTCTGTTGCTGGCGCTCTGTTCGATAGCGATCAATGTCAGCGTATCCGGCCAAACTCAACCGCCTGATCCGCAAACCAAAGCCAGGACCATTCGTTCGGGCCTCCAAACGAAGCCGAAAACAAAACCCTGGGAATCGGGGCGTCCCGATCTCACCAAAGAACCGACGCTCTACGTCGTCGGCTATGCGCACCTTGACACCGAGTGGCGTTGGGAATATCCACAAACGATTTCGGAGTATCTGTCGAAGACGATGCGCAACAACTTCGCGCTCTTCGAGAAGTATCCGCATTACATCTTCAACTTCACCGGCGCCAACCGTTACCGATTGATGAAGGAGTATTACCCGGCCGATTTTGAAAGGCTGAAGTTCTATGTGTCGATGGGTCGCTGGTTTCCGGCCGGATCATCGATGGAAGAAGGCGACGTGAATTCGCCGAACGCGGAGTCGATCATTCGCCAGATTCTCTATGGCAACAACTGGTTCCGGAAAGAATTCGGCATGGCCAGCGATGAATACATGCTGCCCGACTGTTTCGGATTTCCAGCCTCCTTGCCGAGCATCCTGGCGCATGCCGGCATCAAAGGTTTCTCAACGCAGAAACTTTCGTCAGGCTGGCAGCCGGCGCCGCACGTCGGCGGTCCTGATTCGCCTGAGAAGACTCCGGTCGGTATTCCTTTCAACGTCGGCGTTTGGGAAGGCACCGACGGCCGCACAGTGATCGCCGCGCTCAATCCGCTCAGCTACGGGAGCAATGTTCAATACGACATCAGCAAGGCTGCGCCGCCGCCGCCCGGACCGGACCCAAGTCTCTCGGAGCAGCAAAACCAGCAGCGCACGCGCCGTCAGGAAGACTGGCCGCAGCGGATTCAAATCAACGGAAACCTGACCGGTGTGTTTGCCGATTATCACTACGTCGGCACCGGTGACATCGGCGGCTCGCCGAATGAGAGTTCGGTGAAATTGATGGAAGCGATCACTACCAAGAACAAAGCTTCCTTGCCGGCGCTGTTCCCATTCGGATCTTCGCCGCCGCCGGTCGGGCCGCCGGTCCAGGTCGGCGACGGGCCGATACGCGTGGTCTGGTCGAAGGCAGATCAGATGTTTCAGGACATCCTTGCCTGTTGTTCGACCGATCGCATGCCTCGTTACAAAGGCGATCTGGAATTGATCAATCACTCCGCTGGTTCGCTCACCTCGCAGGCTTATCAAAAGCGTTGGATGCGCAAGAACGAATTGCTCGCGGACGCTGCCGAGAAAGCTTCGGTCGCTGCCGAGTGGTTAGGTGGCAGCGCATATCCGCGCGAACGATTGAACAATGCCTGGACCCTGGTCATGGGCGGACAATTCCATGACATCCTCCCCGGCACCGCAACGCCTAAGGCGTTCGAATACGCCTGGAACGATGATGTAGTTGCGATGAATCAATTCGCCGGAGTCCTGACCAGCGCCACGAACGTCGTCGCCGGCGCGCTGGACACGCAAGCAAAAGGCACGGCCGTCGTTGTCTATAACCCGCTCAACGTCGAGCGCGAAGACGTGGTCGAAGCCAACCTGACGTTTGCCGGCGGACCACTGCGCGCCGTGCGGGTCGTCGGTCCGGACGGCAAGGAAGTCCCTTCCCAAATGTCGAACGGCAAGGTCTTGTTTCCCGCAAAGGTTCCTTCGGTAGGTTACGCGGTCTACGACGTGCAGCCGGCCGATTCGTTTCTCTCAGCCGGCGATTTAAAAGTAACTGAATCGTCGATGGAGAACTCGCGCTACAGAGTCACGATTGATAAGAAGGGCGACGTTTCCAGCATCTTCGACAAGAAGCTCAATCGCGAATTGCTTTCCGCGCCAATCCGGCTGGCGATTTCGACCGACAACCCGCGGCAATGGCCGGCATGGAACATGGATTTTGAAGATCAACAGCGCGCGCCGCGCAACTTCGTTTCCGGTGACGCTAAGATTCATGTCTCAGAAGCCGGACCGGTTCGCATCGCCGTGGAAGTCGAGCGCGAAACCGAAGGCTCAAAGTTCGTTCAGACGATTCGATTGTCAACCGGTGATGCCGGCAATCGCGTCGAGTTCAGCAACGTGATCGACTGGAAAACGAAAGAAGCAAATCTAAAAGCGACGTTCCCGCTCGCAGCTACTAATAATCTGGCCACGTACAATTGGGATGTCGGCACGATTCAGCGGCCGAACGCGGCCGAGCGTCAATTTGAAGTTGCCTCGCATCAGTGGATCGACCTGACCGACCAGAGCGGCGCCTTTGGTACGACGATCCTGACTGATTGCAAAAACGCATCGGACAAACCGAATGACAACACGGTGCGGTTGACGCTGGTGCGCACGCCGGGCACGCGCGGCGGATATCCGGATCAGGGAACTCAGGACCTGGGTCGCCATGAGATCGTTTTCGGGCTTGCCGGTCACGCGAATGACTGGCGTGGCGGCGTCGATTGGCAAGCGCATCGTCTCAATCAACCTTTGATTGCCTTTCAGAGTCCCGCCCACAGCGGCGCGCTCGGACGAACTCTCTCGTTATTGAACCTCAGCGACAATCGCATTCGCGTTATGGCTTTCAAGAAGGCCGAATTGAGCGATGAATTGATCGTGCGGATGGTGGAGATGGACGGAATGCCGGCCACGAATGTGCTCGTCGGGTTTCCTTCGAGCGTAGTCGCCGCGCGCGAAGTCAATGGACAGGAGCAACCGCTCGGGCCGGCAACCATCACGAGCGGCAAATTGGAAACTTCGTTCAAGCCTTATCAGCCGCGAACGTTTGCCATTAAGCTTGCCGCCTCGCGCGCGAAAGTCACGCCGGTTGCGTTTCAGACGGTGCCGCTTGATTACGACATGGCGGTCGCTTCACGACTCGGACGGCCCGCGGATGGCGCCTTCGACTGGGCGCCAAATAGTCAGGGCGCAACGCAAGGTCGCGCATTGCCCGCTGAGTTGCTGCCGCGCCAAATCAACTTTGGCAGTATTCGCTTTCAACTCGCCGCTGCGGATCGGCCTAACGCGCTGGTGCCTCACGGTCAGACGATCACTTTGCCGGCGGGAAGCTTCAATCGCGTTTACATCCTGGCCGCTGCCGCGAATAACGACCAAAGGGCGACCTTCAAATTCGGCGATAAGGTTACCGATCTAACCATTCAGGAATGGACTGGTTTCGTCGGCCAGTGGGACAACCGAATTTGGAAAACGACCGAGACACAAATTCCGCCACTCCCGGGCGCTCCGCCCGGCGCGCCGCCACGCATACGTACGAACATCTATGGAGAGATGACCGGGTTGCGCCCCGGCTTCATCAAGCGGGCCGATATCGCCTGGTTCACGTCGCAGCGGCGTTCACCCGACGCCGTCGCCGAGCCTTACGCTTACTCGTACCTGTTCGCGTATGCGATTGATCTGCCGCCGGGAACCAGAACCATCACGCTGCCCGACAATGAACGCATCCGCATCATGGCGATGACTGTTGCAAACGAGCCCTGGGTGGTAACGCCAGCACAGCCTTTGTACGACACGTTGGTGCGCGATGGTAAATAGGCCTGACCGCGGTATACGGGGATTATGTAGCAGATTTTCTCTAGCCCAGCCGTTTACGGCTGGGTCTGTAGAGAAAAGAGAATGCAAGGAGCCTCCTTAAGGAGGCTTAACCAGAAGGAGCATTGATATGTCCCACGTCTATCACCAGCTCTATTATCATTTCGTCTGGGCGACAAAGGATCGTGAACCGCTGGTCGATCGGGCCTGGCGACCACAGCTTCTCAACATTTTGAATGAAGAAGTCAAGACCCGTGGCGGTTGGCCCATCCGTCACAACGCCATGCCGGATCACGCGCACCTCCTCTGCCGATTGCCGCCGACGGTTCTGATCCCAGATTTCATAGGACAATTGAAGGGAGCGACGTCATTTCGCATCAACAAGGAGATTCGCCCGCGATTCAAACTTCATTGGCAGGAAGGCTACGGCGTTCTAACATTGCGCAAAGATGAATTGCCGAAAGTATCCGCTTACATTGATCGCCAGGAAGAACATCACACTCGTAACACTCTTTCCGAATTGCTCGAAACCTGCGAAACCGAATTCGATGATTGGAATAAACGTGAGGAAGAAAAAGCCTCCTAAAAGGAGGCTCAAATCAAATGTTTGGTCTGCTAGCCCAGGCGTAAACGCCTGGGCTAGAGAAAAGCCACGCATTCTGCACATCAAGTCCGCGCTGGCAGTAATTGCAGCGATCTGGGTAGTAGCTTCCAGCGCGCAGGCCCAGACGAAAATCACCACCGATCAAAACACCGGTTCGGCCACCAATGCCGAATTCAAATTCAAATCAGTTCCCTCGCCTGCGCGTAGCGACGCAGCTGCGAAGGCGCGCGTCTTGATCGTTGATGGTGAGGCAGACGGCAACAGCGCTGGGGTCGAAGCACTCATCGACGGTGTCCTACCAAATTCGGATGATCAGCCGCGTCGCAATTTCTTTATTCGGACGGGGAGCGGCGGCGCACGGATCTTGATCGATCTCGGCAAGATTATTGAGGTCGCGCAAGTCAATTCCTATTCATGGCATCCGGGTTCACGCGGGCCGCAGGTTTATCGCGTTTGGGTCAGCGATGGCTCGGCCGCAAATTTTAATGAAGCTCCAAAGGCCAACACCGATCCGCGCACTTGCGGCTGGAAGGTGCTGGCCACGGTTGACACGCGCTCGACCGACGAGGCGAAAGATGGCGGGCAATGGGGCGTCAGCATCACCGATCGCTCCAACAGCCTCGGGAGATTTCGTTATCTGCTGTTCGACTGTTACGTCACTGAAGTCGCGGACGATTTTGGCAACACCTTCTATTCGGAAATCGACGTGATCGCGAAGCAGTAGATTGCTCATCTCAAATCGTGGCCGCTGGTTTGCTTCCAATACTCACGTGACTCAAAACACAAGTCTTTTGTTTCGGGACGCGTCACGTCTGTTCCAATTCTGGACAACCAGGGAGGTTTTCTTCCGCCACGCATGACCGCTATTGAAAGATTGACTAGCCGAGGCATCCTGCGTCGCGGCAGCCCCGCTCGTGGCTTTCATTACAAGCATGCTGGCGGCGGGGGCAAGGTTAAAGCGGCCGACCTCGAGCGTATCGATCTACTCAAGATTCCGCCGGCGTGGACGAACGTGGCAATTAACGCGGCGCCGACTGGCCGCATTCAAGCTGTCGGACAGGACGCCGCGGGACGTTGGCAGTACCTCTATCACGAGAGTCACACGCGCGCACAGCAACGAAAGAAATTTCAACGTTTGATCGCCTTCGGCGAGAGCCTGCCCAGGCTCCGCGCCACCGTTGCTCGCGACCTGAAGTTGCCTGGCCTCCCGAAGGAGCGGGTGATGGCTGCCATTCTGCGAATATTGTCGATGTCGTTCATTCGGCCCGGCAGTGAAATCTATGCGAATGAAAACGGAAGTTACGGCATCGCGACGCTCAGGCCGCGGCATGTTTCCGTCAAAGGCGACCGCATTAATTTTGAATTTCTGGGAAAGTCAGGTCAGAGCCACAGCCGCGAGATTCGTGACAAGCTCGTGGCAGCGACGCTGAAGGAGCTTTTGAAATATTCAAATCGCCGGGTCTTCAAATACATCGGAGCCGACGGCAAGTTCGTGAATGTAACGCGCCCAGCGATCAATCGGCACATTAAGGAAGTAATGGGTCAGAACTTCAGTGCGAAGGACTTTCGAACCTGGGCGGGAACTTTGGTCTGCGCGTGCGCGCTGGCCCGCAACGGTGCAGCTAATCCGCTGAACGCCGGCGGCATCGCCACCGCGATCGAGGAGACGGCGACGGTGCTGGGCAATACTCCGGCGGTCAGTCGCGACTCGTATGTATGTCCGGCGGTGATTAGCTCGTTCGAAAAGGGCGAGGTGCTTCGTTGCTACTTCAAAACTTCGCAACAGCTGACGTCATATCGCGGATTGAAACTGCATCGCGCTGAGAAGGCCCTGCTGCGGCTGCTGAAGAAAAGCGTCGCGTGACCGTGCAGAAACCCGACCGTCAGGGAGGGTGCCTTTTTCTTGCCAACGAACCCCCCTCCAACCGCCAGGCACCCTGCCTAACGGTCGGGTCTCCGACACGATACTTGACTAACGCAATCGCCGCCGATAACTTTTTCTCGTTCATGCTCTTCTCCCCGTTTTGAGAATCACGCGGATCTCCGATTGCCTAACGACCAACCGCCAATCCTAACGATCATTGCCGATGCCCTTAAAACGCAGAGACTTTCTTAAGAGCCTGTCCGCCGGCATGGCTGGCGCCGCAGCTTTCATCGGACTAAAGAAAGCGGGAGCGACCATCCCGACGGCTTCGCGAGCGCGGCGTTTGGTGCTCGTTAAGATCGACGGTTTGCCGCAGCGGCTGATCGACGAATTCGCCAACGAAACTGATCCGGTGACTGGCAAGAGTCGTCTGCCGTGGGTCAAGCATCTCTTCTATGAAAACGGCGCGCGGCTTAACAACTTTTACGTTCGCGGCATGAGTCTGTCGGCGCCATCATGGTCGATGCTCGACACGGGACAGCACCTGCAGATCAAAGGCAACGTCGAATTCGATCGGCTGACCTTGCATGCTTATGACTATCTGAACTTCATTCCGTTTTATTTTGAAAACCTGGCGCAGCAGCACGCCGACATGCCGGGCGTGGAAATCCTCGACGAGGTAGGCAACCCGCTGCTGCTCGATGCTTATTCACATCGCGAGCGCTATCAGGGATTTCAAACCTTCCAGCGCGGCGTGCACTGGAGCACCTTCCAAAAAAGCGTGAAGACCCGGCTGGAGCGTTTCCGCGGAACCCAGGAGGTAATCGACGAATGGACTACCAACGGGCTGGAACTGCGAAACTTCATCCAGGATCAACTCGAGCGTGATTTGATCGTCAAACTCGCTGACCCGCAGGTGCGTTACCTCGATTACTACACCACCGACGTCGATCACCGCACGCACCACAATCGCGACCGCGAATCACAACTCGCAGCCATTCGCGAAGTCGATGCGACCATCGGTCGAATCTGGACCGGCGTGGAGAAGTCCTCGCTCGCCAAAGACACTGTGCTGGTGCTGGTCTCTGATCATGGAACCAACACCGATCCCAACGTTATTAGTCAGGGCTATAACCTGGTGAAGCTGTTAGGTAGTCTGGCCGGCGGCGGACATCACGTAATCACGAAACGGCGCCTGATGATGGATTACTCGCTCAAGAGCATCTATCCGCTCGTGCCTTTGATCACAACGACGACCGACAATTCGTTCTATCTCAAAGGACAAAGCACCGACTATCCAACGGCTCTGCTTGACTTCGACGGCAACGAACGCTCTGCGATTCATCTGCGCAATTCTGATTTGAACGTCTTGCACATCCTGCTGCAGCAACTGAGAACTGCAAA
Organism: Pyrinomonadaceae bacterium; assembly: GCA_044870975.1. Lineage (GTDB taxonomy): Bacteria > Acidobacteriota > Blastocatellia > Pyrinomonadales > Pyrinomonadaceae > UBA11740. The sequence continues at coordinate 17,004 of JBIOZK010000203.1, forward strand.
ACCAAACGCGACTACTCAACGCGGGGCCACGGACTTGTTCTTCGCGGTAATCGATCGCAATCGCGATGAATGGCAGATGCTGGTTACTGAAATGAATGAAGAATTGGCAGCGCTGCGCACCGTCATTGAAAAACAGCGGGCGGTCGTGGCCGCGTTGCCGAAGAAGTGGACGAAAGAAGACCTCGATGCCGGGCGTGATCAGGATGCGCACCGCGAGTCAGCGCGGCTGGGATTGTCGATTGAGGCCGAGAAGGCTTACAGCCAATATCTGCCGACGCTCACGAACCTGCTGGCCTTGCGCAAAGATGAATTCAATCCAGCGAAAATCAAAATTCCGGGCCTGATCGCCAAAGGGGCGATGGGACAACCGAACACAATTCATCAACTGCAAAACTACGTCGTCGGCTTGTCGCCGCAAGGATTGATCTTGCGGGACAACGGCACCGTCGACACCGACAAGAGCTTTGTGCGCGTCAATTATTTTCCGCTCATCCGCGGCGTGACCGTGCGCAACAACGTGCAGCCGGCCGTGAGCAACGAACCAATTGATTTCGTCGCGGCCCGGCTCAATCCGCGTCTGATCGATGGCCTCGAGGACAAAGACGTCGACACGATAGTCTGGATCTACAAAGACGAGGCGCGTCAGGCGCTGATTCTGTCGCATACTGATGGCAATCGAGGACTGATGCTTCGCTATTTACCCGTCAGCCGCTTGCAGCAAACAGCAGACGGCCGAATTTCGTTTACGCAAATCGAATGGCGCGACGGCTTGCCATTCAGAATTTGGGAGGATCCGAAGCTGCGAGTTCCCGACGATCGAGAGATTTGGTTCAAAGGATGGCACACCGAACATGAATGGGTCGCCGCGACTCATCGAACCGATTTTTCAACTTGCGTGGTTGGCATTAACGAACACTTCTCGCGTCACGTAGCGCCGGCAATCGACACGGATGAGGCAGGTCTCTCACCAGACGAACGCTTGTTGCGTCGTTTGCGAAAACGCCGGCGCCGGCTGGTCGAGCCTGATTTGTTCATTCACGCCAGCAATCACTGGAACTTTGACGTGCGCGGTTTCAATCCCGGCGGCAATCACGGTTCGTTCTATCGTGTCTCGACCAATGCGACCCTGATGTTTAGCGGGGGCGACAACACTGGAGTCCCGCGCGGACTTGCGATTGAAGAGCCTTACGACAGTCTGGATCTGATCCCCACGTTGTTTCAGTTGACGGGCGATGCCGATGAGGGACGACCGAGTTCATCGCTAACTCAAAAAGGATTTCGGCAGTTCCCCGGACGATTGATTCGGGAGTTATTCAAGTAGCGCAAATTGTCAATTTGCGTTTTCCAGATCAAAAGAAGGGCTTGTAACTAAGACGACGGATAGATGCGGTTGCTGTCGGGTCTGGCACTTGTCGGCGGCGCGAACTTTATCAACAGGCGATATCCCAGCAACACCGCCAGTACAAACCCGAACGTCACCGGCAAGCGGGTGTCTGATTTCACCAGCATCCAATAGTGCAACACGCCCGCCATGGCGGCGAGGTATACAACGCGGTGCAGGGTGCCCCAGCGTTTTCCGAGATGCTTCACCATCCGGTCGGACGAAGTAATGGCCAGCGGGACCATCAATACAAACGCCGTCATTCCAACCGCGATGAACGGCCGCTTAAAAATGTCTGCAGGCACACTCTTCAAATCAAAGAAGCGATCGAAGGCGACGTAAGTGACTAGATGCAACGCGCCATAAAAGAACGCGAATAGTCCCAACATCCGGCGAAATTTCACCAACCAATTCAGGCTGGTAATCTTCCGCACGGGTGTAATAGCGAGCGAGATCATGAGAAAGACCAACGCCAGCATACCCGTGGTGCGCGTGAGGAACTCAGTCGGATTTGCCCCGGCGCGTCCGCGCCAGACATCCCACAGTAAAAGGACGAGCGGTACCAGTCCGTTGACGATTAATACGAGTTTTGCGAAGCGCGGGTCCTTCATTGGAGCGCGGGCATGAGCGCGAAGCCCGAACAATCACGTGAGCGTGCGGCGCACGCTGTGCGGGCAAGGATGCCCGCGGTCCATCTAGTAGTACCTTCTCAAATCCATACCATCGTAGAGGTGCGCGACCTGTTCGCCGTAGCCGTTGAACATTAAGGTCGCGCGGCCGCCGAATTCGCCGATGCGCTGTTCGCGTGCCTGGCTCCAGCGGCGGTGACCGACGTTCGGGTTGACGTTCGAATAGAAGCCATATTCGAAAGGACTTTCCGTGCTCCACGTCGTCGGCGGCTGTTGCGCGACTAAACTGATCTTGACGATCGACTTGATGCTTTTGAATCCATACTTCCACGGCACAACCAGGCGAATCGGCGCTCCGTCCTGTGGGGGCAACGTCTGGCCGTACAATCCGGTGGCCAGAATAGTCAGCGGGTGCATCGCTTCATCAAGCCGCAAGCCTTCGACGTAGGGCCATTCAAGCACCGTAGTGCGCTGGTTCGGCATTCGCTGGGGATCGAGCAAGGTCTGGAAAGCCACAAACTTCGCTTGCGAATTTGGCGCTACTTTGTCCAGGAGTTTCGCCAACGGAAAACCGATCCACGGAATTACCATCGACCAGCGCTCGACGCAACGCAGACGATAAACGCGCTCCTCCTGATCGATTTTCAGCAACTCGTCGAGATCAAATACCTTCGGCTTGTTGACCAGGCCGTCAACCGTAACTGTCCACGGCCTGGTAACAAAACCCTCCGCCGCTGAAGCAACGCCTTCCTTGACCGTGTCGAACTCGTAAAAGTTGTTGTAGTTAGTAATGTCTTTGAGCGAAGTCCGCGCTTCAGCGGTGGTGAAACCGCTGGCACTGTCAATTGACGAACTGTGATCTCCGATCGGAATGCTCTGGCCCTGAGGGAGTTCCACCGCTGGCGGATTCAATCTGCGATAGATGAAGCCGGTAGCGGCAACCGATCCGGCCAGCACGGCGCCGCGCATGAACAAGCGCCGATTCAGATAAACCTTTTCATCGGTTATCTCGCTCGATCTGATCTCGGTGCTTTTCTTAATCAGCATGGGTTTGCCGATCAAGATCGTACGGCGATGTGGCGCGCGGCGCAAGGAATCGAGTGTCAGAACCGCGAGCGGTAGCGACCGGATCAGGTGGTACTTTCATCGAAGACCACCGCGTTGATCGGGGAGAGAATCACTTGATCCGGTCGCTACTGCTCCCGGTTCTGACTCTCGCTGAAAGAGTTCGCGGCTCCGAACAGGTAGTCCGGAGCCGCGAGTCAAAACGTCAGGAATGATGGTGGCTTAGTTTCCCTTCATGTTTATGCCCTTGTTCTGCAGGATCTTGATCTCGACACGGCGATTCGCGGCGCGGCCCGCAGCCGTTTTGTTATCGGCAACCGGATTGTTCTCGCCGTAACCGAAGGGCTGCACCAGCCGGCGGAGATCCATCCCGTGTCTCAGCACCAGGTACTGAATCACTGCATTTGCGCGACGTTCGCTGAGGGCGCGGTTTTTGGCGCTCTTTCCGGTCGTGTCGGCGAATCCGACCACCTGAACCAACCAGCCGTTGGCGTTGCCTTTCGCTTTTTCGCCTTTGGCCCACGCCGCCGCATCATCGATAGTCTTCTTAGCCGTGGCATCGAGCACGGAACTGTTTAGCTTGAACAATACGGGGATCAGCTTGATGGTCTCGTATTCGTCCAGACCGTTGATACGATTGTTGGCGAGCGCCGCGTCCTTAAATGCCTGATCGGCAGTGCGCTGCGCGGCTTCAGCTTTGGCTCTCGCCTCGTTGGCTAGCGCGGTATTCTCGGCAATTTTGCCTTGCATCATCCTGGCTTCGTCGGCGGCCCGACGGGCTTCTGCTTCAGCAGCGGCCAACCTTTGGGCGTTTTCTGCGGCGAGCTTATCGGTCTGCTCAAGCGCTTGTGCCGACCTCAAATCCTGCTCATCGAACCTCACCCAATCGGCAACCAGTTTGCCCTCGGCGTCTCCCTTGCCCTGCGCTTGCACGCGCAGACCGCGCATGATGTAAGTAACCGGATAGTCCTTTTTGCGGAATCCGTGCGAAGTGACGTTAGTGTTTCCCGTGAGTAGAACCGTAGTCTCCGCTCCGTCGATGGCGCGCACCTTGAACTCGTCGCCGTTTCGCGAACTAACTACACCCTGGATCTTTTGTTTCGCTCCCTGCGGTACCTGAACCGGCCGGGAATTGTCTGAGTTTTGTGCGTATGCCGCTCCTGCCGTCAATAAGACAAGGCAGGCGCCGGCGACTAGACCTGCAAAAAACTTGGAATTTCTCATTGGTGTGCTCCTTATTTTTAGTCTGAGATTTTAAGAGAACTCCTCCGCGGTTCTCCCTCATTCTTTCCAAATCTGGAGCGCGGGGACTGGTCCTAACGGCGACGAGCTATGCTCCCTGACCGACTAAACAACTAGTTCTCGATCGCTGCTGCATCCAACCTGCTCCAGGCGGCTCTGCGTGCTTATCGGTCGGTTTGATTCTAGAGTGGATGAAGTCAGAGAATAACTGTCACTTTTTACAGGGCGCGCAAGAGAAATCGCCGGCTAAACCGCCGATACGATAAATGAAGGCGCAGGAAAGCTCGAAAGCCACCCGCAACTTGAACTCAGTTGGCGGCCTGCGAACTACCGAGAGGGGTGTTAGTGGGCAAATGGAAGGTACCCGATACGGTTGGAATTTTCCTCTTCACTCGAGCCCGGCGCCGCGAGGCGATACCACTCTTTCGTATCTTCAATTGATTAATTACGGCTAGTACGCCTTTCGATCCGTGAGCCGCCTCTTGAACCGCCTGCCTCTCAGCGCGACTGTGTACGGTGCCTCTAAGATCCACCACGCCGTTCAGCGACAACACGCAAACTTCTCTTGAGCGGCCGCCAGTTGAGACCTTGATTTCATTTAAAACCCATTGCTCGATTTCGCTATCGCGCATTGAAAATATCAGCCCTCGCTTTCAGAACTCAAAAAAGCGGCGCCACGATGACTGAATAGCCGTCTCGTCGCGCCGCGATACCCACAGAGCCAACGCATTCAGGATTCACCGATCTCCTGCGACATTACCGGAAATACCCTTGTTGACCATCAGTTTGATCTCCACCCGGCGGTTCTTCGCGCGACCTTCACGCGTTCGGTTTTCACCGGCTTTAGAGTTGCGGGTGTAACAGATCCGGAAATCAGGAAGCTTGCGGCGGGCCGAAACGCGTTACGATCACAGTTAAGTTGTCCGTTCCGCCAGCCGCCAGGGCAACGGTTTTTAAGTCCTCGCACGACTTTGCCGCTGAGGTCGAATTTCGCAATAAAGAGGTGATGGTCTTGTCGTCGACCATATCGGACAGTCCGTCGGTACATAACACCAGTTGATCACCGTCTCTCAGACGCAGCCGGCGCACCTCGGGCTGAACTCTGGTTCCCAATGAGCCCAGCGCGGCCGTGAGCACGTGCCTCATCGAACGAGCCGCAGGATCAGAGCTGCTAAGACCCGCGTCGATTAACTCCTGCGCAACTGTGTGGTCCTTCGTTAATTGGGTGAGTGCACCTCCGCGATAGAGATAAGCGCGGGAATCGCCGATATGGCCAATAACCAAATTGTTGCCCAGGGTGGCGGCGGTGGTAAGCGTCGTCCCCATCCCACTCAGCGAGGCATCAACGTCCGCCTGATTTTTTAGACTTTCATCAATCTTCAAGAAGCGCTCTTTTGCCCGCGTCAAAATAGTCTCGATGTGCTTTGGTTCGTCAAATCCAAGAATCCAGTCCGGCGTTTCGATCACTAACTCGATCAATTTTGCCAGAGCAGTTCGGCTGGCTACTTCCCCTCCCGCCATGCCTCCCAGACCATCCGCGACCACCATGCCATAACCCGTCAAGTCGTAATCCTGCGGGAGCAGTTCACTTTTCACATTCGTGGAAAGGCTGCGCAAGGTGCGGCCAAACTTGATTACCAAATAATGGTCTTCGTTGCTGGATCGCACGTGCCCCTGGTGCGAAGTGGCGGCCACGTCGATAGCCAACAATGCGCCGGGATCGGACCTGAAACTGTCGTCTGGAGACTCCAGAAAGAGTTCCTGTGTAATCGCTGATTGTTCGTCAGATTCCATCTGCATCATCGCGGATTGGTTGGCTGCCTCATGCGCCTCGAACTCCTTGCGTCGGGAAAGTTCTTTTTCCGAAAGAATAGCGTTCAATACCGCCTTAAAACGCCTGTCAAAAGTACCAGTTGGTGCGCTCGGGCCGGAAGCGTAAGTTAAAATGGGCAAGTCCTGAATCGGCCCTCAATCGACTCGGCTTGGCAGCGTCAAAAGCTACGGAGGAATTATGCGAAATTTGATGTTGGTTTTGTTCGTTCTGTTTTTGTGCGGGTACAGCTTCAAGGCCGCCGCGCAGAATTCCTCCAGCGGACTCGAACAGGGACAGAAGCTGCGCTCCGAACTCAGTCAGCTACATGACCGCGAGGCGGAAATAAAGATTCGTCTGACCGAACTGGAATACAATCTCAAACCGGAAAACATAGAAAGACACTTTGCCGGTATTGGTTCGTTACACCCGGAGGAGTTGCGCGAAGCCCGCCGCAGGCAGTTGCAGTTGGAGAAGGACCGGCTCGTCGGTCAGCTTTCCGAGATCGATCAGAACCAGGCGCGTTTGGAAACTGAAATCCAAATCGCCGATTCGAAGGCCTATCAGCAGAGCGCATTGGGCGCGTCGAAATTAGGCATGACGCTCGATCAGCTTTCCCCTTATGTGACCACGACTGTCTTGCGCCTGCTGGCTATTGTCTTTGCACTGATAGTCATCGGCATCGCGCTCCTGGTGACTTACAAGCGGAGACAATCGCGCGTCTGAGTCTCGTCAGAACTTCCAGCTAATCGAAGCACTCACCCCAAGGTCGTTCTTGTTGGCCTTGATCGGCGGCTTACTATCGAAATTCTCGTAGACGTGAAATCCCCACCAAAAATCCTTCGCCAATTTGTAGCTGATATCTGATTTGAGTTGCGCGCGAACGCGGCCCGGCGTAGTGACACTGGGGAAAACGAACAGGTGTGAAGTAATGTCCGTTTTTGAAAATCGGAAAGTGGTGAAATCCATTCCGGCCAGCGCGTCAGCGTTGGTTGACCATTGAGGCGCCGGCGCTACATTGTATTTCTCGCGATTTACCGCCACTCCGCCGAAGACCGCGAGGCGCGTTACGTCCGTTTGCACCAGAGTTCGGCCTACAAGGCCCCCGCCGGTCACCCGAGCGTCAAGGCTCTGCTGATCGCTCCGCAGGAAATCGAAAAGACCACCAGCAAACCACCTCTGCGACAATTGCTTGCGGTAATCGAAATCGAATTGGTTGCGAGCCGTGCTGGTGCCGCGCGTCTGCCCGCTGAACGCTGAATCGATGCTGCCGCTGAACGCATGTCTCCCACGCCGATAAGTAGCCGCGGCGCTCAACTCAGTTTGATATTGATCGTTGCCGCTCGTATAACTCAGCCCCAACCCGATCGAACCCTCCAATTGTTTCAGGAACTTCGACTCAATCGGTAGAATCCGCAGCACGTCCCCCTGGTTAACCTTGAGGCCACCGCCTGGGCCAATCTGAAAGTTCTCGACGTCTTTGGCCTCCACCAGCTTGAAGTGTTCGGCAATTTGATGACCGTCCGTCATCGAGATCAAATACGGATCTTTGCTTTCCAGGCGCGCCACTTTTGACCAATCAAGAACGACATCCGCCGCCATGTAATCAGCCTTAAAGGTGAGTTGGCCGCGCTGCATCTTCTTGATCTCGCCGGTCATGCGGTCGCCATTCTTCATCACCACCAGGTCATCCTTATGCTTGGCAGCGGCCACGGCAGCAAAGGTCACAATCATCAAGAGGCACCCAACCAAACCAGGAAATCTTCGCGCACATTTGCTGATCACCTTCTTACCCCCCTATATGCTGACGAGTTCATCGATTGTTGGCACACGAATAGGCACGGGGTCGCTTGATCATAGGTTCGAGTCAGAACTGAACGGCACTGTCAATAAGTACAGGCACCGGATCGTTTTCCGATCCTGTAAAAACTGACAGTTCCGCGCTAATTCGCGGATCGCTAAGCTGCGTGTACCTCAGGCAAAGAATCCAATTTTTGAGAGAGAGAGAGAAAGGTAACAATGATGAAGAGTACGACGGCGTTCAAGGTTGTAGGAATCTCGATCCTGATCCTGATCGGCTGCATCTCGGCCTCAGCGCAGGACATCCGCTACAACTTCATGCCAGGCACCGACTTTACCAAGTATAAGACTTATAAATGGGCCAAAGTGCCAAACGTCCAGTATCCCGACCAAATCATCGATACTCAGATTACGCAGGCGATTGACCAACAGTTGTCGATGAAGGGGCTGATGAAGAGCACCGGCGAATCAGCTGACCTAGTGGTGACGTATCAGGCCGCCGTCAGTCAGGAGAAACAGTGGAACTCATACAGCACCGGTGATACCGGCATGTGGGGTTATGGTCGTTGGGGCGGCTGGGGCGGCTACGGCGGCATGTCCACCACCACGACTACGAGCGAGACGATCAATATCGGCACACTCGACGTAGACATCTACGAT
>JBIOZK010000204.1:0-25124 GCA_044870975.1 Pyrinomonadaceae bacterium
CACCACTTGCCGCTGACGAACATCCAGACGGAAAGGATCGTGATTAGCCAGATTGCTATTCCCAGAAGACGTCCCATTCAGTGTCTCCTTCTTACGCAGCTAAGAGCGAAGGGCAAAGAGCAAGGCAAACCAACACTTCGCACTTAGCTCTTTGCTCTTTGCGCATCACCGATTTAAAACCATTACGCCGAACAACAGTGGCAGATACAGCACTGACGCTAACAGCAACTGCCGCGCGTGTTGATTAGACTTCGAAATTGCAGCCCGAACGCTGCTGGCAAGGAACAAGAGACTCAACACCGCGGCTGCCACGAGATAGATCTTTCCGGATATTCCCAGCGCGGTCGGCAGCAAACTCACCGGCACCAGCATCAGCGCATAGGCAATGATCTGTTGTCCCGTGACGCGGCCGTCAGGTTCAACCACCGGCAGCATGCGAATTCCCGCGCGACCGTAGTCTTCGCGATACATCCAGGCGATGGCGAGAAAGTGCGGAAATTGCCAGAGAAAGAGAATCGCAAAAAGGACCCACGCGGAGACATCGATTTCGCCGCGCGCGGCGGTCCATCCCATCAGCGGCGGCATCGCGCCCGGAAATGCGCCGAGGGCTGTCGAAAGTGAAGTGCGTGTCTTTAGCGGCGTGTAAACGAAGAGATAACCGGTAATGACCGTTAACCCCAACAGCGCGGTCAAGGTATTCACGAACAGCGCCAGATACAACTCAGCCATTAACGTGAGCACCACGCCGAACCAAAGCGCCTCGAATGGCAACAACCGGCCTGAAGGCAGCGGGCGATCGGCAGTACGTCGCATCAGTCCGTCGAGATCGCGTTCCATGAACTGATTCAGCGTTGCAATGCCAGAGGACAACAACCCAATGCCCACCAACGCATGCGCCAGCAAGAGATAATTCACCGCCCCGCGCGACCCGAGGGCAAAACCTGCCGCCGACGTGAGAACGATCAGAAAAGTGATGCGCGGCTTGGTCAGTTCAAGGTAAGCGCCCACCCGCGCTTTAGCAGACGAAGGCGCGACTGCCTCTGCGGCAGTTGATGAATGAATCGGTAATGCAGCGGTCTTTGTCGACATCAATTAGAAATTCATGCGTGAGCCAATCCGTATTCATTACCGGCAGCCCGGATTGTGCGAAAAACTCTCAAGGTCAAAACGATCGTGACGGCGAAAACCAAAGCCCCACAGGCGACGTGAGCTACCGTCACCGCCACCATCGGCGTCAGCGGCTGCGGGTCAAAGGGCGACCTCATGCGCGTAATCAGCGCCGCCAATCCCAGGGCCAACTGTACGAACAAAAGCGCAGACGCGATCATCGCCGGGCGCGAAAGATACTGTTCGTTGCGATAGCGAATCAGCACCAGCGCAATGGTGGTCGCTAACACCAGGGTGACTACCACCGCGCCGCAAATGTGAGCCACCAACAACGGCGTCGGCAGATCCTGATCCCACGTGGCCGAGTGTCGCAGCGTCGCGCCTAACACCAATTGGGTAAGGATAACGATCAGAGCGAGCACGCACATCGAACGGATGCGTGGCCCTTCGGGAACCTGCTCGACCGGATCGGCATCCACCCAACGCTTCGAAGTGAACACCGCCAGACTTACGGTAATGAGAAAGAACAATTGCGCCAGGGTCGCATGCGCGGCCGAAACCGTCAGCGGCAGATTAAGCTTAACCGTCAGTCCGCCCAACAAGCCCTGAGCGATGACTGCGCCGAGCGCCGCCCAGCCCAGCCGCTTCACCCACGTTCGTCGCTCGCTTACCTGAAGATATACGGCGAGCAGGATCGTCAGGATACCGACGGCGGTGGCGACCATCCGATGACCATGCTCCCAGAACAGATTACCCACCATCTGCGGGAACCACTGCCCATTCGATTTTGGCCAATCGGAAGTCGCGAGTCCGGCATCGTGACTCGTCACATTCGCGCCGGCAATAATGAGAAAGAACGTCGCACACGCCACAAATACGGCGAAGCGGTGTAAAGCTCGGTTCATGGTGACGGGTAAAATGGTGATAGGTGATAAGACCTTCCTATCACCCACCACCTATCATCCTTAATGTCTGTGCTGATTGTGCAAATTCGGGAACTCGATCGCGGCTACCATCGGCAACGAACTCTCCTGGCCCATGGCCGCGGCGCCGAACGCGAAGTCGGCCTTCCCTGCGCCACTGGCGGGAACGGTCACTTCCATCGTCTTCTCAGTTCCCTTCGCGCCGCCTTCATGCCAGGCCACGACGGTGTACTTGCCCGGAGGCACGCCTTTGATGGTGAAGGTTCCGTCCTCGGCACTGACGGCAAAGAACGGGTGCTTCAACACGGCAATGTAGGACTTCATCCAGGGGTGTTGATTGCACTTTACCGGCACCATCACTTCAGCGGCGTTCAGCACATGCGACAATGCGGCCGCTCCATTGGGCTGCGATTGGTTCCAATCAGGATTGAGGCCCTGACTGAAGTGAACGTTGTGGGTCGTCGGGTCGTTGTTGGTGATGCTGATCTTCTGCTTTACGATCACGCCCATGACGTGCGGCTTGTAATGACATCCGTTCTGGTCCAGCGTCACTGCGTCACCCGGCGCCGGCCAGGCGTAAGTCGCAAGCTTGTTCGCGCCGTCGATTGTCCCATCTTTGATGTAAACGAAGGTGTTCGCCAGGTTTCCGTCCTTGACCACCCATTCTTCCGTCGTCAAGTTTGGATTCTTTGAGGTGCAAGCCGGATCAGCGGACGTGTCGATTTTCTTCGACTCAGGCACCGCGCCCCCATAAGTTACTTTCCCGGTAATCGTTCCCTCGTTACCTTTCGACGGCGGTGGCGGGGCGCCGGCCGTGGTCGGACCGCCCTTATCGTCCGGTTCTTCCTCGCTTTTACTGCAGGATGAGGCCAGCGAGAGCAAACTTATTATGGCGATCAAGCCCAACCACAATCGAGCATTTTTACTCAACATAAATTGAGTCCTCCAAAATTAAGATAGCTGTTTGTAATGAAAAACCAAGCATACCGTACGCAGCACAAGCTGTCAGCCTGCGACCAACCACCTCCGGTGCACTGCCTGGGTAACTACATGTTGATGGCGACGATGATTACTTCGCCGATCACTGCGGCCGGTTCGATTCCGGCTTACCTGTTCTCTTCCGTTCGGACGCTGGCTATTCCGCCCGGTGGTCTTCGCCGCGGGCGTTGCCGCAGGTTTCGCCGGCGCCGGCGAAGCCGACAACAAACGCCTCTGCTCGTCCGGTGTCATCATGAACATGTAGCGCACCAGCAGCCGGGCGTGATCATCGTGATAAGCGGCCACGTCAGGCGGCAGATTCGGTAGATTCACCACCCAACGATCGGTGGCCTTGTCTTTCACAAACAAGCCGGTGGGCATCGCGGTGCCCGGCGAGATTTGCGCCGGATCCAAAAGCCAACGGAACGTCCAATCAGGTTTCAGACGCTGACTCGCCAAAAGGAAGTTGGGAGCAATCGCCTTCGCGTCATGCCCCGGTTCGCCGGTGATGTGACACTTCAGACAGGGCGTGCCGGAGACGAACATGTTGCGCGCGATCGACTTCTCCGATTCAGTCAGCGGCGTCATCGGCTCCTTAATATATGGGTCGTTCTGTGACGAGACCGCCATGAAGAATCGCACCAGCACCCGCAGCTCATTCGGCGAGAAATTGAACGTCGGCATGTGCACCTGGATGTAGGGGCGCACGCCGTTCCGATTCAGCCCCCACTGTGGCAGCAATTTGCCGTTGCTCTGATCATTTGCCGAAGTCGCGGGCTTCGCGGCTGGCGACGAACTCGCATTCGGAGAGCCGCTCGCTTTCGGCGACGACGCCGGCGCGGCAGACGACGAAGAAGGCGTCGACGGTTTCTCGCCCGACTGCATCAGCGAAGGATCTTTCAGGAATTTCATCAACCACTCAGGATCGACGCGCGCGCCTTCGCTGGTGAGCGGCGGCGGCAGGTACTCTTTCTGGGTCTGGTAGAACGGCAGCGAACTCAACACCGTGCCACCGATCACCGTCGTCGGTTCGGCCGCATTATTGTAGGCGGTAACTTGTTGGCCGGGTTGCAGCATGTGACAGCCCATGCAGTTGTACTTCTTGATGACCCACCAGCCGTTCTGAATGTCCTGCCGTCGCGAATCCTGCGGATTGTAGAAGAGCGAAGGAGGCACGTTTGATCCTTCCGCGCCCAGACTGCCGAGCAGCAGCGTCGTCAGGCTGCTCCGCCACTCTTCAGTGAGATAAGGCTTCGGCATGCGCAGACGATCTTTAGGATCGAGATACTGCGACTTGCCACGATCGTAGATACCGGGCTCGCTCAGCTTATGTTCAAAGAAGCCACGGTGGTTATACCACTCGGTCTCCTTTGATTCTTTGCCGTTTGCGTCCTTATGAACCACCAGCCGATTACCATTGACCTTTGGCTCGCGACCATATTCCGCGTCTTGGGTAAGGAGCGCGAAGTCGAGCCGTTCGAGCGGCGTCGCCCCTTCGGTCGTCAACTCTTTGCCGATGCGCTGCTCTTCCTCGAAACCCTTGATTTCGTGACAACCGGCACAGCCGTACTGCTTGATCTCCGCCTTCCCTTCCTCGGCCAGTTTCGGGTCATCCATGTACGACACGTCGCCCGAAGTTTGCGGGGCCGACAGCGAGAATATGTAGGTCGCGATGTCCCGTGAATCCTGCTCAGACAAGCGCAGATTCGGCATGACCGTCATGTTCTGAACCTGAAGCTCTGCGCCATCGTTCGGACAGGTCGAATGAAGTTCAGTGTCAAAGAGATAAGGCAGGTTGTGCCTGGAATAATCCTCCGGCGTCAGGTCGCGATGCTCTTTCGGACAATACGGCGCCCAGCGTTCGCGTGGGTTATAAATCCACCGCACGATGTAGTCGTAGTTCGACTTCTCACCGACGCGGCTCAGATTCGCAGCGAACGTTCCGCCCAATTTCTCGCTCTCTTCACCAATTGAATGGCAGGCCAGACAGCCGCGCGATTCGAACAGCTCTTTGCCGTGCGTCTTGTCGCCCTGGGCCTGCGCCGGCGTCTTGCCATCGAACCCGTTCTGCCAGAGATAAGCGGCGACCGCCTTTAGATCCTTCGCGCCTTCTTCCTTGTCCTCTTTGAAGCGCCAGAAGGTGGGCATCTTTGTGCCGGGGCGGAACGCTTGCGGATTTTCAAGCCAGGCCGGAATCCATTCCTTTCGCAGCTTCAACCGCACGTCCTTCAAATTCGGGCCGATTTTCTTTTGGTCCTGCTGCAAATAACGCGTCTGCAAATTCAACTCATCGATGCGCGCCGCCAACAAACTATTCTGCACCCGGAGCGAATCAGCGTGCGCTAAAAGTGTCTGCACGCCTTTTTCATCGCTGGCATTCGCGCTGTTGTCGGTGTCCAGCTTCGCTTGCCGCTCGTTCGACGCAATCTGCTCCTGGAGCTGCGAAATCGACTGTCGCGCATTCGTCAGCGCGTCAGCCTCACGATCGAAAGCTTCCATCCGATGACAGCCGACGCAGCCACGCTGATAGAAAAGGTCTTTGCCGAGATTCAGAGTATCCGCACCTTGCGTCACGCGATCGTTGGCATGACACATCTGGCAGCCGGCTTCGGTGTTCTCCTTGGGAAACAGCGGATGCAACCAGAACGGATTGAGCCCGTGGGCTTTTTCGACGCTCGTGGTGGCGCGCCCATTGCCGCCGTGGCAGGCCGAGCAACCAAACTTTTCCGGATTGTGAATTTGCAGCAGCTCTTTGCGCGGGTGACTCACAAATGCGCGCGCCATGTCGTCCAGACGCTTCTTGCCAGGTCCGGCCGGAGCCATATCGTTCTTGGAAATGTTAAGCGGTTCGCGCGTACCGAGGTGGCAAATCTCACACCGATCCACAATGCCGTACTCATTGACGCTGATCTGGTGGCCAAGAATTGTATAGTCAAACGAGTCCTGGTTCTTGCGAATCAGGTCATCAATGTTCTTACGCGGCAACGTAGTGACATGATTCTTCAGATACTCGTCACGCTTCTTTGCCAACTCGCTGGGCTCTTTAAGTAACTCGGCTTTCTGTCCCTGGTATTTGGCTTTCTCGTCTCGCAGATCATTGAAGGTCTTTTCGAGCTGCGCATAATCCATGTTCTGCCGAGTCGTCTTGCCTGACTCTTCCGGCATGTCGACTGAGACTTTTTCGGCTTTCTTGGCCTTCAGTTGCTTATCGTAAAGGCCCGCCCAAAAACTCTTGTCCGGCACCGTTTCGCGTTTGAACGTGATGACGACTATGCGGCCGCGCTGGTTTTGAAATGGATCGGTGACGGCATCCAGTTTCGCCTGGATGGTGTTGACCTTTTTGTCGATGGCAGAGATGTCAGTCTTGACTCTATCGTTGGCGGTCTTCGCTTCTTCGTCCAGTTGCTGATATTCAGGGGTCGCTTTTATTTCCTCTTCGGTTTTGCCGGCGTCTTTGCGGATGCTTTTGAGGTAGGCGGTGTAGCGCCGGACAAATTCCTGCTGCATCGGCCGCCAGGGACGCTGGCCGAAACCCTCGTCGTAGAGCGCCCAGCCGGTGCAAAGCATCAGCAACACGACGCAGATCAGAACGGTCGCGCTGGTCGATCGGCTCGCGATCGGATCGCGTTGCGGCTCAGATTCTTTCTTTACCAGCGAATCGATCGGTTCCTGAGACTCAGCCACAGTTTATGATTCCTTGATGATTTAGACGTTGAACCAGGGAGTCACCCAGACATATTTGATCGTAAACACGAGCCGTAAGATGAGCTTCACCGGCATCGCCATCAACACGCTGATCGCAAAAAATTGAAACGTCAGATACTGGAGCAAACTCGTATTCGCCAGCAGTTTCTGCTCGAACGGATCAGGTTCTTTGGCCCACGCAATCAGTTTCCTGGGCGACACGAGGTAGCTCATCCGCAGCGGCCCACGCAACATCAGCCAATGGAAGAAAAGACCGGCGAGGATGTAGAACCCGCCCACCAGAATTAATCCGAAAAGTGGAATCACTACGTATTTCATCAAGTTCGCTTGATTCGGGAAATTCTGCACCGTCAGCCCGACGATCTCGTGCACATCCCGGTTGCGATCAAACACGACGGTGTTGTGATCCCACGTCTCACCCGGCCAGAACCAAATCCAACCCGGCCCCCTAATGAAAGTCCCAATGACGATCAGCAGGATCCACATCAGGAATCCCCAGTTGAACATGTTCACGGCAAAGCGCCGCTGTCTCAGTGTGTAATAACCATTACCGAGCGGATTTGAATCGACGTAAGGAAAGACCATGAGGCCGATCATAATGATCGAGGGCATCACCACCCCCGCAATCCACGGATCGAAGTAAACCAGCATCTCCTGCAGCCCGAGGAAATACCACGGCGCCTTCGATGGGTTCATGGTCAGGTTTGGATTGGCGGGTTCTTCGAGCGGGGCGTTGAGCGTAATCGACCACACATACAAGATGACGGTCACAATAACGGTCGCCAGAAACTCGACGCGCACGAGATACGGCCAGACGTGAAGCTCCTTCGCCCAACCCGGACGCCACGGCTCGACTTTGCGATGATGCGTCTTGGCGAGATCCTTGTCGCCTTCAAGCTCGACAATCAGCCGGTCGTTATCTTTCGCTTGCTTAATTCCCAGCCAGGTGAAGAAAGGCACCAGAAAGAGCATGCCGACAATGGGTATATTGTCGGGCGCCGAGGCAATCTTCCAGAGTTGGTGCCAGTCATGCACCGAAAACGCCCACAGTCCCACCAGGACCAAAACGACCACGAGGCCGATGATCTTGTTTCGGCGTGAACTAGCTTGCGGTTGTCGTTCGACGATTGCGCTCATCTTTTCCGGAATCTCAAATTTCAAAAATTTGAGATCGTGACTACTTCTTCTTTAACACTTTCATTTCCGACTCAAGCATAACCGGGGCCGGACCTGAAATACCGCCGTCTTTTCTGATGCGCCAGAAATGGACCGCCATAAAGATCGACGCCACCAGCGGAATGCCGATGCAGTGCCAGATGTACGAGCGCAGCAGCGCGTTGGCGTCCACGATCGACCCGCCCAGCAGGCCGAATCGCACGTCGTTGTAAGGCGTCAATCCTAACTGCGCACCAAACGGGCCTTCATTTCCCACCATTGGCGAAGCGCGCGCCATGTTGGTTCCAACCGTTACCGCCCAGAAACCGAGCTGATCGTCGGGCAGGAGATAGCCCGTAAACGAAAGCAGCAGCGTCAGCACCAGCAGTACGACTCCGACGCACCAATTGAATTCTCGCGGCTTCTTATAAGAACCGGTGAGCACCACGCGGAACATATGCAGCCAGGTGGTGATCACCATTAGGTGTGCCGCCCAGCGGTGCATGTTGCGCAGGAGCTTCCCGAACGGGACGTCGTGCTCGAGATAAAGAATGTCCTTGAAGGCGTCGATCTTGGTGGGATGGTAATAGAACATCAGCAAGACACCCGTGAATGTCAGCACGATGAAGAGATAGAAAGTGATGCCGCCCATTCCCCAGGTGTACCGATAGCGCACCGCATCGCGATTGATCTTTGCCGGATGCAGGTGCAGAAAGACGTTTGAGAGAATCGCCAGCGAACGATTGCGCGGGTCGGAGCGCTCATGGGAGACGCGGAAGATGGATTTCCAAACCTGGGTTTGCTGCGGATCCTTGTAGTCTTTGGCCTCTTCGAGGGCGCGATCTTTCAAAGACATGGCGGTGTCTTTGGCGCGCTCAACCAGGCCGGTGTTCTTCTCGCCGGTCAGCTGCTGGGTTTCTTTTGGATCGTTATCTACCATCTTTAGCCGCGCGTTTACAGCGGTATATAAGCACCGGCGTCGTTAAATTCGTTTCGCTCGCCTTTTGGCCATTTAAAGAGCCTGCTTACATCCACGACGATCTGGCCTTCAGCGTCAAGTTCAACGTGCGCGCGATCCATAGGTCGCGGCGCGGGCCCTTCAAAGTTGATTGCCTCGCTGTCATAGCCGCTGCCGTGACACGGGCATTTGAATTTGTTTTCGCTCGCTTTCCAGTCCGGCGTGCAGCCCAGATGGGTGCAGCGCGCATAGACAACGAACAAGCGATCGGAAGTCTTATCGACCCAAATACGATATTGCTGTTGATATTTGGTATCGACTCCCAGGGCGTAATCGCCCGGAAAGCCAATCTTAAAGGTGCTGGGCGGCTCAGTGATGGAGCGCGGCAGAAAGAACCGCACGAACATCAGGAAGCACGTCGTCAGAAAGCCGGCTACGCTAACCCAGACTATGCGGCGGCGAGTTTTATTGATGGGCGGATCAGGATTGGACTCCACCACCACCGCCGGCGGTTTAGCGGCAGTCTTGGCAGGCACCTTGGCCGCCGGCGCAGATGGTGCGTTCGCCGGGGGTGCGGCTACTCCTGAGCTTTGCTGGTCCAAGGTGCTGTCCACTCCCTAAACCTCCGCAAACGTGATCGCGATCACATCGTCGATCGCTCACACTTCAACGCCGGGAATTCTTCAAAAGCTATACAATTCCCCGCGACACAGGGATTAATGTCTCTGTGAAAACCGATTTAGCCTTGTTCACTAGAAGTGCGGTCGACAAATAAAAGAATATAAGATTGTTCCGACAGAAGCGCATTTATACATCTTCAAAGCGAAGTTGGCAAGAGGATAGTTAAGAAATCACGTTAAGTTTCGCAATGACGAAAGGATGAGCCAGCCACATGACAGAGAAGATTCGGGTCGTGCTGTACACGAAGGAAGGCTGCGGCCTTTGTCACGAGATGAAAGACGAAATGCGCAGTGCAGGCGTCGAAGAACTATATGCGCTGGAGGAGGTCGATATCCGCACCGACCCGGAGTTGTTTGACCGGTATCGCTACGAAATTCCCGTGCTTTTCATCGATGGTATCGAAGCTTTCCGCCATCGACTTACCGCTGAACAATTTCGAGAGTATTTGAGCTCTGCATCGCTCAGGCGCTAAGAAACCGGCTGATCCAGGGCAAGATTCACCGATCGTCTGGTACTTTCAATCAATTCGTATAATTCGTCCTTCTCAGCTTCGTCGGTCGCACGGCGATACCCCTCAATCAGATCACGCAACGTAGCTAGTCCTTTATATAGGCCGGCGCTTTCAATCGGCGGCGTCAGGTACGAAATCAACTCGGCGTAGGATCGGCGCTTCGCGATGGTGCCCTCAGACGGGTTGTTTACGCTGTAAATATATAGGTTCGGCAAGTCGCCGATTAACCGATCAGGCCAGCATTCATCCGAAAGCCCCACTTGTTTCCCGGGCATGAACTCCATCGCGCCATGTGTCCCTACGTGAACGACCGCGTCCGCGCCCAAAACTTTTTCCAGATAAGCATAAAACGCCGCGAAGCCATGATGCGGCGTTCCGCCCCTGGACATCAGCAGCCGCATGGGATCGTCTTCGTAACCAAACGTTGGCTGCACGCCGACAAAAACATTTCCGAGATGAATTCCCTGAATCAACAACTCACTTTCGGTTGAATTGATTTTACCCGGTGCACTGCCCCAGTCTTTTTCTATTTCCGCTGCGAACGGACATGTTTCCTTATATTCAGAGAGGGTCATGCGATAAGCGATATTCGCGGTCGAATTGAATTCGGCTGAATTGCCATTCAACAAACGGCCGCGCAACTCGTCGACGCTGGAGGGCACTTCAACCCGATAACTATCGCGCTCCAGCTGCTGCAGCATGTCGAACACGCTGGCGAATACATCCAGGTCCGCCGCCGTCCCGACGTTGCCCTTGTTGGGGGGAAAGCAATAGACGACCAGCGCGATTTTTAAGTCTTCGCGATTCGCAGTTTGCAACCGGTGCCACCGTTTCAGTCGTCGCGCAATGCGCCGGCAGCGAGTTTCCAACGGTACAGGCTCGACTCCACGTTCAGGGATGCCGCCGAAAATGTAGGGCTCGGTAGCGCCGTCGATTTCGGGGATTGCGATCTGCATCCCGGTCTGTACCGGATTAAGGCCGGTGAACGATTCTCGCCACGATTCGATCGTCTGCGTGTCGAGACTAACCAGAGAGCGATAAGGAATATTCAGTTCGCCAAGGAAATCGGCCGCGGCTTCACTGTCATTCATCGCCGGTCCGCCGACAAAGCTGAAACCGGTAAGTGAAACGATCTGACTGACCCGTGAGGTATGTACGCCTCCGGCGTGCTCGTTTTCTGAAGATGACAAGCCGGAGGCTTGCGTACCAAGGAAGAACTTCTCGCAGGCTTGGCGATTGTCCATCAGCGTCGAGATTGCCGGAATTACTTCGAGTCCCTCGGCTTCAATTGCCCGGATCAATGCGTCGTAATGTTTGCGTGAATCACTGACGATCTGGGGTCTCATTAACAAAAGACCAATTGTCGTGGCGGGATCTAAAGAAACCGCGCCTGACCCTAAGGCCTTCATTTTTCTTGAACGATACCAGCCTTCATAGGCTTCGAATGTCTCGAAGAGCTTCGGCGCATCGGGATGATAGATGCCTACTGAGGGAACGACTTCGGGCGCCGGCAACGCTACTTCTCTTAACTGATCAGTTCCGGCGTATTCCTTCACCGCCAGCAAAATCATTGATTTGATATTGTTCGGCGTGGGCTGGAGAAAGTAACTCATCAGTAGCAGATAGTTCTTCGCGTCGCGCAGCCGTCCGGCGTTTGGCACAAACCGAAGCAGCGCCGGCAGCCGCTCGGCCCATTTCAAATAGTCAGCATGACTTCGTTGGCGCGTTCCGTTCTTTGGTTTACTACGCGCCTGCTTGCCAACCCACGATGCGACCGACTTGAGCAGCCCTGGAACGCTCTCATCACCATCCTCAGACCCCTTTTGTCCTTTACCTGCCAGCTTCGCCAGATCCAATTTGCCGATCCGAGTGCGCCGCATCAACTCCGGCATGCAGTTGATAACAATCACCGCGGCGTTCAATCGATAATTGTCCAGCAACGGCAGCACGCGCGAGGCGTTCTCGCCATCCATTACGTGGATGACGAAGATCACTGACGACTCACTTAGATCGGATTCGATGGTCTTCCATCGTTCGTCGGCAAAGACGCTGCCAAAGTTGTGTACCGCCAGATGCAGATCGATTCCGTCACGATTCATTTCGCGCTCGGCATTTCGCAGCGGCGCCAGCAGGCTTGAGCCAACATGGAGAACTGTCACCTTCATGTCGTTACCGGCGCCTCCGCCAAACGCTCTTCTGCCAGTCGCAGCTTTTCGAGAATCTCTTCATCAGGATTCCAGTAGCCACGTTTGTGAGCTTCGAGCAGTCGCCTTACCAGCGAAGCAAGTGAATACGGGTTGAGTTCCCGCAAACGCTCGAACATCTCTTCGTCAAGCAGGAACGTCCGGCTGATTTCGGTATAGATCCAGGGATCGACGGCATCGGCGGTGGCGCTCCAACCGAAAGTGTTGGCTACATGGTTCTCGATTTCGGCGACACCGCGGAAGCCGTGCTTCAGCATGCCTTCGTACCACTTGGGGTTAAGAGTCTTGGTGCGCGTCTCGAGTCGGACGGTCTCTTCCAACGATCGGATTTTCGTTTGCGGTGACAGCGAGTCGGACAGATAGATAGAAGGTCGAACCTGCGAGCGCGTTTCGACGGCTTTCGATATGCCACCGAGATATTCGAAATAATGATCGACGTCCGTGATGCCGACTTCGAATGAATCGATATTTTGAAAGGTCGCCTCAACGCGGGACAACGCATCATTCATCAGCTCCGGCGCCTCGCGGCCTTCAACCGTTCGTCCCTGTGAGTCGCGCGTATAGGCGAAAGATTTGCGCGTGACGAAGAGATCGCCGAGCGTCGCTTCGTTCTCCCATGCCGACTGCATCACCATGAAGTTCACATTAGTGCCGTAATTCCCAGGGGCATTCGAAAAGACGCGCGTTACCGCGTCATCGAACGACGCATGCTCGCCTTCAACCTTCGCGGTGACATTGCGCCGCAGGTAATTCATGTCGGAAGGCTCATCCAGCTGCGCCACCTTGCGAGCAGCCTTGTCCAGCAGCGCCATCGTCGGCGCAAAGAGATCGCGAAAGATTCCGGAGACCGTCATCACGACGTCCATGCGCGGCCGCTTCAGTTCTGATAGCGGAATGATCTCGACCTCGGTAGCACGATTGAGAGCGTCACGAATCGGACGCACCCCGAGTAGCCAAAGCGCCTGCGCCACACCTTCTCCCTGGGTCTTGATGTTGTCCAGGCCCCAGAGCACCATGGCGAGCGCGCGCGGGTAACGACCATACTCGTCGCGATATCGCTGCAGCAGCGCTTCCGCAGTGGTTCTGGCTCGAATGAACGCCGCCGGCGACGGAACGGAATAAGGATTCACCGCGTGAGTGTTGCGGCCGGTTGGTAGAACCGAGGGATTCTGAACAATGTCCGCTCCCGGGCCGGGCTGAATGTACTCACCGCGCAAAGCTCTGAGCAACGATTCGATTTCACAATTCGATTCCAGATTGTTGGAGACATTTTCCAAAAGCCCGAATGCCGGCAAGGAGTCCTCTGGCCTTACGCCGGCGCTCCGACTTAACTGCAACGCAGCGCTGCTGCCGCCCCCTTCACAGAATCGAACAATCGATTCTGCGACAATCGCATCAATCAAAACTCTGGTTTCGCTGGTCGCGGACTCATTCAAAACCTCGGCGTCAAAGCCGAGGGCCTCGGCCACTAATTTGGGCAGGGCTTGCGCGCCATGCTCGGGACGATCGTAGGAAGCGACCATGCGAAACAGCGCCGCCTTTTCCTTCAACTCAGATCCCCGACCGAACACATGTAGACCAGTCGGGATCAGACGCTCTGCAATTTCATGCAACTGCTCGTCGAGTTCGGTCACTCGTTGATCGCGCTCAGAGAATTTCATTCGCTCAGTTTGGTGGATGGATGCCTCACATTATTTTGAACCGATGGTGGTTAACTCCTCCCCGGTTTTAGCTTAGAAATTAGCGGTCGGCAAGGAACGACGATTTGACGACACCTCGCGATCTCTTTTGTGGCGGACCAAACTGCGTACAAAGTACACTCCCGGCCGAGTCAACTTTTCATGCCATTGTGCAGATTTTTGCATTGACACTATAACTAATTTGGAATAGAGTTACGCCCACTTGCAACCATCTGCTTTGTCTTAATTGAGATGGCTTACACCCCGTGAGTATCTCAGCCGCATTTTGTTCTGGCTGCGGTGCAAAGCAGATCGACCTCTATTCGCCAGCCGAACGAACAAGCAGGTAACAAGCGGTCAATCAAGTAGATCACTAGGCGACTTTTGCCGCCCGGCAGATGTGCACCTATGTGTCCCTTTCAACTGATCTCTACTCTGAGGAGGTGTGGAAATGTCAAAGCTCTTCAAAGTTTTAGCCTTGACTCTGTTTGCGGCTTTGGCCCTGTCGCTGTGGTTGTCTCCGACAAGCACAGGTCAAAAAGATAAGGATAAGAACGAGGTAAGTCCCGAAACCGGCAGCGGCGGCGCCGCATTTGCACTGCTGGCTCCAACCGAGGCTCTGACCACGGATATGGACGCCAAAACAGACGACTTATTCAATAACTTCGGCGCACGAGGTACTCCGCCTGACGAATGCGTCGCCGACCCCGTACCGCCTACCGCCCGAGGCAACGGGACCTTCGAAGCCAATAAGTTCATCTTCGAAGAAGAAGAAACCGTGGCTGATGGCCTCGGGCCAACTTACAACGACGTTGGATGTGTCACTTGCCACCAGGCGGTGGACACTGGCGCATTCGGCCAACAGATGGAGTTTCGCGCCGGTCACCTTTCCGGCGGGAACTTCGTTGACGCTCCCGGCGGTCAACTAATTCACGCTCGGGGCACTGATTCGGACGTGGTCGAGCACATTACGACTGCCGAAACCGTCCGAGCATTCCGCCTTGTCACCCAGGCGCTGGGCGATGGATTTGTGGAGTGTATCGCAAACCAGGATCTGCAAAACAACGTGGCCGCAGAACCGGCGGCACAACGCGGCGTGCTTACGGCAGTTCCAGTCGTCGAAGCCAACAACACTCTGCGCATTGGCCGTTTCGGTTGGAAAGCTCAGCACGCCAGCCTTCTGTCTTTTGCCGGCGATGCCTACCTGAACGAAATGGGTATTACGAACAAATTCGACGGATTTGGTGGCCGCAGCTCGTCAGCGCCGGACGCCGGTACGCACGAGAATCCGGCCAGTACGGCTGAAGGTGTAATCGACGTCACTGGCCCGCCATTCGACCCTGTCGTCGATCCGGAAGACGATGGCGGCGATGTTCTGGCGTTTGCGGACTTCATGGCTGCTACGCGGGCTCCGGGCCGGCAAAACCCGCTACCGGCGGCGGCGGTTCGTGGCGATTCGCTTTTCAATCAGGTCGGCTGTAACACTTGTCACACCCGCACCTTCACAACTGCTCCGGCCGGAACCGCGATCAACGGCGGAGCCTTCACTGTCCCGGCCGCTTTGGGCGACAAGATAATTCATCCTTTCAGCGACTTCGCTCTGCATGATGTCGGCACCGGGGATGGCATTGTCCAAAACGCGGGCCAATCGACCGCCAACCAAATGCGGACCGCGCCGCTCTGGGGCATCCGGGCTCGCAACCGCTTCATGCACGATGGTCTAAGCGTCAACGTGTCTGAAACAATTCAACGACATGCGGGCCAGGCCACCGCAGCGCGCAATGCCTTCCTGGCGTTGACGGCCGCGCAGCGGGCCGATCTGTTGGCTTTCGTCTTGTCGTTATGATGCCGGTGCCTCATCACACCGGACACTCGGAAGCTCGCCGCAGTAAGTTTCGGCGAGCTTCCCTTACCTTCTGGACGCAGAGAGCTTGTCACGGAGGTTGTGATGACATGTCTGTTGGGCCGCGCGAATGTTGTCAACCATGGATTACAGTTCGGATTCAGCCTGGTTATTCTGGCCTCGGTATGGGGTTGTAACAGCAAGCAGTCGGAGAAGACACAGGCGGCGAATCAAGCTCCACCGGTAGAGGCATCTCAACCGTTGGAGGCGACTGCTTCAACCCAAGTCCCGGGGCAATCTGCGCCGACACAGGCAGAAGTGGACGAAGCTGTGACCCGCATCTTCCGCGATTCCGCCGTGGTCGATTCCCGCCGTCAGCCGGGTTTCTTTACCGGAGACTTTAACGGTGACGGCTCAGATGATATCGCCATTATCTTGAAGCCGATGCCGGGAGGACTCGGCGAAATGAACCAACAGTTTCCGCCGTGGATTCTGAGAAGTCCTTTTGTCATACCAAAGCCTAACGATCCGCCGATGCAAATTGCCCAGAATGACATGCTGCTCGCCATCATTCATGGCTACGGCCCGGACGGTTGGCGCGATTCGCACGCGAGACAAACATATCTTTTGAAGAATGCGGTGGGTCAGGACCTCAAAGCTCAGAAGAAGAGCGAAGTCGCCGATGCCAACAAAGGAGTGGCTCTGCCTCGTCCGGGCGGCGATATGATTGGTGAAACGCTGCGAGGTAAAAGTGGTTATCTTTATTTTACCGGCGCGCAATATTCCTGGTATGACCCCCGGACTTTCAAAGGTGAAGTTGAGGTCAAGCTTACTCACCCCGGAATCAAACCGAAACCGAACAAGTTCGATCTGTTACACCCCAAGCTGGTGTCAGCCGAGAAGTAGTCTTACTTACGAAGATGGAGGTCTAAATGAGGCGCAAGGGTCTATTGGCTGCGTTACTGGTTGCGATCCTGTCTTCAGCGTTATGGGTCGGACAGGTCGCGGCGACGAGGGCCACCATGGTAGCGGCCGGACAGAAAAGCACAACTGCACCGGATTTTATTTCTCCCGGACAACTGAAAAGCATACTCGCCGCGAATCAGGCAGTCACTATCATTGACGTGCGAGATACGCCCTCTTATCTCAGCAGCGGCAAAATCAAGGGCGCCCTCTATTTCAAGCTGAGAAAACTTTCGTATCGCATCACGATGCCGCCGTTGAAAGATCTGCCGCGCGACCGCGAGGTGGTTACGTATTGCGCCTGCCCGCACGATGAAGCCAGCATCCGCGCTGCGCAGATTTTTTTAGAGGTGGGATTCAAACGTGTGCGCGTGCTTCAGGGAGGCTGGCAGGGCTGGCTTAAAGTTAACGGCCAAACCGAACCGCGTCCGAAAGCCTAACCAGCGCATGGATCGGACAACTCATCTGAGTTTTGTCGCTTTTTCAACCAACCGATCGTGAATCTCTTTTCCGGCCAACGCTTCGCTTGCGAAGCTGCATAGCCGAAAGAAGTGTGAAGCGTGTTCCGGTCCGGCCGTCGCTCGTCATGGCAAGTTCTGCACACGTCGGCTATTATCCATCTCGATCGATGCACATGTCTTAGTTGCTCCAATGCGACTCAGAATATCGAGGAAGGTGGATGCTCGAAGCCATCAACTTAACTTGCGTCCGAGGCACGCGCCGCTTGTTCAAAGATCTGAATTTCACGCTTGGCCCCGGCGAGTTGATTGAACTGCGCGGTCCGAACGGCAGTGGCAAGACGAGTCTGCTGAGAATTCTCTGTGGGCTGGCAACACCTGCCGCCGGCGAAGTGCGTTGGAAAGGGCAAAGCATTCGCAGGTTAGGCGAAGAGTATTATGCGGCCGTCGCTTATCTCGGTCATCAGAATGCGGTGAAGGACGAGTTGACGGCGATTGAGAATCTGAAAATCTCCAGTGCGGTCGCGGGAAAAACGCTGGCTAGTGGCGAAGCCCGGGAAATACTGGCGCGGGTCGGACTATCGCAACAACAGAATTTGCCGGCACGCGTCCTGTCCGCCGGCCAGCGGAGACGTCTCGGAATGACGCGAATGCTGACGTCGACTACCAGGCTCTGGATCCTGGACGAAGTGCTGACTTCGCTGGACGACACCGCCATGAATCTGTCACGCGAGTTCATTACGGAGCATTTGAAGAAAGACGGTATAGCGATCGTAGCGACGCATCAGGATTTAAATCTGGCCGTGCCCAAAATCCAGCAATTGCGACTCTCGTAGTGACGAACGCTTCCGTCCAATCGATGTTTGTCTGGCTGGTCTGGCGCGACTTGATTCTGGCGTGGCGCCGTCGCGCCGATGTCCTTGCGACATTGTTCTTTTTCATAATTGTGGTGAGCTTGTTTCCGCTGGGCATCGGGCCGGAACGAGAGACACTGAGGACGATCGCGCCGGGCGTCGTCTGGGTAGCAGCGCTGCTGGCCTCGATGTTGTCGTTGGGACGCATCTTCGGCAACGATTATCAGGATGGGACACTCGAGCAGTTGCTGTTGACGCCGCAGCCGGTCTATCTGGTGGTGCTGGCGAAAGTGCTGGCGCACTGGATCGTTGCGGAAGTTCCGCTCGTCCTGATCGCGCCGGTACTTGGAGTTCAGTTCGGATTGTCGCAGAATGGTCTGGCGATAGTGGTGCTTTCTCTCTTGCTGGGAACACCGGTTCTAAGTGTCATCGGATCGGTTGGCGCAGCGCTCACCTTGGGGCTGCGCGCGGCCAATGTTTTGGTCGCGTTGCTCGTCTTGCCTCTCTACATTCCGGTGCTCATCTTTGGAAGCGGTGCGGTCCAGGCAAGCGTGACGGGATCGAGTCCGCAGGCGTGGCTCTTATTATTAGCAGCCACACTGATCGTTTCGTTGGTGTTCGCGCCATGGGCAACAAGCGCGGCCTTGCGGATATCTATTGAGTAGTGGCACAGACTTCAGTCTGTGTTGCGAGAGCAAGCTCACAGACTGAAGTCTGTGCCACAGGTCATGGAATAAGAATTGTTACTGCGACGCATTCCGACGCACGAAACGTTGATGACTGCGGAAATTTCATGAGCATACAAAGAATCAATTGGTATAAGTACGCAGCACCTGCGAACTTCTACCCACTCGCAGGCAAGTTAATCCCGCTCTTCGCCATCCCGTCGGCCATTTTGTTCATCGCGGGCATGTACGTTGGGTTTTTTGTCGCACCCACGGATGCAGTCCAGGGTGAGTCGTACAGAATCCTCTTCATTCACGTGCCGGCAGCGTGGATGGGAATGTTCCTGTACGTGATGATGGCGGTTTACGCCGGGGTGGGCTGGGCTTTTAATGCGCGACTGGCATCGATGATGGCGACGGCCATCTCAACCACCGGAGCAATCTTCACCTTCATTTCGCTGGTCACTGGTTCGCTGTGGGGACGACCGGCATGGGGCGTCTGGTGGGTTTGGGATGCGCGACTAACATCGACTTTGATCCTGCTGTTCCTGTACATCGGATTTATTTCGTTGCAGTCATCAATCGACGACGCGCGCCGCGCTGATCGTGCCGGCGCGGTGCTGGCACTTGTCGGCGTGGTCAATGTGCCAATCATCTATTTCTCAGTGCAGTGGTGGAACAGCCTGCACCAGGGCGCCACCATCACCAAGAGCAGTTTCAAGATGGCGCCATCGATGGCCGCCGCGATGTTCATCCTGCTCGGAGCGTGTTGGCTTTATTCGATTGCGGTGGTGCTGGTTCGCGTCCGTTACATCATTCGCGAACGAGAGCAGGAGGCGCCTTGGTTGGCTGAAGCAACCGCGTAAACGATTATGGGAATCTTTCGATACTTCGCGACTGACAGGTACGCTGTTTACATCTGGGGATCGTACGGGGTGACCTTCGTGTTGATGGCCGCCGAAATCTTCATGCTGCTCAGGCGCAAACGAGCTGTCGCGCGTCGCGCGCAACCCGAAACGGAATCACGCGAGTCCCAATTTCAAACTTCATTACAGGAAAGCCAATGAAACGCCGTCATAAAAGAATTATCTTCATCAGTTGCTGCCTCGCTGCTTTAGGTCTGGCAGCGTGGCTGGTGCTCGCCGCTTTCAAGAATAATCTGGTCTTCTTTTTCAGTCCGACGCAGGTTGCAGCGAAGGAAGCCCCAACTGGCCGCACGTTTCGCATCGGCGGTTTGGTTCAGGAAGGTAGTGTCAAGCGTGACAACGATGGATTGACCCTGCGCTTCACCGTGACCGACACCGCGAACACTATTCCGGTCGTCTATAAGGGAATTCTGCCCGACCTCTTCAAAGAAGGTCGCGGCTGTGTGGCGCAGGGCAAGGTTGGTTCTGATGGCGTCTTCTACGCCGATCAAATCATGGCCAAGCACGACGAGAACTACATGCCTCCCGAAGCGGCGAAGGCGCTGGAGCAGGGGAAGGATATTAATAAGATAAAGAACTCGGCGAATGAGGCAGCCAAGACCTTATCCAAATAGCCGGCAAGATGCCGGCGCACTGCGCGCCGGATGCGTGCGCTCCTTATGCTTCCTGAAATCGGACAATTCGCACTAATCATCGCGCTGATGCTGGCGCTGGTTCAGGCCAGTCTGCCTTTGATTGGCGCCGCCAAAGGAATCCCTCAGCTTATCGCTTTTGCGCGCCCAACCGCGCAGGCCCAATTCATTTTCGTCACCATCGCGATTTCCATACTCGCCTATTCATTCATCACCAATGATTTTTCAGTGCTGAATGTGGCGACTAACTCCAATTCCCAGTTGCCGCTGCAATATCGACTTGCCGCCACGTGGGGATCGCATGAAGGATCGCTGCTGCTCTGGACTTTCTTTCTGACAGTTTGGATGGTGGCCGTGACCTTGT
Source organism: Pyrinomonadaceae bacterium (assembly GCA_044870975.1). Lineage (GTDB taxonomy): Bacteria > Acidobacteriota > Blastocatellia > Pyrinomonadales > Pyrinomonadaceae > UBA11740. The sequence continues at coordinate 20,607 of JBIOZK010000204.1, forward strand.
TCAGCAATCATCTGCCGAGCGAGATGGTGGCGCGGGTGCTGTCGGTGATGGCAATGATCAGCACCGGCTTTTTGCTGTTCATGCTGCTGACCTCGAATCCATTCGAGCGACTGTTTCCGATTCCGCCTGACGGCCGCGACCTGAATCCCCTGCTTCAGGATCCAACGATGGTCGCGCATCCGCCGATGCTTTACATGGGCTACGTCGGCTTCTGCGTCGCGTTTGCTTTTGCCATCTCGGCGTTGATCGGCGGAAAGCTCGATGCGACCTGGGCGCGCTGGTCGCGACCGTGGACGACGGTCGCCTGGATGTTCCTGACTTGCGGCATCGCTCTGGGAAGTTTCTGGGCCTACTACGAGCTCGGTTGGGGGGGCTGGTGGTTTTGGGATCCGGTCGAGAACGCTTCCTTCATGCCGTGGCTCGTCGGCACCGCTTTGATTCACTCGCTGGCCGTGACGGAAAAGCGTGGCGGATTTAAGAGCTGGACCGTGTTGCTGGCGATCGCCGCCTTTTCGCTTAGCCTGCTGGGCACGTTCATTGTGCGCTCGGGCGTCTTGAATTCAGTCCACGCTTTCGCCAGCGATCCTAAGCGCGGAATCTTTATCCTCGCTTTTCTCCTGGTCGTGGTTGGCGGTTCGTTATTGCTCTACGCCATTCGCGCAAAGAACGTCGGGCTCGGATCCAAGTTTGAAATACTCTCGCGCGAATCTCTGCTGCTAACCAACAATGTCTCATTGATAGTCGCGGCAGGTTCGGTTCTCATCGGCACGCTGTATCCGCTGTTCATAGATTTTCTCAGCAATGGAACGCAGAAGCTTTCAGTGGGTCCGCCCTACTTTAATGCGGTCTTCATTCCGCTCATGGCGCCCGCAATGTTTCTGATTGGTGTCGGACCAATCGCGCGCTGGAAACAAGCAAAACTTCCGGATCTCGCAATGCGTCTGAAGTGGGCGTTCGCGTTAAGCCTCGTCACCGCGGTGCTGCTTCCCTTTGTCATCGGCGGTTGGCAATGGCGCGCAAGTCTGGGATTGCTGCTGGCAGTGTGGATCGTCGCGACCGCCATTCAAAACCTCATCGGCCGCGTCCGCATTCAATCCGGTGACGCGAACATCTTCGCCCGGCTCATTTCCCTGCCCCGCAGCTACTATGGAATGCAGCTGGCTCACATTGGCGTCGCAGTATTTATCGCCGGCATCTCAGTGGTCACCAGTTACCAAACCGAGCGCGACGTGAAGATGAATATCGGCGACACGGTCACCGTCGGCGGCTACCAGTTTCAATTGAAGAATCTGAAACAGATGACCGGTCCCAATTATCAAGCGGTGCGAGCGGACATCACGGTCGCCAAGTCGGGTTCAGAACCGTTCGCGATCATGCAGCCGGAGAAACGCAGGTTCACGACGGTGCAAAGTGAAACTTCAGAGACCGCCATCGATCGCAGCATCTTCCGCGATCTCTACCTATCGCTCGGCAATCCGGTTGAAGGTGGGGCGTGGACGGTGCGCGTCTATCACAAGCCGCTGGTGAATTGGATTTGGGGCGGGGCGTTGCTGATGGCCCTTGGCGGACTCCTGGCTGTTACCGACCGTCGCTACGCGCTGGCGAAAAAGAAAGTTACGCAACCGGCCGCAACGCCAAAGCCTGTAAACGTCGCCGCGGCCGCCGCATCGACAGCCGTCGAATAGCATGAACAAGTTTTTACTCATTCCGTTAGTGCTGTTCCTCGTGCTGGTGCTCGCAATTTTCGTCGTCATGCGCCGCGGTACCGACCCGCACGAAATCCCCTCGCCGCTCATCAACAAGCCCGCGCCGGCCTTCCAGTTACCCCAGTTGAATGATCCGTCAAAGACGATCTCCGCCGCAGACATGCGCGGCAAAGTCTACGTGTTGAATTTCTGGGGCTCCTGGTGCATCGCCTGCCGCGAAGAGCACCCGCTGCTGGTTCAGTTTGCGAGACAGAACGTGGTGCCGATTATCGGCGTCGATTACAAGTATGCGAACGATAATTCAGATGAACGGGCGGCGGCGAAGCAGTTTCTGGGTGAACTCGGAAATCCGTATTCACAGGTTATCTACGATCACGACGGCAGCACCTCGATTGATTACGGCGTGTACGGCGCGCCTGAGAGTTTTCTGATCGATAAGAACGGCGTAATTCGATTTAAGCAAATCGGGCCGATCACCGAAGCAGTCTGGAACCAGAAGATCGTCCCGCTCGCGAGTCAATTGAAGCAATGAAACAACTCGCTCTATTCATGTTGCTGTCGCTTTGTCTGGTAGGCGCCGTCGTGGCCAAAGACGCGCAGCCCACAGAAGATCCGCAAATCGAGGCGCGCTTCAAGAACCTGACGCAGCAGTTGCGTTGTCCCGTCTGCCAGAATGAAACCCTGGCTGATTCGAATGCGGAGCTTGCGAAGCAGATGCGCGATCAAATTCGTGAGCAGATTAAAGCGGGCAAGAGCGATGACGAGATCAAGGCTTACTTAACGCAAAGGTACGGCGACTTTCCGCTCTACAAGCCGCCGATGAAACCGATGACCTACTTTCTCTGGTTCGGCCCCTTTCTTTTGCTGATTGCGGGAACGGCGGCCCTGTTTCTCTTTCTGAAGCGTCGCCGTGAATTGATTCCCGAGAAAGCCCTGACGGCTGAAGAGCGAAAGCAGGCGGAAGAGATTCTGCGCAGCGTGTAGCGCAAGTGGTTAACTTGCGTCCTTCTTTTTGAAAACAATCGCAAGTTAACAACTTGCGCTACGAAAACCGATGGTTACTTTTTGGATTATCGCCGCTCTGTTAATTCTGCTGGCACTCTGGTTCATCTTGCCGGCGTTGCTCAACAAGCCGACGGCCGACGAAGAGGTTGAGCGGCGCGAAGCGAATATCCTCGTTTACAAAGATCAGCAACGCGAGCTCGACGCTGATTTTCAGAACGGACTCATCGGCAAAGAGCAGTTCGAGCAGGAGCAGGCTGAATTGGAGCGAAGGCTACTGGCAGACGTCAGCACGGCGCCAATTACTACCATCGCCAGGCATCAGAAGAACACCTTTGCTTATGGCATCGCGGCTTTCATCCCTGTCGGCGCGATTGTGCTCTATTTGGTGGTCGGAAATCCTAACGCCATTACCAATGCGGCAAATCCGCAACCGCGCCCGGCCGCGGCCGCCGCTAATCCGGGCGGCATGGCGGACGAACAAATCGCCGCCAACACTCAAAAGCTCGCTGATCGACTCAAGGAAAATCCAAACGACGTCCAGGGTTGGACAATGCTGGGGCGCAGCTACATGATGCAGGAGCGATTCTCAGAAGCGGCTGCTGCTTACGAAAAGCTGACGTCGCTCAGCGCGAACGATGCCGACGCCTGGGCTGACTACGGCGAAGCGCTGGCGCTGGCAAACGGACAAAACCTGGCCGGAAAACCAACTGAAGCAATCACTCGGGCGCTGAAAATCAATCCTAAAAACCAGAAGGCTTTGGCGCTGGCCGGTAGCGCGGCATTTCAAGCAAAGGATTATAAGAAGGCGTTGGAATACTGGCAGCAACTGTTGAAGGTGTTACCGGCCGGCTCACAGGAACTGCAAATCGTTACAGAGCAGATATCAAAAGCGAAAGAATTGGCGGGCGAAAAAGGTTCGCGATAGACTTCGTGGCACAGACTTTAGTCTGTGATTATTAAGTCAAACACAGACTGAAGTCTGTGCCACTTGAGAAGGATCCAACAATGCCTGAAAGAAAAGCTATCGATTGTCGCGACTATCCGAGCGAGAAAGGCTGCACTCTCAGAATTGAAGGCAGCGAGGAAGAAGTGATCGAAGCGGCCCTCAATCACGCCATCACCAGTCATGGCCACACTGAGAATCCTCAGCTCCGCGAGCAGATTCGGACTTTACTTAAACCCGTTAACTAAATGAGCAGAGACAATCTTCTATTCGCCATCATCGGCATTTTGCTCGGCTTCATCGCCGGGTTTTTGTTGGCCGGCAACATCACCCAGAAAGAGGCCGCGCAACGCGCGACGGCGACGCAAGGCAGTCAGAACCTGCCGCCGAACCATCCGCAAATCCCCGGAGATCAAGCCGGCGGGGAAGGTGGACAGCAAATGCTGGCGTCGGTGCAGTTGGCGATGAAGCAGGCACGAGAAAACCCCAACGACTTTGACGCCCAACTGACCGCCGCGAAGATGGAATATCAAATAGGCCGATACGATCAGGCCATCGAGTACCTGCTGGCGGCGAATAAGATCAAACCCACCGACTTCGATACGCTCACGATGTTGGGCGTGGCGAACCTCGACGCCGGCCACCCCGACGCAGCCGAAAAGTGGTACAAAGCAGCGCTGCAAAAGAAGCCTGATGACATGCCGACCGTCGATGGCTATTGCGCCGCGCTGTTAAGCAACAGCAAGGCGAAAGAAGCCGAAGATTGCATCAACAAGCTCGCCAAGATCGATCCCAATAACCAGGACCTGGCTCAATTTCGAAGTCGCCTGACCGACCTCAAAGCCGGCAAAAAATAGAAGCGTA
>JBIOZK010000205.1:0-3411 GCA_044870975.1 Pyrinomonadaceae bacterium
AGTGAGCGGAAATCATCGATAACGCCAACTGTCCCACCACCGTAAACCTCCAGCCGCTCTTTCGGAAAGCCGCTATTGCCGACGGTGTTATAGCAAAGCGTTCCCACCGATCCGCCATTGAACGAAATCACGATCGAGAGGTTGTCGTGGTCGGATTTCTTGTGACTATTCGCCCGGAGCGACTGAGCATAGACACTGGACGGCGACTCGCCACAAAGGAATTGCATCACATCGACGAAATGGCACATCTCGCCAATCAACATGCCGCCGCCTTCGTCCTCCTCGTGCAGCCAGGTGGACGTTGGAATGTTGCCGCTGTTGACACGGTAAATCATCTGTAATGCATCCTCACCGTCAAAAGCTTCTTTCAGTTTGGTTGTCAGCGGCGCGAATCGACGGTTGAGGCCAACCATGAGCGCGGCCGGTTTCTGTGCATTTGCTTTCTGGTAAGCATCAATCACGGCCTGAAGTTGTCCTTCAGTTACCACCATCGGCTTCTCAACGAACACATGCTTGCCCGCGTTGAGCGCCTGAATCGTTAGGTCTGCGTGCGTACTGTGGCGAGTGCCGATGAACAACGCGTCGATGGCCGCATCGTCGAGTAACGGCTGGATGTCAGTTGCACAGTAGCCGAAACCAAATCTTTCCGCCTTCTGTTTCGCATTCAATCCAGTTGCCGAGGTGAGGCCCACAAGATTCACACTGTTGTTGCTCTTCAAATGCGGCAACAAATGAACCGAAGAATAATTCCCTGCTCCTACGAAACCAATTCCCAAACCGTCCTTGCGCGTGTGCGGCTGGGCAGAGGTGAGGGTAACAACTGAATCCTGTTTTCGATCCAGGTCGTAATCGAGCACCACTCCAACGTAGGGTTCAGCGCCTGCATAAATCATCCCATATGCGTCAGCCGCCTTTGCGACCGGAAAACGGTGGGTAGTCAGAGTCTGCACGTCGAGCAAGCGCCGCTGCATCAAATCCAACACAGACTTTAGATTCCGACGCTCAGTCCACCGCACATACTCGTACGGATAATCCAAACCGCCTTCCTCGTACGATCGATCATAGCGGCCAGGTCCATAGGACATCGAGATCTTCAAGTCGAGCTCTTTCAGATAGTACGACTGGCGTGGGACATTCAGGCCGACGGCGCCGACCACGACCACGCGTCCCTTTCGGCGCGTGAGTTCTCCCGCTAATTCTATCGGCTGGCTGCTCTCGGTAGCCGCGGTAATGAGTGTGAGATCTGCGCCGCGCCCATTGGTAAATCTGTCGACTGCCGCTTGTGGATCATCCGAGCCCAGGACGACACCTTGATCCATTCCACAGCGAACACCTAATTCGACTTTATCTTTATTAATGTCTAACCCGAGCACCCTGCATCCATTTGCCTTCAGCAATTGCACGGTGATTAAGCCGATCAATCCAAGGCCGCTAACCACGGCCATCTCGTCTAATTCCGGCCTGGCTAAACGAACGCCCTGCAGAGCAATCGCAGCGACGGTCGCGTAAGCCGCCTCTTCAAACAAGATGCTCTCTGGAATGAGAGCGGTCAGGTTGCGCGGGACGAAGTTCATCTCGGCATGACTCGCGTAACCTGCTCCGGCGATAGCAACCCGATCACCCACCTTGATGTCGGGTATGCCCGGTGCAACCTCCTCAACGATGCCCGCGGCGCTGTACCCGAGATTCAGTGCCTGCTCCATCTTGGACATCACGCTTTGGACGGTCGCGGCGATGCCATACGTACGGGCCCGCGAGATCACCTGGCGAACCAGATCAGGTCGTTCTCTGGCTTTGCCAATCAGGCTCTTCTTGCCGAGTTCGAGCACCATCTTCTCGGTACCGGGACTAATGACCGAAGCCGCAGTGCGAACCAGCACCCCGCCGGGCCGCAGCGTCGGGGGCGGCACCTCTCTCACTTCCAGTTGTCCGTTCTTTACGTTTTGAACGACTTGTCGCATCGGTCTCGGCCGTCGAATTAGAACTGAGTCCACCGCCGGGCAGCGCCTGGATTTTCGGACCGCCAGCGGTGATGCGCGTCACAATAAGGTCGCTTGACACTCAACATGTGCACAATTAGACTCGCCTTCTTTCAAACAAGATAAATTGATCTTTCGTTGTTTTGTTGCGCCGTCATTTCACACTAACTCGCGCAACTTATCAACTGAACTCTGATAAAGGACTGGAATTATGGGCACAAGAAAAAAGATTACGGTTGTCGGTGCCGGGAATGTGGGCGCGACCGCCGCGCATTGGCTGGCCGCGAAGGAATTAGGTGACGTCGTATTGGTTGACATCGTCGAAGGTGTACCGCAAGGCAAGTCCCTGGACCTGGCGGAAGCGGCGCCCATCGAAGGATTCGACGTGCGTCTCACCGGCACCAACGGCTATGACGAGACCGCCGGATCGGACGTAGTTATTATCACCGCGGGTTTGCCTCGCAAGCCGGGAATGAGCCGGGATGATTTGTTGCGGACCAACGCTGACATCGTCGGCAAAGTCGTGGATGAATGTGTAAAGCGATCGCCCGATTCCATTCTAATCATCGTATCGAACCCGCTGGACGCCATGAGTCAGGTCGCTTTGCGTCGATCCGGCTTTCCCAAGCATCGCGTGATTGGCATGGCCGGCGTGCTCGATTCTGCGCGCATGCGTTGTTTTCTGGCTGAGGCATTGGACGTTTCCGTCGAGAACGTGACGGCCTTCGTCCTCGGCGGCCACGGCGATACGATGGTGCCGCTGCCCCGCTATTCAACCTGCGCCGGTATCCCCATCACCGAGTTACTGCCTAAAGAACAGATTGACGCCATCGTCAAGCGGACGGCGAATGGTGGCGCCGAGATTGTCAACCTTTTGAAAACCGGATCGGCCTATTACGCCCCCTCAGCGGCCGCAGTTGAGATGACGGAATCAATTCTCAAAGACAAGAAAAAGATTCTCCCCTGCGCTGCTTATCTCGAAGGGGAATATGGCGTGAACGGCCTGTACGTCGGAGTGCCCTGCAAGCTGGGCGCGAAAGGCCTGGAACAGGTTATTGAGATTACGCTGACGGCTGAAGAAAGAATCGCTCTGCAGAAGAGTGCGGCAGCGGTTCAGGAATTGGTAAACGTCCTCGGCATTTAATCAAGCAGCTGTGGGCTAGGCGATTTGGGTGGATGTTTGCGTCTGCGACGTCAGCGGCTGTTCCAGTAGTGAAAGTAGATAGCTTGAATAGGTCGTACTCCCAAGTTCGTTTGCCAATTCGCGCAACTCGTCCCGACTGATATAACCCCGGTGGAAAGCAATCTCTTCCGGAGAAGCAATCATCAACCCTTGCCGCTCCTCGATCGTCTGAACAAACGTCGAAGCCTGCAACAGCGATTCGTGTGTGCCGGCATCCAACCAGGCGACGCCCCGCCCAATTGCTTCGAC
>JBIOZK010000206.1:0-77225 GCA_044870975.1 Pyrinomonadaceae bacterium
CTCGGTAAACGAGGTGGGGAAGCTGACGTGTAGCTGACCCGCAGTGGCCCCGACTTCAATCGGAAAACCTGACTCGCGAAAGACGTTGAGCATGGCCACATTTGCCGCCGCGACTTCAGCTTCAAACGTGTCGATACCGGTCGCCGCCGCGATTTCTGCGAGTTGGCACAGCAACAGAGTGCCGAGTCCGCGTCGCTGAAAATCGTCGGCAATCGTGAATGCTACTTCGGCGCGAGTTTGATCGATGCCTGCATAGAACGCATGACCAACGACCCGCTCTTCTGATCCACTTAACGCGATTAAGCCCACGGTTCGATCGAGCCGCGCTTCGCGACGGGCTTCCGCAGCTAATGCTTCGCCTTTGGCCACCGAGAGAAAACGTAGCCAGCGCGATTCCTCGGACAGTGATTCAAACAGCGCGAACAGCGCCTGGTCATCGCTCGGCTCCATCGCGCGGATACGCACCGTTGAGCCATCGCGGAGAACGACATCGCCGGGCTTATGCGGAAATCCGATGGCGCATGAATAGTTTTCGTGGTTATCTGCTTCGGACATGGGTTGGGACAGGATAGGACGTTTATGAATGATCTCGTTAGTAATTTGCTGCATGGCTCTCCTTGTTGTTGCCGCAATACACAGTAGTGCGCGGAGTCTTCAGAGGCGCAATCAATGTGCCGCCGACTTCCTTCAGACGTCAGTCAGCGAACCACTTTGAGCTGGGAAAACTTTCTCAGAATCTGAGTGAAAGCGCGCATTTCGCGGACCGTTGGGCACAGAACAACTTCGAACAATTGGCGTTTCTCAGCCTGCGCGGAGGAATGCCTGTTGCTCTGTCAGGCACAGGAGGTCACGGTTCATGACTGGCAAAAGCGATTCGCAGATTACGCGGCGTACGTTCTGTAATCGGGCCTTGCTTTCCTCGGCAGCCGTCGTGGTGGCGGGGACGAACGTCGCCGGACAGAAAAACCAGCAACAGAGTCTGCTGGCTTATCCGCCTACGAAGATAGAAGGCGCCGAGCGCGTGATGCCGGGGTCGTTTCTGTATTTCAATTATCCGAAAACAAACGATCCGGCCGTGCTGATGCGCACATCGGACGGACAATACCTGGCTTACAGCCGCAAGTGCGCACACCTGGGGTGTTCAGTTGATTACGACACATCTGCGCGTTGCTTGAGGTGTCCTTGTCATCGTGGCGTCTACGATTCGCGCAACGGTTATGTCATGTACGGACCACCACCAAAGCCGCTTGATCAGATCGTTTTGCAGATGCGCAGTGGCGAGGTGTGGGCCGTTGGTAAGCGGCTCAGTGGAGATTTCAATGCTTGACGTTCTGGAGGTGAACTCAGATGAAACGATACATAACAGCTCTCATCGTCGTGACGATGACGATTCTTACTTTTGCCGTCGGCGTGCAAGCGCAGAAGGCGCGCGCCGCAGCGGTGGAAACGTTAGGGCCGCAGCAGCCTCTGTACACTGATTTCCGTGGCGCGAAACTGGGCATGACGCAGGAGGAAGTGCGTGAGAAACTTGGCACGCCAGTCCTGAAAGATGCTGAGTTGGATTACTTCGTGATTTCAGACACGGTGACTGCCCAGGTCGTTTACGATGCCACTCATAAGGTCAGAATGATCTCGGTCGACTATGCGAATGGCGCCGGCGCGCCGGACTACCGCACTGTGGTAGGGCAGGAGTTGGCGAGCCGCCCAGATGGATCGGCCTATGCGATGGTCCGGTATGAGTCGCGCGGGTTCTGGGTTTCATATAGCCGCACCGCCGGGACCGTCATCGTCGTGAGCATCACGATTCAGAAGATTTGATCCGCAATCGGAAGGACGAACATGGAAGACAAGTACTTTTATTCGACGGATGTCGAATGGACAGGGGCGCGTCACGGTGCTTTGAAGTCGGATTCATTACCGACGCTGCAGGTTGATGCGCCGCCGGAGTTCAAGGGCAATGAAGGAGCGTGGACGCCGGAGCATCTGTTCGTCGGCGCAATCAGTTCGTGCTTCATGACGACGTTCATAGCAATCGCCGAAAATTCGAACCTGGATTTTGAGAATTTCAAGATCAACGCCAAAGGCACACTCGAAAAGGTTGACGGCCGAGGTTTGATGATCACCCAAGTGGTGCTTCGTCCAACGCTGACGATCAAAGACGCCGCGGCCTTTGATCGAGCGAATCGTATTCTCGAAAAGGCTGAACAGCACTGCTTGATCAGTAATTCCGCCAGGACCGAAATTCGCCTCGAACCTGAGGTCAAGATCGGTGTGCGCCGCTGATATGGCATCGCGGAATGCCGGGGCCGGAGACGGGTGGGTGGTCCCACAGCCGACGCCGAAAGCGTTTAGTAATGATATAGTCGCAATTCTGAAACCGACTCTGGAGGCGCGGGCTCTATGCTCGGCTGACGGAGGAACAGAATGAGGACTGCAATCGTGGAAAACGGCAGGAGCACTGGAATCAAGATCGGTCATCTGGCCGCAAAGGCTGCGGAAGGAAAAATCCTGGCCGAGGATCTGGTGGATGTCGGCAAAAGAAAAGCCCAGAGATTAATTCGCAAGGGGCGCGAAGCCGGCGAAGACTACCTCGACGATGCTACCTACTGCATCAAACATAACCCCTGGCAAGCGGTCGGAGTCGCCCTCGGCGTTGGCCTCACGCTCGGGTTTCTGAGCGGCTTTCTGACGCGCCGTCGTTAGCCGCGACTAACGCTTTTCCATCAACTCGATAAATCGCTTGAAATGATGAGCTGCGTCATGCGGACCGGGCGCAGCTTCAGGATGATATTGGACTGAGATGATGGGCAGCGTCTTGTGGCGCATGCCTTCGATGCAGTTGTCGTTGAGATTGATGTGGGTGACTTCCACTTCGGCGGGGAGCGTATCAGCTTTCACTGCGAAGCCGTGATTGTGTGAAGTGATTTCGACGTGGCCGTCACTATTATCTTTCACCGGCTGGTTGCCGCCGCGATGTCCAAACCTCAATTTGAAAGTGTCCCCGCCTAACGCGCGCCCCAGCAATTGGTGACCAAAGCAAATTCCGAAAGTCGGCGTGCCTGAGTGCGCCACGCGCTTAACTTCTTCGACTTCCTTTGTCATCGACGCCGGATCGCCAGGCCCATTGGAGAGAAACACGCCGTCGGGTTTCATGGCGAAAACCTCACTCGCCGAGGTTGACGCGGGAACCACGGTGACGCGACAACCGGCTTGCGACAGTTCGCGGAGAGAGTTGGTCTTCACGCCAAAGTCGTAACACACGACGTGAAAGCGCTCTGCGCCCAGGGCGGGAAATTCATAAGGCTGCTTAGTCGTGACGACGCTCGCCAGTTCCCGGTTCTCCATCGGCGGCGACTGGCGGGCTTTTTCGATTACAGCGTCAGCGTCACTTTCAACAGTTGATAAGCACGCGCGCATCGCGCCTTTGTCGCGAATGTGTCGTACCAGCGCGCGCGTGTCAATGTGATCGATGGCGACAATGTTCCAACGCTTCAGGTATTCATCGAGCGATTCCTGCATGCGCCAGTTTGAGGCGACCCGGCTGAATTCGCGGACAACGAATCCTTCCACCCACGGCCGTGACGATTCAGTGTCTTCGTCGTTCACGCCGTAGTTGCCAATGAGCGGATAAGTCATACAGACAATTTGGCCGGCGTAAGAAGGATCGGTCAGCACCTCCTGGTAACCCGACATCGAGGTGTTAAAGACCATCTCGCCACAGGCCTCGCCGGCCGCCGCCCATGCGCGTCCGCGAAAGAGACGGCCATCTTCGAGTGCGAGAATTGCTGGATGCTGTTTGTCGATTGTCACGGAAAATACCTATATATGTCTTTGCGGTGCAGAAAGCGCACGAAGGTCACGTTTTCTGCCTGAACCACCATCGCCAAACGATATTCACCGATTCGTATTCGATAATGGTTTTTGTCGCCTCTTAGTTGTTTGATGTTAGGTATGGATGCTAAGGACTTAGCTTCTTCAACTTGCTCAATGATTTGTTTCAGGCGTGTCGTTAGCTGTTTGTCTCGAACAGCCTTAACATCACGCAGAAAACTGCTGCGGAAGGTTATCTTCACTGCGACTCAAGAGCGCTGAAAACCTCGTCACGCGGCACGAGTTGGGTTTTCATGCCTTCGTCAATCGCGCGGGACAGTGCTACATCTTCAATCACTTCCTCGATAATCTCGCGAAGCAAACCTCGTTGCTCAACAAGGGCTTCAGCCATTGCGGCTTTCACCATATCTCTTAATTCTGTGTCTGAAACTGACATTGACTTGCTCTAAACTAACACGAACTCGTCGGGGCAACCACAGTTTCAGCTACCCAAATTTATGCTGAATCCACTGCCACCGCTTCCCGATTGAGATGGGAAGAAGGGTTTCAACAAGCCGGCCAGGGCCGCGAGGTTGCGCGTCTGAATCAATAACTCGCCCGGCCCGCTGAATTCCGCCACGATGCCTTCGCCGCTGACCATGCTGCGAAAGAAACCGGACGCGGCTTTGCGCAGGGTGTATTGCGTCGTGCCTTCCCAGGCTACGAGATGGCCCGTGTCAACGACGTAACGTTCGCCGGGCGCGAGCGTCTTCCGATGAATCGCGCCGAAAGAAGAAACCAGCAGCAGCCCCTGGCCCTGCACCATCAGCACAAACAGACCTTCGCCGCCGAAAAATGATTTCGCGCCGCCCCATTTCGTATCAACCACCAGGCTGGCATCGCCGGCAAGATAAGAACTCGACTGCACAAAAAAAGTTTGGTTGCGCATTTCGATAGCCGCGATGTCACCGGGCGCGCCGGGCGCCAGCGTCACCTCGCCCGGCCCACCGCGTGCAGTGAAGGTTGAGACGAAGGCCGATTCGCCGCCCGCGGCGCGTTTCAAGGCCCCGAGCAATCCGCCTTTCATCTGCGACTGCAATTCGATATTTGCAGACATCGAAACCATCGCGCCGGCCTCGGCCATGATTGATTGCTCGGCTTGCAGCTTCAGAATGGCCAGCGAGAACGCCGGCTGATGCTCGATTTGATAACTGTACCCGCGGCCCATGCCCTGGCCGTCGCTGTCGATGTTGATTGAATGCGCCGTGGCCGGCGCTGATTCCATGCGCGTGCCGCAGCGGCCGCAGAAAGTGCCGCCGGCAGCGATTGTTGCACCACAAGAGGGACAATTCATGAATGCTACCTACCTGATAGAGTATTAAGACTTCGGATTCTTGTCCTGATCCATCCAGGCAGAGAAACTCGTTAACTCGCGATCATCCACCTTGCGACCCAGACTTTTTTCCATTCGTTTCTTATACACGAGTTTGTGCACGAACATAAATATCCCGACCACGATAAAGAACAGAGCAAGCCACAGCAACATGATGTTTGCCTCCCTAACGTATGATTAGTATTGCGTGGGTGAACGGCGTCAGAAACCCGACCGTCAGGGAGGGTGCCAACCTGGAGGCGCTTATTGCACCCTCCCTGACGGTCGGGTTTCTGCAAATGCCAGTCGATTATTTGCTGACGGCTTCCGGGCGTTTGCCTTTGAGAAACTGCTGCGCCTCATGCAGCCAGCGTTTCTCAGTTCGATATTTGTATGCCGGCGCGGTCTTAACTGCCTCAATGCAAGCCTGCATTGAACTGGTCGCTTCCTGGCTGTCGCCGAGTCCCGCATACGCGCGACCCATCAAGTAGAGCCCTTCAGGATCGTTGTCGCGGCGGGCGAGAAACTTCTCGAGCGCTTCACGCCCGTCGGCGTATTGACCGGCGGCGATGTAAGTCGATCCAATCTCGCGCCAGATTTCATTCTGCGCGTGTGACTGATCCCGTTGCACGACTTCCTCGAAATGACCGATGGCTTCCGCCGGGCGATTTTGCGCGCGCGCGATGCGGCCCAGCTGATAATGGGCGTCGACTTCATCCGGATCGATCTCGATGGCCCGTTGAAATCGCTCCCGGGCCTCACTCAGTTCGCCACGCTGTTGATGAATCAACCCGAGGTTATAATGGGCTGACGAATCGCGCGGATTAATGGTGGCGGCTTCCAGGTTTTGCTTGAAGGCCGTGCGCGCGCGCTGAGTGCTCACGACTTCAGTGAAGTATCCGCGCAGCAGCAGAAATGCAAATACGAGCAGGAACGGCGAGCCGAGGATGTGGCCGAACAACGGATAGAGAATGCGGGCCATTGGCAAGCTGACAATGCCGGCCAGCGCCAGAATCGCGATCGCGCGCAGAATTGAAACTCTGAAAATCAGACGCACGGCAGCGACAAAGCCAATCACCAATAGCGGCAGCCTCACCATCAGGAAGAGGCTTTGGGAGATGTGGGCCGGATCGCGCATCTGGGCCTTCAATTGAGCGAGTTGGTCGGGCGGGAGCGGAAACGATTGAATAAAGGTGCGCATCCGCTCAGTATCCTGAGATTGAATGATGTCGGCTACGTAGCTCGCCTGAAGTCCGGTGAAGTGAAGAAAGGCCGCGCACAGCAACCCGATGAGATAAACACCACTCAAAACGTAGAAGCAGACCGAGGCAAACGAGGCGTACTCCTGCTGGAGGACAATTCCGAAGCTGCCGCGCCGATCGAGTAAATTCGCGATCAGCGTAACTACGGGAACGAGCAAAATGGCGATGGTGAGAATCGGTGCTGCGCCATGAAATAACAGATTGCTGAGCATTCCCGGGGACGGCCTCAGGACGGCGTGATTACCAGCCAGCAATTCCATCAAAACTGAGCAAACCACGAACACGATGTAGGCAGTCAATACTGCCGGCCCCAACCGCCCGCGGTCGCGCACTTCGCGCATCCCGCGCATGGGCGCGTAGAAAATCATTGCGATTGATTGCAGCCAGTCAGTCACGTTTATCGATCGTCGTCATCTGAATCGTCGTCATCGCGGCGGTAATTCGCTCCGGGCGGCACACCGCGATTGTTCCCATCGCGCGTAATCACCTTCGCCGATGTCAGCGGCCAGTATCGAAACAGCGCTTTGCCGTAAATGTACTTCTTGGGCACCAGTCCCCAAATCCGCGAATCGCTGGAATTATCCCGATTATCGCCCATCACAAAATAATACCCGGGTTTCACGTAGGTGGGCGGGCGATTGTACGGGTTCATGTTCAAGTGCGGGTCAAGATAAGTCTCGTCCAGGTCGCGGCCGTTCACCCGCACGTGGCCCTCATGCATCTCGACGGTATCTCCCGGCAATCCGATCACTCGTTTGATATAACTCTTCGAAGGATCTTCGGGAAACCAAAATACCACGATGTCGCCCCGATAAATGTGCGGGGCCCAACGATAATCGTCGTAATAGACCAATTTGTTGACGAAAATGCGTTCGCCATCATGCAGGTAGGGCAGCATTGAGGTGCCTTCGACCTTGACCGGTTGAATGATGAAAACCATTACCAGCGCCAGCACCATCAGCGCGAAAAGCAAATCCCGCATCAGCAGCCTTGATTCGTGCCACAGGTGTTTGCGCGCGGCATCCTTCGGCCGTTGGATCTCTATGTCCCGGTCATCGTCTGGATGAATTGTGCCGAAAGGAGGCGGCTGGCTGAATTGCTTACCAAGCATAATTTCAATGAAGTCGCTGACCGTCGCCCGCGACCTCTTTTGATGAGATCGAGGTTATCCGTCGTTCGCTTTCATTGTCAAACGTTTGATGCCGCGATAATTTTCCGCCTGCATTGTCTAAAACTTGACACCTTCGAGCGGCGGTCACTATCATCCGAGACAGAGTTCACCGCAACCTTTTCGTAGTGCAAATCAATCGAAGGTCCGCATGAGACCGGAGGCCACGTCGTGATTAAACTCGATATCATCAACCGCCTTGCCGACGAAACCGGCATTCCGAAATTGAAGGCCGAGCAGGCCGTCGAGGCGTTGTTCAATTCAATGAAAGATGCTTTGGCTCGCGGTGACCGGATCGAACTGCGGGGGTTCGGGGTTTTTATCGTCAAGCCGCGCAAGCGTGGCGTGGGGCGGAATCCGCGGACCGGCGAAGAGGTTGCCATTCCGTCAGGCAAGACGATTCGCTTCAAGCCCGGCAAAGAACTCCACAGCCACGGGTTTGCGGCAGACGACGGCAACGGAGATGAAGAGTGAATTGGATTGACAGGATTTTGGTCAAGCGCCGTTAGGCGCGGAATGTCTCTAGAAACAATTGCGGGATTGAAATTATCGCGGGAGTGAAAAGCGAGGCTTTTCACTCCCGCGATTTGGTCAATGAGACACATTGACCTATAAATATTTCGGGCCTGACGGCCCTTGCTGGTCTTCATTCCATGTCCCAACCATCAAATGTTTTTGCTCCCATCGAGCCGGCACGAGATTCAAGAGCAGCCCCGAAGCCGACCGCTCGACAGTGGCTCCTGCACACGACTCTGTTCCTGCTCACCTTATGCACCACGACCATCTGCGGCATCTGGATGGTTGGTGATCTCACCGGTGCGGGCCTGAATCAACCCATTCCCAGAGTTGGCGGACTGGGGCTACCAATGGTCGTCGGCTACATCGTGACTGTGGCGCGGATTGTTCGATTCGCCTTGCTTCATCCTGACGTGCTGGCGGTGGGCCTGAAGTTTTCAGGAGCACTGCTGGCGATCCTCACGGCACATGAATCGGGCCATTATCTCTTCTGTCGTTACTACGGTGTCGATGCGACGCTGCCGTTCTTTATTCCGCAGCCGCCGCTGCTGATACCCGGAACATTTGGCGCTTTCATTCGGATGAAATCGCCGGTGCCATCGCGCCGCGCCTTGTTTGATATTGGACTAGCGGGACCTTTGGCGGGATTTGTGGTGATCGTGCCGGTAGCATTCGCTGCGGTTTTGACGTTGCAGCATTCGCCGCCGATCGTCGGCGAGCCGACAGGCGGTGTAATTACTTTCAACGATCCCCTGCTGTTTCGTTTGATTGCGCGGGCCTTCAAGGTGAATCTCGATGAGTCGCTGGCGAACTCATATTACCTGGCGGCCTGGGTCGGGGCTTTGGTCACAGCCTTGAATTTGATGCCGGTGGGCCAGCTCGACGGCGGCCACGGAGTCTTTGCGGTTTTCGGCAAGACTGCGCATTACTGGATCGCGCGCGGCGTATTTGTAGCGATGGTGGCTCTCTCTGTCCTGGGGTGGGTTTGGTATCACAGCCCGGCGTGGGTTCTTTTCATTGTGCTGTTGCTTGTGATGTTGCGCGTTGGCCATCCTCAACCGCAGCAGATGGAGCCGCTCGGCCTGCCGCGCATCATCATTGCTATCATTACCTTGATCGTCTTTGTCCTCTGCTTCCTACCTTTCCCGATAGCTTTCAGTTAGCGGTAAGTCTCCAACACTCCAAGTTGGTTCCTGGTTGTAATTCTCTTCTTGCCGTGGTACAGAGCGGGTTATGAACCGTCTAATTGGCACCGCGACATTCGCCGCTTTCATCCTGTTTACCGTTACTTTACCGGCCCGGCCGCAGACCAACGATTCGACCGCGTCGATTCGCCAACACTACGCCAGTATCAATCAAAACGTCGGCCGCTATCTCAAGGTGAAAAAAGAGTTGTGGGGTTTTTCTCCCGAAGGTGGTGAACTGGTCGCCTACCTTCATGGCCCATCGGTCATGAAGATGGTTGCGGAGTTCCTGGGGGAAACCGGCCGCGCCGTCGAGGAGTACTACTTCTGGGACGGCAAACTGATTTTTGTCCTGAGCACCGACAATCGATACGACAAGCCCTTCGGCAAAGTCGTGAGGAAGAATGAAACGCGGCTCTATTTCAAGGACGACAAACTGATTCGTTGGATAAATGAGGACGGGAAAGAGGTGGCGCCCGATTCCCCCGAATACGCCACCAAGCAAAATGATTACCTGAAGTTGGCGAAGGTGCTTTCGGACGGAGCAAAATCCAAAGCGCGCAAAATTGAGAGTCCCGATTGATTCAGGCGGGCAGCAAGCCCTTAATCTCCCGCACCATTCGATTCACTTCTTCCTGATCCGCCAGCGCGATCATGAAGAATTTGTAACCCTGGTGGAAGCAGATGACGCCGTTGGCAAAAAGCCAGACGCCGTCGAGCACCGGATTCCCGCCGAAGATCCAACTGATGGGCGCGCCCGTCAGACCTACCGGATTCACAATCTGGGCAAACATCACCGCGCCCATGGTGCAACTGAAAGCGCCCAGCAGCGGCGCTCCGACGTACTTGGCCATCTTCTTTTGGAACTCGACGCGCTCGCGTTCGGCTTCATCTAATTCACCCGCGGCGATGCGCGCTTCCTGCTTTTTCAAATACTCATCGAACTTCTCGCTCGCCTTCTTCAATCCCCAGACCGGCAATGCCGAGTGCGTCAGCCAATGAGGATGTGTGCCCAGCAGCACAACATCTAATCCGGGAAGCGCAGCGCCGGCGCGAATGCCAAGAATGAGCGATGCAGTTACGACCGCGGCGGTGCCGGGATTCTCTTTGACCCAATCTTTGGCTTTCGTCAGTCCGGCTGTCGCCGCGGCGGTCGCGCGCGTGGCCTTCACACCTTTGCCGGCCATCCTGGCCGCCGAGCCTACGTAGCTCGTCGCTTCGTCGAAAGCTTTCTCAGCTTTCTTGCCGGCGGGACCCGCAGCGTCGCGAATGATCTTGCCGGCGTCGGTCGCCGTTTCGCGAATGACTTTGCCGGCTTCTTTCGCGTGACGCTTGGCCTCATCTGCGGCGTGGCGCGCATTCTCGCGCAGCTTAGGATCATTTGTGAGGCTTTCGGCTTCAGCCCGCAATTGCTCCGCTCCGCTGGCAATGGTCTGCGCGCCTTTGCGCGCGGCATCGCCGGCGACACGCGAGGCGTCCTCGACAATATTACTAACGCCGAGTTTCTCATCGAGTTCGCGCGCCTTCTTCCTGGCCGCGCGGTGAAGATCGTCAAATTTCTCTTTGTAGTCGCTCATAATGTCCTCGAGATTATTCTACGCCAGACTCCGGCGCTGAGTTCAGCCAGAATCAATCAGGATGGCCGGGATATGCCCATCGCCTTTACTTTTCGAGGTATCCTTTTTAACTTCCCTGTATGCCCCAATGTCCCACGTGTGGAAAGCCGGTTGAGTTCAAGGACAATGAATGGCGGCCTTTCTGTTCCGAACGCTGCAAACTGATCGATTTTGATAAGTGGACGAGCGAGGAGTATCGCGTGGCCGGGCCGAGTGTGGATCCGGCCGAAATGCCCAGCCAGCCGGCTGCCGCAGATGAAGAGAACGAAGACAAATAGATGACTCGGCGCTGCTCAATTCTGGTGGGACTGATTCTGCTCCTGATAATTTTGGGGGCGTGCTCAAAGCGGCCCATCGCCCCCGGCACGTGGACGGTGGGCAGCAATCGCGCCGCGAAGCTTTCGGATTACAACGGCAAAGTTGTGGTGCTGGATTTTTACGCCACGTGGTGTGAACCGTGCCGTGCCGAGATTCCGCGGCTGGTGCAGATGCAGAAAGACTTCGGCGCGAGCGGATTGCAGGTGATCGGTCTGAACGTTGGCGGCGACGAAGATCGGGCCAAGGTTCCAGCGTTTGCCAGAGAGTTCGGCATCGAATATCCGTTGGGATTTCCGGATGACAATCTGGTCGATCAGTACCTGACCGACAATCAGAATATTCCGCAGGCCTTCGTTTTCGATCGGAAAGGCGATCTCGTGAAACGATTCATTGGCTATAGCTCAACCTCGGGTGCGGAACTCGAACGGGTCGTGAAGGGCGCTTTGGCCGCGGGGCCGGTAGCGCAACAAAGATGATTCGCGAAAAGCTAATCGACAAAGGTATCGGAAGCAAGCAAAAGTTTCGCTGGCGCAGCCACGAACCGTCGCGTATCGAAGGTCTGAGCGACGCCGTCTTCGGGTTTGCCGTGACGCTGCTGGTCGTTTCGCTCGAAGTGCCCAAGACGTTTGCCGAATTGACGGAAGCCATGCGCGGCTTCGGCGCGTTTGCAGTCAGCTTCGCGCTGCTGATTGTCGTTTGGTACACCCAATATAAATTTTTTCGCCGTTACGCGCTGCAGGACAACTTCACCGTCCTCCTGAATGCTGCGTTGCTCTTCGTCGTGCTTTTCTACGTCTATCCGCTGAAGTTCGTCTTCACGTTTCTCATCAGCATGTTCACCGGGCACAAAGGCGACGTGCGGCTGGCTAACGGGACGACGATTTCTATGGTTGAAAGTCCCGATCAAGTGGCAAGTCTGATGGTAATTTTCAGCGTCGGCTACATCGCTGTTTTTGGGCTGTTCATTCTGCTGTACTGGCATGCTTATCGGAAGCGCGAGCAGCTGGAATTAAATGAATTGGAAATCTTCGATACCCGCACTGACATTCGTGAAAGCGCGCTTAACGTTGGGATTGCCGCAGTGTCGATTGCGCTCGGTTTAGCGCGTTACGCTTCGCTGGCAGGCATGGCCTATATGTTGACTCCGATCGTCATGACCACGCATGGCATGATCACGGGTAAGAATCGGCGCCTGCTTGAACAACGGCTTGGAATTCATGAGAACACGATGTTTGAGCCGAGTTAATTAATACCAAGATCCCTTCGCGCGCGCGCAATTGAATGTTTAAGATGGTGAGTTCAAAAGAGGCAGCAAAAACGGAAGTTACTGTGAGAAGAGCGAAGATATTAGCCACAATCGGTCCGGCTTCGCGTGACCCGCAAGTGTTCGACGCCATGCTGGCGGCCGGAGCGGATGGCGTGCGCATCAACATGTCGCACGGCACCTACGAAGAGAAAGCGGCGGACATCAAGCGGGCGCGCGCGGCGGCGCAAAAGATGAATCGGCCATTGGCGGTGCTGGTCGATCTGTCGGGGCCAAAAATCCGCACGCGTTCTTTGAAGGAACATCAACCCGTTGAATTGAAGGCCGGGCAGGTCTTCGTGATCACCACCCGCGACATCGAGGGCGATAGCAATCAGGTCGGAACCAATTACGACAGCATGCCGAACGACGTGCACGTCGGCGCGCGCATCCTGCTCGATGATGGCGCCATTGAACTGAGAGTCGAGAGCACCACTGAGACTGATCTGGTTACTCGGGTCATCAATGGCGGGATGTTGGCGGAGCGCAAGGGTATTAATTTGCCAGGCGTGAAGCTGCCGATTCCTTCTCTGACCGAAAAGGATCGCGAAGACCTGAAATGGGCGGCGCAGCAAGACGTCGATTATTTCGCCCTTTCGTTTGTGCGTCAGGGCAAGGATTGCGAAGACGCAAAGGAATTAATCAAACGCGCCGGCAGCTCAGCGCCGCTGATTGCAAAGATTGAAAAAGCCGAGGCGATCGATCATCTCGATGAGATTATCGCCGCTGCCGACGGTGTGATGGTGGCCCGCGGAGACCTCGGTGTGGAAACCAGCGTCGAGCAGGTGCCGGTTTACCAAAAAAGAATCATCGAGCAGGCGAACGCCGCCGGCAAGCTGGTAATTACCGCGACGCAGATGCTGCAGTCGATGGTGGCGAATCCACGGCCCACGCGGGCGGAGGCCACCGATGTCGCCAACGCCGTCTGGGACGGATCAGATTGCCTGATGCTGTCGGGTGAAACCGCCACCGGCCAATATCCGGTCGCGGCCATCGCGACGATGGCGCGCATTATTGAGACCGCCGAGACTCGTCGCGCCGGTCAGTCAATCGCCGAGCGGGTAATGGGCCGTCAAAGCGGTCGGGTTAGCCGCGCGCTGTGTGAGGCGGCAGCTTTTGCCGCCGATGAAATGAACGCGCGGCTGATCGCAGTCTTCACCGAATCAGGATTGATGGCGCGGCGTCTTTCGTCTTTGCGGCCCGCACAAAGGATCGTCGCGCTTACCTCCTCACGCGAAGCGATCAACGAATTGTCCCTTATCTGGGGTGTCGAATCTGTAATTACGACGTCATCGCGGAGCACTGAAGAGCTATTGAAGCTCGGCGAGCAGACATTATTGCGCGCTGACCTGGTTGATCTGGGCGAGACGATCGTGATTATGGCGGGCAGACTTTCAGGATTGGGTCTGTCGAGTTCCGTGACGCTCTACAAGATCGAAAGCGATATTCACGAGACGATGTAAAAGAGAGACGGCAAGGCTCGTTGAACACGAACCTTGCCGCCGCTTCAGCAAACGAACTACCTCACTGCTTCTCGTTCTGCTTTTCCTTGGCTTCCGTCGCTTGCGTCGACTGAGTCGTTGGCGGTTTAGCCGGCTGCAGGCGCGTCTTCAAGTGGTCGTCCATGTCGAGACGCTGCACCCCGTCTGCGAACCACTTCGGCATCGGCTTACCCATGAGGAAGTGATCGAAGAATTCCTTCATGCGCACCGTGTAGTCTTTCTGATTAGACCGCTTCGCCAGCCCGTGATTTTCATTAAGATATTCGAGCATCACTACCGGCTTTTGCAGGCGACGTAGGGTGTTGTAGTACTCGACGCCCTGAGTGAAATCAACCGCGCCGTCCTTGTCGTTGTGCAGAATGACGAGCGGCGTCTTCACATTCTTCGCAAAGGCCACCGGCGAGTTGCGTGTGTACGCTTCCCAGTTGTCCCAGGGGCCCGTGGTGAATCGACCCTGGCTCGCCTCGAAGATTTCGCCGTTGGTCACGCCACTGTTCTTGTAGATCAAGCCGTACATGCTGATCAGATCGGTCAATGGAGCACCGGCGATGGCCGCGGCGAAGATATCAGTCTGGGTGACCAGAAACGCTGTCTGATAGCCGCCCCACGAGTGTCCGGTGATGCCGACGCGCTTCGGATCAACTATTCCGGTGGCGATGGCTGCCTTCACGGCGGGCACCATGCACCAGACCGCCGACATTCCCGGATCATTCAACTTGTAAGTGATATCCGGATTGAAAACGGCGTACCCGTTGCTCGTGTAGACCGACGGGTTGAACCCGTTCGCCGAGGGCCGCGCGTACTGATAAGCACTCTGCGAGGTCTTCTCGTAGAAGTTAACCATCATCGGATACTGCTTGCCTTTTTCGTAATTGGCCGGCAGATGCAGCGCGCCCTGGAGCTTGTCGCCCTTGGCGCTGGTGTAGTCGACCAGGATGGTGCCGCTCGACCACAGGAATTTCTCCGTGCCGGCGCCGACATTGGTTAATCGCTTGCCGTTGGCCAGCGAAGCGTCGGTGACGTAATAGTCGGGCGGGTCCTTGTACGTCTGACGGGTGTAGAGATAAACGTCGGCCTTCCTGGCTTTGATTACCGATCCATAGACGGCCTCGTCAAACATTAGCCGCTTCACGCCCGGCTTGCCCGGCTCAATTACTCCAATGCCGTCTTTCTTGGTCCACTCACTGTAGGCATCGAGATAAATAGGTTTCGAAAGATCATAGCCGCGCTGTTCGGGATCGAGAATCTGCAGCCGGCGATAACGAATCTGATCGGTTTTTCCATTGACCGTGAGATTGACCGCCGCGCCGCCGCCCACCGGAACCTGCCAGATGTCCCAATTGTCGGAAAGCAGCACGTACTTGCCGTCTTTGGACCACCCAATGAAAGGCGTGGGCGGCTTGGCGATGTTCACATCAACCTCGGTATCGATGAACGAAGTGGGCACGGCTTTGGTCAAGTTCATCGATTGCCCGGCCACCATGTCGTAAGCGTAGTACTGGCCGTCGTCGTAATAAACGAAGTGCGTGCCGGTCGGCGATGAACCCATCGTCCAGCGCGCCTTGGTGAGCGCGCGTTTGCGTTCGCCGGTTTGCAGATTAATGACCGAGATGTCGGCAAAGGACTTTCCGTCGAGGTGACTCATCAGTTCGTACTGATCGTCGCTACGACCGATCGCGTACTTCTGTTCGGGCGCCGCTGCGACGTTACGGGTCATATCATCGGCCAGCCGAATAAACTTCTTCTCGGCCGGGCGATAAATAGCCAGGTAGCTGTAATTCTTGTCCGCACCTTCCTGCACCTGCTGTTGCGACTGCAGCCGTTTGTCTTTCCAATGCCATAACACCAGGTCAACTTTCTCGTCGGCAGGTGTGTCAGCCGCTGCCGGACCGCCTTCGCCTCGCTCGCCGCCTTCCGGCTTCTCCTTTTTCTTTGCCTTCGAAATTCCGAAAAGGAGGGCGCTGAGGTCTTTTGTCCACGTCGCCGATCGATTCGGACTAACCGTCATGCCGATAGGAAAGTCAACGTTGTCGGCCGGATTGAATACCGTTTTCTGGGGGCCGGTGGGACCAAAATCTTTGAAGGCGATAACACTGTAGAGCTTGTCTTCGTAGGCCTTATCGTCAACGCCCTTGAGCGCAGAGAGCCCGTTGCCTTCCTCGGTCCACGCCAGCCGTGAGTACACTGCCTTGCTGTCATTGTCGAGCGGGCGGATGGTGCCGGTTTCCATCTCGCGAATCGCCACGCCGTTCCCCGCCTTGTCCTGCGCATCGACCGTCCAGGCCAGGTAACGACCCTTCTTATCGAAAGCAAAGTCAGCGACATTGCCGATATTAATCTCCTGGCCGCTCGAGAACTCGCGCAGAATCAAATCGGATCCTTTCGGCCGATCATCTCGGGCCGGGCCACCGGCCGCGGGCGGCATTGCCGGCGGCGCGCCCGCCGGCGCATCGGGACCGTATCGGTGCATCGCAATCCAGCCGCCGTTCTCTCCCGACAAAGTAAACCGTCGTACCTTGGCAATTTCGATCTTCTCACCACTGGTGAGATTCAGGATGCCGACTTTGTTCTGGATTGGCTTCCGCTGCTTCTTGAGCATCGCCGCTTCAGTTTTTGAAGGAAACATCGTGAAGACCGCGTACTTTCCATCACTCGAAAAAGCGACCGCCGGTCCGGTTACCGGCAAGTTGGCGAGATCACCAGGACCAAAAATCGCAGGCGGTTGAGGTATCTCACCCACCGAGAACTTGTATTCCTTCTCGCCCTTGGTTTGCTTAATGATGACTTCGCTGTCGCCTTCCGCGGGGCCTATGCGATAGGCGAACCACTCGCCGTTTTCAGACAGCGCGGTGCCGCTGATGCCTTTCCAGGCCATGATGTCCGCCAGTTCAATTGGACGTTGTTGGGCCCAGACACTAATCGCCGCCGCAGGCAGCAGGAGAAATAGACAAATTGACAGGATTCTCGTAGACCGAAGGGTTTTCATGACGATTCCTTTCTTTTGCGGGTTTCAGGACGCGTGGCACGCGATCACTCTTTCAGAGTGCCGCCAAGATTATGTCCGAATGGGAATGAAATCAAGCTTTGTGAGTGGCACAGACTTTAGTCTGTGATGATTCAAGACAAGCACAGACTGAAGTCTGTGTCACTTACTGCGAGCTGACCATCTGACCCACACGCTCTTTTTCTTTGCGCGCCTTCTCTTTGCGCAGCTCAGCTTCGGACATCTGCGGGTCACGCCAGTTGTCGAGGATGCCGACCTGATGCACGCATTGAATGGTGCAGGTGGGTGCGCACCACTTCTCGGTTTTGTATTCGCGCTTGAAGTCTTCCCAGGTGTATTCCTCAAGCGGAATGCCAGGATAGCCGCGCTGCTGTGAACACCAATGGACTTTGCCGTCTTCGCAGATGTAGAGGTAGCGCGAGCCGGAGCGGCAACGCCATTCGTAGGGCTTACCTTCGGCGATCGTGTCCTGGAACCAATTCAAACGCGCGTGATCCTTGTTGCCGAGCTTTTTGACTGCGTGGAAGATTTCCTTTTCCTTTTCGGTGAGCGGCTTGAGTGTTCCGTCGTCGTCGTGGATGACGCCCACGGTGGTTGAGAACCCAAGCTCAACCGCGCGCTGCGCAACGGCCAGAGCATCTTCCGGATTCTTGATGCCACCGCCGATTACCGAATTGATATTGATGTGGAAGTCCGCGTGTTCGGCGAGGTAACGCAGCTTCTTATCCAGCACGCGCAGACTCTTGCGCGAGACTTCATCGGGGTTAACGTTGTCGATGCTGATTTGCAGTGCGTCCAGACCGGCGTCGTTCAAACGCTTGATGCGATCCGGCGTGAAGTAATAGCCGTTCGAAATCAACCCCGCAATGGCTCCGGTCGAGCGAATGTGCCGGATGATCTGATCGAGGTCGGGGTGCATCATGGGCTCGCCCCCCGAAACCGTGATGATGGCGGTCTTGAATTCCGCCAGCTTATCGATGCGCCGTTTCATCACATCGAGCGGCACCGGCTTGGAAGTCTGATCGTATTCGTTGCAGTAACCGCAGGCCAGATTGCAGCGCCGCATCGGAATGATGTGCGCCAGCACGACGTGGTTCGTCGAGAGCAGCGCCTTTGAGATGAACGCTCCTTCGCGAAGTTTTAGCCTAAGAAAAGTTGAAGCTCGCACTGCGTTTGATTGGAAAGAATATTCTGAGGTCGTCAGTAGCGCAAGTGCGTGTCAGAAACCCGACCGTAAGGGAGGGTGCCATGATCCCAACGCGCCGTCTGATTTAGCCGCGCCCTCCCTCACGGTCGGGCTTCTGATACAAAGAAGGGCTTCAGTTGCCCGAAGCCCTTCGCGGTAAAGCGCTGTCGTCTACGTTAACCCTTAATTCGCTTGACGCTCGAATCGAGATCCAGCTTAAAAGTGTTCATCGGAATATCCACGTTCCGGTTGACGTTGCTCAGACGCATGGTGGTCGAGTCACCGTTCTTCTCCACCATCTTCGCCTGCACCGGCATGCCGCTTTCGTCGATCCACAACTCGATGTACTCATAGCTGGCAGCGGTTTTGGGCACCGCCTTCAAGTGAGCTGTCTTAACTCCGCCCCAGATAGTTTCCTCGCCCTTGTCCTGGAAGTCGCCAAACCGAGATCGCAATTGCGCGGCCGACATATTCAGCAGGGCCAGCACGTCGTTATCCTTCTTGTTGTTGACGGTAGCGGTCTTGCCTTCTATCACCTGTTTCAGACGGGGACGATAAAGCAAGTAAGCCCCATTGGCGACGACTAAAATCTCCTGCTGAGGTTTGTTCCAATCGAGCCGGACGAGCGACGCAGCGCGGCCCCCTGCCGGAATGTAGCGAACCGTGCCGTAGTACTTGTCGGAATCGCGCAGCTGCGAGTTGTATTTCTCCATGCTGATGTCGGCAGCCAGCGACTTCAGATTCTGGCGGTTCTTTTCCATCCGGTTAAGGATGGAACTGACCAGCCCGGCCTGCGCGTTCGCATGCGGAAGAGGAATCGCGACAAGTGCCGCCAACATCAAGGCAACTAGTGTCGGGGGTACAAGTTTTTTCATCATAGCTCCTTCAAAACTTAAGGCCCGTGCGGGCCCCCTTATGCAAAACCGTGAGTACGCTTCAACCGATGCGTCTCACGGTAAATTAATCTGTGAATTATAAAGCATGGTCATCGTATGTCAACCTCATATGCAACGACCTTGCCGGACTCGTCGGTCCTGGGGCGTGGCTTACCCACGACCTGACCATTTGGCCGGTTCAAATGCTCCTTGGCGCACCGTTCGATCTCCGCATCTCCATCTTTACCAACAAGATCCGAGACCCAGCAGGTCCCAATTTGAGTCGGCGTGTAGCTCACAAACCAGCTCTTCGGCGTCAGAAAAATGAAAGCCAGGATCAACACACAAAGCACATCCCACTGCCAGGATGTCCGAGAATAGTTCCAAAAGGCGATTTTTTTGGCAGTGTCTGAGATGAATCCCATCTTGCGTTTCTCAGCTAATTTTAGTCATTCGTGAGGCTAAACGATATGACCGTCACGCATTTGGATGATGCGTTGACAGGCTTGGGCTGCCTCGGGGTTGTGCGTGATCATGATGATGGTTTGGTTGAAGCGATCGTTCAAGTCGCGGAACATCTTCAAAACAATTTCAGAATTTTCCGAGTCGAGATTACCGGTCGGCTCGTCGGCCAGGACGATTGCGGGGCGATTTACCACGGCCCGCGCGAGTGCGACGCGTTGCTGCTCGCCGCCGGACAGCTCGAGCGGCTTGTGATGCATCTTGTCCTCCAGCCGCAGCATTCGTAATATCTCGCGACGTCGATCGGGGTCGTCTGCACCGTTTCCGTGAATGCGTTCCGCCAGCCGCAGGTTGCCTTCAGCGGTCAAAGTCGGAAACAGGTTGAAGCGCTGAAAGACGAAGCCGATTTTGCGCCGGCGAATGTCCGTGCGCTTCGCGTCGGTCGCGGCCGTTAAATCTTCGCCGTCGATGACGATGCGACCTTTCGTGGGTGTCAGCAGGCCACCGAGCAAATGCAGCATCGTTGATTTCCCACAGCCGGACGGTCCCATGATGCCGATAAATTCACCCTCTTGTACGGACAGTGAGACACCGCGCAAGGCCGGCACATCGACCTTACCGACGCGATAAATCTTTTCCAGATTGTCAGCTTTTAGAATTATTGCCATAGATTCGGTACGCACGCTTCCGGCGTGCTGCATGCCGCAGGCATGCGTACCTTATTCATAAGCCAGCGCGTTTACGGGATCGAGATTCGCTGCCCGCGCGGCCGGATAGAAGGCGCCCAGCGCTCCGCCGAATAACCCAATGGCGGCGGCGACCAAGGCCCAATGGGGACTGAATTCAAAAATCAAACTCGTCGCTTTGTGAATTCCGAAGCCGGCCAGAGCCGCCAGGGCGAATCCGACCACCAGTCCGAGAAAACTAATCAACAACGCTTCGCGCTCGATTTCGCTGATGATGTAGAAGCGCGAAGCCCCCATCGCCTTCAAAATGCCAATCTCGCGGGTCCGCTCGGTGATGGTCGTGTGCATCGCCAGCATGATCACGAGGGCGCTGACAATTGCTGAAAGGATCACCAGCACCCGCAAAAAGATTGTCAGCCCCGGAATTGAATTCTCAATCGTGGCGAACACCTCGCGAGTTAACTGAATCTTGTTGCCCGGAAAAGCGGCGTCGATTCTTTTAGCGACGGCTAGTTGTTCAGCCGGGTTCTTAACTTTCACATAAATGAACGTGCACTTGTCCTTCGCTTCCAGCGCATCCTGCAACGAGGCCAGCGTCATCTTGGCGCGCGCGCCCGACTCCGGCGCATAGATGCCGGCCACGCGGTAAAGCTTATCGCCGAATACTTTCAGCGTACTGCCGACTGGATGATTACGCGCGGCTTTGGTCTCGTCGATTACGATCTCATCCGCAGATTTGGGCGCCTGGCCTTTGATGATCCGGATGTTGTTCATGTTTGAGAAGCTGTCCCATTCGACGCCCTCAACCTGGTCGACGCCGAACGCGCCGCTCGGATAGAAATATCGGATGACCGGTGTGACAGACTCGACACCTTCTATATTCTTAAGCAATTCGACGTATTTGGTGCTGACATTGGCGGACGAGGAGGTCAAATTCATCGAGCCGGGCCGCGTGAAGATGATTTCGGCGCTCACGTTCGACGAGCGCTTCTGGAGATCGTCAGACATGCCGTGCGCCAGGCCGGTGAACAGCATTACCAGAGCCACGCCCAGCGCAACTCCCAGAATGCTGATGGCCGAACGCAGCGGCCGCTGTCGGATGTTCGAGACGACTAGACTGTCCAAACGGATGCCTCTTTCAAACGCGTCATATTAATACAAGGCCGTGGCTAATGCGAAACTGGAGGAAGGCTGTGCCCGAGTAGCGCAAATTGCTAATTTGCATGAACACTCCGGCCTGACGAAATCGCAATTTAGCAATTTGCGCTACGGACACCCATCAATTCTTAGGCGGCGCGGATTTCTTCTCATCCAGATCAACTTCCGGAAGGTTGTTCTTGTTGATGAGGATGAAGGCATCAGTCGGGTATTCGTGGTTGATAGTCAACGACTCTGGTGTTTGATAGGTAATGCTGACCTTGTATTGGTCGTGCGGCCGAGTCAACGAAATCTTTACGGGCAACATGACGTTACCTTCTGCCCCGAACTTCGCCGCGGGCCCATAGGTCACGTCGTTAGCGAGCACCCCGTTTTCGTCGAAGCTCTGCAGCCGGGCGAAGCGGATGCCGCCCACGCGATCGAACCAAAAACGGCGTGACAGCCGCGCGCCCTTGTCGCCGTTAGCGACCACTTCGTCGAGAAAGTAATAGCCGCGCACTACCCGCTTGCTGTTGTCATTTCTGGTCGGATCCTTCTCTGATTCGAAGAACTCGGTCTGCACATAAAGCGTTCCCGGAGCCTGCGGATTGATAGGATTGAGTAACAGCGCATCGGTCAAATGCTGTGGGCGCAGATTCGACAAGGCGTTAACGGCCTGCGCTTCGGAATTCTTGTCTCCGGTTTTTACATTGCCATCCATATCGAGCTTGGCATAGTTGGCGCTGTTGGTGCCCTTTACAAACTTGCGATACTTTTCATCGCCTTTGAGGATCGCGATGCGAAAGTGTTCGCCGTCCGAAGTCATCTGCACAATATCTGAAGCTACCACCGGCGCCTGAATGTTCAAGTAAATCTTCCCCGGCCGCTGCAGGGTAATCGAACCTGGAACATTCCGATATTTTTCGGCGAGGCCCGAACTGGCGTAAGAAAGATCTTCAAATTGAATGTCCACCAGTCCGTGGATGGATTGCACTCCGACCAATTTGTTAACCGCGGCAATCAGTTCCGGGGTGGTGGCATTGGACAGCGGCGTCAGTAGCTTCTCGGTCTCGACCTTCTTATGAATCAGGCTACAACCTGAAATCATGAGCAAAGCCGCTAAGCCTATGATTGCAGCAAATCTCAAGTTTTCAGCGAATCGGGGGCGGGTGCTAGTCGGCATTCAGCATCGATACGGCCAGCAACTCAGGCGTGGGCCGGAACTGTTCATAAGAATAAGCGCGTAAGCGCAGCCACTTTACAAAGCAGGTTTACGCTTGTCAACGCGGTCTTGCCGCGAACATTGAATAGCAATTGCCGGCGGCGGCTGTCCTTGGTGGCCAACCGCCGCCAGCATTTCAGAGCGCCAGGACCTTAAGGATTTCCCACGCTGGCCGAGTTACTGACGCTCAGAGTAAAGCTGGTACCGCTGTCGAGCCGCAGATTTCCGCCGGTGAGACTTAGCGTTGAGCCGCCCTGGGCAGATGCGCTACTCGACTGCGTGATTTGTAATCCGCGCAGCGTGTTTCCGGCAGCGTTGCTTGTGCTTCCAACAGTGCTGCCGACGGCGTTCGTGGTGGTTCCGGCGACATTTCCGACCGTCGACGTAGTGGTGTTTACGACCCCTCCGACCGCACTGCCGACGCCGCCCAGCAGACCTCCGCCACCGTTGTTTCGCGATGGCGATGTCGAACGCGCGGTCGCCGATGATTGGTTCATGAGATCGCTATCGAGGCCTTGTTTGTTCGACTGCGTCTGTGCTCGGGTGATCGAAAGAATGCTTGCGGTAATCGGAGTTTCACTCGAGCCTGAGCGTAGACGATCAAACAAGAGGCTGATATGCGACTCACCGGTCGATTCGGTTTCCTTTTGAATGTCAGTTACGCGACCGAGCAGCTGCGCGCCTTTCGGAATGATCACATTCCCATCCTGTCTCACGGCTTCGGCGGTCTTGAGAATAACGCGGTCGCCTACTTTCGCGTGTCGCGTGTCGAGCGCGCTCTGAAGCTGCGCCGTTAGTTGGGTGTCCGACTGGAGATCGATTTGACGTCCCTGCTTTTTCGCCGAGGCACTGTCACTCGCCTCCGCATTGGTTTTGTTCTTTTGCGCGACGGTGATTGCCGACACCACCACCATCAATAGAATTGCGAAGCAAATTCTTCTCATAATGCTGTCCTCCGGATTTTGCTCGTCGATTTTGGGAGACTACCTGGTCGATGGCGTGAATTGTAGAAGCCGTTGCCGCCGATGCGTGCGACGGTTCAATTACAATTTGGTTGTGAAGGGGAGTGTAGGCGTACTTAGAACACAGGTCAGCTCTGTCGAGGGACTTACCGGTCGCGGTCGCCGCGACGACTAACGGCAGCCGGAATGCTCACAGCCACAGCCGATTTCCATGACCTTCGATTTTTCGGCGTTCTCGCAATATTCGCTGCAGTATTTGCTGTCCTGTTCGCGCGGACAGTCGCAGGCGCCGTGCGCGCATTTGTTTGCATTGTCTTCAGCCATTTTCACCTCCACGCTTATCAGAGCGTTGATGCTCAACCTGGGAAGATTGGCCCAATGCTAGACGCGATGTTGCGAGACATCATCGCGACGAAATGTCGTTTTGATGTTATTTAATCAGGCCTGAAAGCCAATGAACAATGTTGAGCGCGAGTTGTCGATTATCGATGCCGGGATAGTTCATCCCAAACTTTCTCTGGTTCGCTCCGGTAACCTGCGCCGTGAGCATCGCCGCCTCTCCCAGAAAAATGGCGCGGCCTTTCCCGAACTTGAGCGCGATACCTTGCGCGCGTCCCGCAGCCGGTACTGGTTTATTGTTGGGGCCGGGCATCTTGTCCTGTGCACTGTCCGCCAGTTTCATGAAGGCAATGCTGTCGGCCGGACCCTTGAGCGATTGACCGGTGAACGCAATGATCTTGTTCACCCGCTCCTGATCGTTTCGGCCGCGCGTTACAGCGGTGTCAACGAGCCTTCCGCTTTCGCGGGTGTAAACGATGAAGCCGGGATTGTCGGATTCCTTCGCATAGTTTTCTTCGTCGACGGTGTACATCTTGCTCATGTCGATGCCAAACCGTTGCCCCAGAATCTGATTGGCAGAACCCATCGGTGCGTGGTCCGCGATCAGCAACAGGGCGCCGCCGGCGCGCACCCAATCGCGCACCGCGTCACATTCCGCGTCGGTAAAAGCCGGATTGGCAGCTTCCGCAGCGCCCATGCGAGCGTCTCCGAGCGCATTTGAAATCACCAGAATCTTGAAGCCCTTCAAAACCTCAGCCGAAAACTTCTGCTGGTTCGGCGTGATCTGATAACCGTCATTGGTTATCAAGTCAGCGAACGGCTTGTACCTTCCGCCGCTGGTGTGAAAGTCATTGTGTGCTTCATCAAAAAGGACTTTCGGTCCTTTCTTGGCGTACGCAGGTTTCGCGACCTTCGCGTCAAAATTCGGATCGGCCATCTGGCCGCCCTGGGCGCGCTGCAACGGTGGCAGCTGTCCGCCGCGGGTGAGCGCCATCGTGCCTTGCCCAACTTTTCGATCGCCCTGAAAAGCTTCGAGAGTGCCATTCAGCTTGTCGCCCTCAACTTTGCCGATGAAATTGACGGCTGTCCGATCCAGC
Source organism: Pyrinomonadaceae bacterium (assembly GCA_044870975.1). Lineage (GTDB taxonomy): Bacteria > Acidobacteriota > Blastocatellia > Pyrinomonadales > Pyrinomonadaceae > UBA11740. The sequence continues at coordinate 25,022 of JBIOZK010000206.1, forward strand.
ACGGTTGAGAAAGAAATCTGACCGCCATCAACTTTCAAATTCCCAACTGGCGCATCGACCTCCTGGCCTTCGAGCCGCACTTTCAAACTGGCTTTCCAGGAAGTTCCCTCGTGCGTCAGCGTGATTTGCAAACCGCCCGGACCGGCGTCGGTGTTTAAGGACCCAGCCCAAACACCAGTCAGGTCGACACTTTGCGCGAAAACGAACGACGCCGCGAGAGTTAGCGTCACGATGAGTGCAGATAGTTTTCTAATACTCATGAGTTAACCGCAAGAGATGATCCGTTCGGAGTTGATGTTGCTAATCGGGAAGTTCAGACACCGCCGGAAACTGTTTGTTCCAGGAGCAATACGCGCGAGTCTCGGAGCGTGTTCCTATTAAATCTGTAGCTTCTTCAGACGTTCCGCTGCGAGCATCAGCGTCTCGTCTTTCTTGCAGAAACAGAAACGCACCTGCTGCGAGCCCTTAGCCGGATCGCTGTAGAAGCTCGATCCTGGAACACAGGCAACGCCAACTTCGCGAATTAAGTGACGCGTGAACTCAACATCGTCATTGAAGCCAAAGGCGCTGATGTCGGTCATCACGTAATAAGCGCCGTCGGGACGGAAGGTCGCAAAGCCCGCGGCCTCAAGTTGCGGCAGAATCAAATCGCGACGAGCCTCATAGTCCTTTTGCAGTTCCTCGTAGTATTCGGTTGGCAGTGACAGCGCGTAAGCCCCCGCAGCCTGCAGCGGGGCCGCGGCACCGACAGTCAGAAAGTCGTGGACCTTGCGAATGGCGCTGGTGATCTCCGGCGATGCGATGCAGTAGCCGACCCGCCAGCCCGTCACCGAATAAGTCTTCGACATCGAATTGACGATGACGGTGCGGTCGCGCATCCCGGCAATCTGCGCCATTGAAATGTGGGCAATCTCGGCGCCTTCGCGCGGGTAGAGAATGTGTTCGTAAATTTCGTCGGTGAAGCAAAGCGTGTCGAATTCCTGACAGAGTCCCGCGATGAATTCCATCTCGGCACGCGTGAAGACCTTGCCGGTCGGATTGTTCGGATTGCAGATAATGATGGCTTTGGTCTTTTGATTGAAAGCGGCGCGGAGTTCATCCCGGTCAAAACTCCAATCAGGCGCGCGCAGCGGAACGTAGCGCGGCGTGGCATCTGAAAGGATCGCGTCCGGCGCATAGTTTTCATAGAACGGCTCAAACACGATCACTTCATCGCCGGGATCGACGGTCGCCATCATCGCGGAAATCATTCCTTCGGTCGATCCGCAGGTCACCGTGATCTCCGCTTCCGGATCGATTTCAAATCCCAGATGCCACCTGGTCTTTTTTGCGATCGCATCGCGAAAGTTCTTGGCGCCCCAGGTGATTGCATACTGATTCACGTCATCGGCAATCGCCTGCATCGCGACGCGCTTGATGTCTTCCGGCGCGGCAAAATCCGGGAAACCCTGCGACAGATTCACCGCGCCATACTTCATCGCTTCACGGGTCATCTCGCGAATCACTGATTCGGTGAATTGGCTGGCTTTGCGCGAAACGCGGCGGGAAATAGACGATGCTGGTGAACTCATATCGGCATTAACTCCTGATGCGGGTACAGACTATTTGATTGGTTTTTCGCTGTCCATTTGAGTCGTTCGGTCGGCTTAGATTTCAGGCGGCTGCGATTTCAATTGCTCCACGATGGAACGCACGGCCGAGGCCTGCGAGCCATTCGGCGCCAGCCTGAGATAATTTTCGTAAGCCACAATCGCGTCGCGATTGTTCCCGGCTTTCTCGTACGCTGCCCCTAATAATTGATAAATGATTGGCTCGGTGTCGGACAGTTGATCGACCGCGATCTTGAATTCGCGCGCGGCCAAATCATATTGACCTTTGTCTTCATAGACGCGGCCGATGCCGACGTGCGCTTCCGGTTGGAAGCCGCGCGCCTCGCGAATCGCGCGATTGAATGCGCCGATAGCTTCATCCGTTTGTCCCGTCTCGCGATAAATGCGGCCTTCGACGGCTGAAGCTTCCGGATAATTCGGCCGGGCAGCGCGCGCTGATTCAATCTCAGCCAACGCGCCATTCGTGTCATTCATATCAGAAAGCACGCGGGCTAAGCCGACGTGCGCTGCCGCGGACGCAGGGCGGAGCTTCAACGCCTGTCGATAAAGATCGACGGCGGCGTGGCGGCCCGGGTCGTCTTTCGCAGTCTCGCGCGCGTTCTCAGCTTGTTGAAATTTCAGCTCAGCTTGATCGGTGGTGCGAACCAGGCGAACAGTTAGCTCTCCGCGCTGAGTCGCAGCAATCGGCATGGTGATCTCTTTGAAGCCCAGAGCGCGAACTCGCAGGTGGTGCGCGCCGGCTGATAATTTCAATAAGCTGAGCCGGCCGCCGTCGTCTGTCACACCGCGTCGGACCTCATCAATCCAAACAATTGCCGTGGGCTCGGTTACGACCGTAATGGTGCGCGCCGCCGCGGAAGTTGTGCCCGATCGCTGCGGGCGTTGTGACGACGCACTTCCACAAAGAATTGCCACCAGAATCGCGATGCAGGCAGTTAACCTCATCAGTTCTACGTTTACTCCGAACGTCGCTGCGGCGCAAGTTCACAACTTTTCACAAATCAGGCTTTACGTCGATGCCAGTTAGACTTGCCACGCCTTTTCGACGCTGATAATCTTTGCAGTCACCCCAGCCAATTCTGAAAGGAGCAACAGGATGAAGAAGCAGTACGCGCTACCCCTATTTCTCGGTGCAATTTTGATTGTGGCTATCGCAGCCGTCGCCGGCAGCGGCCGCAATGCGTCGGATTTGCCCGCGCCTCCGGCGATCGGCACAGTGATGGAGGATTTTAACCTGCCCGACGCGGACGGCGCGTCGCACTCGCTCGCCTCTTTGAAGGGCAAGAACGGCACAGTGATCATTTTTGTCGCGACCAAGTGCCCGGTCTCGAATGCTTACAACGAGCGCATGGAAAAGGTGTTCGAAGATTACAAGGCGAAGGGCATCAACGTCATCGGCATCAACTCCAACAGCACGGAGCCTTCGACCGAAGTGAAATCGCACGCGGCCGAAAAGGGTCTGAAATTCACGATTCTCAAGGACGACGGCAACAAGGTTGCTGATCGGCTGGGCGCGACGCGAACGCCTGAAGTTTACGTGCTCGACGCGAAAGGCAAGCTTGCTTATCACGGCCGCATCGATGACGCGCAGAAGGCGGAGAGCGTAAGTTCAAATGATCTGCGTAACGCGCTGGATGAAATGATTGCCGGCAAAGCGGTCACCAAAACCGGTGGCGCCGCCTTCGGTTGCACCATCAAGCGAGTCTCGTAGTAGCGCAAATTGTTAATTTGCGTTACCGGTTAAGACTGCGGCAAGCTGCCAACTTGGGCTACAAATTAAATGCCTTTCCGTCTTTCAACTCTTTTCACCGGCTTCCTAGCGCTGGTGGTACTGTGCGCCGCGGTGCTTGCTCAACAAAAGACAAGCATCGCGCGCGCTCCCATTACTCCAACAATTGTAAGCACGCACAACATCGACGGAGTTGATATTACGGATTACGCTTCCGATGTTCGCGTTATCGATCTCGAAGGCCTGAAGAAAGTGCTGCAACGCGATCCGAATGACAAGCGACCGCTGCTGCTGAATTTCTGGGCGACGTGGTGCGATCCGTGTCGGGAGGAATTTCCGGACCTGGTCAAACTCGATGCTGATTACAAAGATAAGCCGCTGAACTTTATTGCGGTCAGCCTCGACGACGTCACTGATGTTCAAAGCGAGGTCCCGAAGTTCCTTAATCAGATGAAGGCGACGATGCCGGTGGTTTTGCTGAATGTGAAGGATCCTGAACCGGCCATCAAGATTGTTGACCCGACCTGGGACGGTCAACTCCCAGCAACTTTCCTCTACGACAGAGACGGCAAGGTGGTCTTCAAACATTTCGGCAAAATCAAACCCGACGAGTTGCGCGCGGCGATCGATAAAGAGATAAAGAAGTGAGCCGTAAGCAGTGAGCAGTCAGCTGTTCTTCACTGACTGCTCACTGCTCACTGCTCACCGCTCACTGGTTCAAATGATCACTCCGGAAATAGTCGCCCAACACAACCTGACTCCCGAAGAATTTAATCGCATCAAGGACCTGCTCGGACGCGAACCGAACCTGGTCGAACTGGGCGTCTTTTCGGTGATGTGGTCGGAGCACTGCTCGTACAAATCCTCACGGGTCCATCTCAAACGATTGCCAACCTCCGGCGAGCGGGTCATCGTTCCGCCAGGTGAAAACGCGGGGGTTGTCGATGTCGGCGACGGCTGGTGCGCGGCCTTCAAAATCGAATCACACAATCATCCGTCGTTCATCGAACCATTTCAGGGGGCCGCGACCGGCGTCGGCGGAATCCTGCGCGACATTTTCACGATGGGTGCGCGGCCGGTGGCGGCGATGAACAGCTTGCGTTTCGGCTCGCTCGACGATCCGAAGAATGGCCGGCGAAATCGATCGCTGCTGGCCGGCGTCGTGGCGGGTATTGCACATTATGGAAATGCTTTCGGCGTGCCCACGGTCGGAGGCGAAGTCTCGTTCAATGATTCATACGCGTTGAATCCGCTCATCAATGCTTTTGCCCTCGGTCTGGTGCGTCACAATCAAATCTTTTTTGGTAAGGCGACGGGCCTCGGCAACCCGGTCCTGTATGTCGGCGCGAAGACGGGGCGCGACGGCATCCACGGCGCGACTATGGCCTCAGCCGAATTTGATGAAGAGGCTTTGGAAAAACGGCCAACCGTGCAGGTTGGCGATCCGTTTCTGGAAAAACTTCTGCTCGAGGCTTGCCTGGAGGCCATGCGCAGCGGCGCCGTCGCCGGCATTCAGGACATGGGCGCTGCCGGGTTGACCTGCTCGACATGCGAGATGGCCGCGCGCGCGGAAACCGGAATCGAAATCGATCTGTCACTGGTGCCCCAACGCGAGACTGGCATGACGGCGTACGAAATGCTCCTGTCGGAATCGCAGGAGCGGATGCTGATCGTGGCGCACAAGGGACGCGAGCGTGAAGTGATAGAGATCTTCGCGAAGTGGGATCTTGACGCGGTCATCATCGGCGAGGTACGCGATGACGGCCGCATGCGCGTGCGACACAACGGTGAAGTTGTCTGCGATGTGCCGGTGAAGGGTTTGACTGACGAAGCGCCGGTTTATGAACGGCCGATGAAGTCGGTGGTCAGTGGTCAGTGGTCAGTGGTCAGCAGCAACAACAACGTGGGAACAGCGGGCAACGGACAACGGCCAACTGACAACGGACAGACCTACAACGAATCATTGCTAAAGCTGCTGGCTTCGCCAAACCTTGCTTCCAAGGAATGGGTCTATCGTCAATACGATCACATGGTGCGCACCAACACGGCCGTGCTGCCGGGTGCGGATGCGGCGGTGGTTCGTATCAAGGAAACGCGTCGGGGGTTGGCGGTAGCGCTTGATGGAAACGGCCGTTATTGCTCGATTAATCCGCGTGAAGGCGCGAAGCTGATTGTGGCTGAAGCCGCTCGCAACGTGGTATGTGTCGGCGCGCAACCAATTGCCATCACCAATTGCCTTAACTTCGCGTCGCCGGAACGACCCGAGGTGATGTGGTCATTCTCAGAAGTGATTGACGGCATGGCCGAAGCCTGCCAGGTCTTCAACACGCCGGTCGTCTCGGGCAATGTGTCTTTCTATAACGAGACGGAAGGTCGCGGCATCATTCCCACGCCGGTGATTGGCATGCTCGGTTTGATCGACGATGTGCGGCGAGTGATCCAACCGGGCTTCAAGCATCCCGGTGATGTCATCGCATTGCTGGGAGCGACCAGAAATGACCTCGCGGTTAGTGAATACGCGAGAGTGATCCTGGGACGCGATGGCGCGGAGGTCCCTCAACTCGATCTTGGCGCGGAACTTGCCGTCCAAAAGGCATGCTTGACCGCCGCTCAAAAAGGTGTCCTCAGGTCGGCGCATGATTGTGCGGACGGCGGCTTGGCGGTGGCTATTGCGGAATGTTGCTTCTCTTCGCTTAATCGGGGAGCGCTGGGCGCCGAGATAGTTATCACCGGCGAATATGAGGTCGCGACCCGCCTGTTCAGCGAGTCGCCCTCACGCATCATCATCAGCTTCGATCCCGCAGCGCTGGGCGACATCGAAGAGGTTGTCGCGGCCGCCGGTTGTCCCATGACAGTGCTCGGCACCGTTGGGTCAGACCGGTTGCGGATCGAAAGTGACGGCGAAGAAGTAATCCAACTCGACGTCGCGGAGATTGAATCAGCCTGGCGCTCGTCGCTTGCGCAAAAACTTCAAGCCGAAGCGATGGCTGCCGGCGCCGAGTGAGCTTCGCTTAATTCTTTCTCCACTCCAGCGGAAAAAATGTTCCAGCCTTTTCGGGCGAAGCCGTGACTCCCGCCAGCGACGCCGCGTACGACAAAACCGCATCTCGTTTGGCGGCAAGGTCCGCGGCAGTGGGAAGTCGGGTTTCGTCCGGAACTACGCCGACGTGTTCCAGGCTCTTGCCGTCGCTCATAATGATGTCTGCATCGGTGATGCTCACGCCGTAAAAAATCACCGTATCGACCCCGATTTCGTGCGGATATTCCCTCGATCGCATGACTGCGCCGGCAGAAACGTCACCGATTACAACCCCGCGTTTTTCGAGCTGCATGGTGCGCGCGAACAATTCAGCGGCTGATCCTGAATCGCTATCGATGAGCACGATTACCTTACCGGCGAACGCGTCCTTGCCTACGGTTTTCGCGACCATCGGCTTGGTCTCCTTGCGCCGCTTCAACTCTCCCAGCTTCACGTCGTGATTGACGAGGTTGCCGATAAGCCGCAGCAGCGTCTCTTCGTAACCGCCACCGTTTCCGCGCAAATCGATAATCACGGCCTTCTTTTTCCGAAAGTTACCAACGAAGTCGTCAACCTTGCCTGATTCCAAATCGAACTCGGGCATCTTCCAGATAAACAGATCATCCCCAAATTCTACCGAGCGATGTCGATGCAGACGGTTTTCGGTTTCGGACTCTCTGAGCAAATCGAAGATGCCACTTCCGGTCACGTCCTTTATTCTGGCGAACTGTTGAACTTTCGCCATGATGTCGAGTTCCTGCTGCTTACCGTCAGGTTTGATTATTCCCAGATGCATTCCGGGTTGCGGTCGCAAAGCGTGATAGAGGTATTGAATCTTCCAGAAGTTTTCACGCGCGACTCCTCGCCCGTCGAGGGTATTAATCTCATCGCCCTCGGTCAGCCCCTTCGCTGCCGCATCACTGCCGGGCTTCACGGCGGTGACATAGCACTTGTCGCCGACCATCTGCATCTGCCAGCCGTACTCCGTCCTGCTGTTCAGGCCGGGCGGCAGGAAGAACGTGTGTGAATCGTTCAGTTCCACCAGCACTTGCGCAATCGTGCCGAAGATTTGCCCGAGCGATTGCGCCTGCTTGATCTTTTCGTCTGCAGTCTTGAAGCGAGCCTCGACATCCATTCCGTGGAACTGTGGATCGTAATAATTCTTCTTCAGGTCTTCCTGAATTTGCCTGAGCATCATTTGACCGCGCTGTTTGTCAAAGTTGCTGGGTGGCTGCTGGGCTAAGCACAGCGCAAATATGCTCGAGAGCAAAATGAGAGACACAACGACGGACAGCTTGGTAAACGAATTGACCAGGGTGCGCATGAAAGGGGGCCTCCGAACTTTAGAGATTAGGTCGGGCAGTCGGGGATTGTACTGAACATCGGTCGCCGGAAACAACGAAAACTTGAGCTGGAAATAGTTGGCAGAAACTTCAGGCAAAAGCGATGGCCGCAGGTGGAAAATAGGCGGGGTTATTTCCGCGCCAGCACTACCGGTGACTGTTCAGCCGCACGGATTTTCTCGAAAAAACTTCGCACTGAATTGTATTGGTCCGCCGGAACGGTCATGGCACGCTGAGTTAGTGTCCGCGTAAAAACCAATTCGCCGTCTTTGAGTTCATACCTGGTTAGATAAGAGCCGAACTGAGTTTCGAGCTTCAGCGGATCCGGCATTTCATCCACAGCAAAGGCCGGCGGCAACTTCACCCGCACAGTTTCAGATAATGCGTTCGACTTCAACACAATCGGATGCTTGCGAGCAGTTTCTGAAAATGGCAAAGCCTCGCGACGGGATACGACTGCGGGCTTGAAGACCAGCAAGCGATTCTGCATCAGTTGGGCGTATTGCGGGGCGACGAAATCAATGTCCAGATCGAATCTCCCGGTGTTGGCATCATCGCGTGGTTCAACCCTGCTGACCTGGGCCGCGGTTGCTCCAGCAGTTACCCAGCTTTCGATCCGTTTGACGTAAGCAGGCCGCGACTGTGCGCGCAGTTCGCTGCGGTAACCTGCGCCCAACTGTCCATTTGCCCGTTCGCGAATCGTTGCTTTCAACGAACCATTCTCGTCGAGCGTCGCCTCAATCTGCCGCTCCAGCAGATTTGCTTCCGGCGGTGTGACCGGCATCTTTACCAGCGCATCGACCTCTTTGGCGTCGATCAGGGCGAGACTGCCTTGCAGGTAGGACGGCAGGTCGCCTACGCGGGTTTCTTCTGCGGTGGGATCGAAAATCAACAACCGTCCAAGGCGGTCATGGTTTATCACGGTTGCGGACTTGGTTTCATCGCCAACCTTAACCGCAATGATGCAGTGATTGAATTGCTGGGGCGATGGCCATTCCGGCCTTACATAATTAGGGTCGCCGGAATAGATGCTGACCGCGAACGAGTTGATACCCACCACTCGCAGCATGGCGCGCATCAGGTTTGCTTTGTCTTTGCAGTCGCCATAGGACTTGGCAAAGACCTCAGTTGCCGGGTGCGGCCGGTATCCGCCGCCGCGACCCAAACCGGTTTGAATCGAGATGTACTTGATGCCTTGCACGTATCGACCAATCGCTTGAATGCGCTCAAGCTCAGTCTTGCAGTCAGCGGTCAACGCGCGGGCCTTGGCCTCGAGCTCCGGACTCGTGGTGACCTGTGGATCCTCTAATTCGGATATCCATCCCGAGACCTGCGCCCAGTCGCCGAATGTCTTGACCGAGGTGTTCGTGGGGTTGGCCGGAAAGTAACTGATGGCCACGCGGGCGGCCAGGTTCGTCACGGCGGGACTCAGCGGTTCGTGCGGAATCGGCGCGAGGTTTCGCAATTCCCATGTGTACGTGGAAGCGTTTACGGTCGGGGTGACGTCGGTGTGATTGAAAGTCACGCTGGTCGAGCGCCAGCCATTGGGCACCACCAGAGTCATCCGCGAGATGAGCGCCGGCAGCGAGTCCTGAAAATCCCATTCCGTCTGGCTGAAAATTGATCGATCTTCGCTCACTACTTGATAACCAAACACCTGACCAGCGTCCGCGTCGTCTTTAGCGAAAATCGCTTTGACGCGATATTCGTTGTAAACGTCGTCAGTCGCCAGCGCCAGATCGACTGTCTGATCCTTTCCGTAGTGCTTCGCAGGCCCGGACGGACGGATCAACCACGCTTGCAGTTCGCGTATTTTCCCCGTGTCGGTTTGATAGATCTCGCGCGCCAGAGCGGCACTCCGTCCTTCGCGATTCAGAATGCGGACCGCGTACAGGCGCGTGGTTACGACCCGGCCATCATCAGTGACGCTGATTTTTTGGTCGTTGAGCAGCACCACCGCCGAGACATTCTTATCGTATGACGGCACCGTCGCCGCGGCCGCTTGTTGCAGCCAGGCGGGCGCTTCGTCTCCGGCCACGGCAGTGACCGCCGCAATTAAGGTTACGAGAATGGAACTGAGAAAGCGCGCATGCATGATTAATATCCTATTGGCTCGCTGCCTGTTTGAGGGTAATCGCGTGCTCGTCGCTCTTGTGTAGCTGATCGAACAGGAACTTCAGCTGGCCGTAGCTGGTCTGCGGAAACAGCAGATTGCCACCGCCGCCGAAAAAGAAATCCCTCTGCATGATCAATGTGCGGTTGTCCCTGGTCACGCCCATGTTGACCAGGTAACGGCTAATCATGCCAGAGCCGAACGGTTGCGGCTTGTCAGCATTGTCGAGTGAATAGCCGGCCGGCAACTCAATCTCGATCTCATCCTTTTGTGCCCATGGATATTCAAAAACCACGTCGTATTTTCTGCTGGCGCTGGAGAACAGCGATGGCTGACCGTATTCAAAAAAGCTCGGCTGCAGAAACAGCCGTTTGCCTGTTTTCTGCGCGTACTGCGGCACTCGCACCTTGAGTTTTTGAATCAGCGGCTTGTTTGGATCGGTGAGATTCTCGATCGCCAGAGCCGAGACTTCCGCCGTACTGAGTCGCCGCTTTATATCCTCCTTCAAGTCTTCCTCGCGTTTGTTGTCCGACTTATCGTAATTCTCCATCCGGTAGGTAACCGCCGATTGACCGTTACGCTCGATGGTGACGTCGCCTTCGAGGGTTCCGTCTTCGAGTAGCTTGAATTTGCCCGTGCGACGCGTCAGTGATTTCTCAGCTTCGGAAATTGGGATCATGAACCAATCCGAATCCTTCTCGCCGACCAGCAGCGCCCAAACATTTTCTTCATACCAAAGCAGCATACCGTAGGGCAGAAACCTGCTACCCGGGTTGAAGAACTTCCAGCCCTCGCCTACTTTGACGGCAATCGCCGCCGGGTGCAGGAAAGCTTCGTTTGTCATTTCCGGACGGAAAAACATTTCGCTGCGATCGGCGGAAAATGCAATTTTGGTTTCATAACCCAATGAGTTCGCCATGGCTCCGAACAACATATCTACAAAACCGGCAGATGCGGTCTTGTGTTTGACGACGTCACCCATCGATTCATTTTTCGGCAACTTCTTTCTTTGGTCGTCGGTGAGGCCGGGGTCGAATGAGGTGTTGTGAATAGTGGTCTGGCAGTAGTCGTAGAGTTTTCTCAGCTTGGCTTCGGGGGTGTTGGCGGACGATGAGACCTCTTCCGCCACGCGCTTTATTTCTTTATCCGGCTTGTTCATAAACTTCGCCAGATAGGATTTGTTGACGCCGACGCGCGTCCAGTAGATCGAGGGACTGGCCGAATCATTCATCGTCAGCGCGAAGCCATATCCGGCCACGAGCACCGCGGGTTTTTTCAACAAAATCCACGGAATCACCTGGTCGTCGGGAGGCATCTGCGGCTCTTGCTTAAAGGCCGGCACGTTCGTGCGGGTGGCAACCCAAAAGCCCTTTTCGCCCTGGACAAATTTTGTGTCCTTAAAGTTATACGTTTCGTAGATGGGGTCCTGCTTATTGAATGGCTTGTAGTGATAAGTAATGGTTTGGACCGGGATGTCCCGCTGAAATCTGAGATGCATGCCCGCTGCCCCGGCTTCGCTGATTACTTCCCGGTAACGGTATTCGACGATAACTCCGGGTTCGAGATTTGGCACTGCGAATGATTTGGCGCGGACCTTCAAGCCGTTCGCCTTAATGATGTCGCGCTCAAAAATGTCGTCCTTTAGAATCTCAACTGCGGATCCGTCGCCCTTGATCACACGCGCGGCGATATCCTTGATCTTCATCCCTTTGGAAAACGGAATATCAAACTTGCTGTATTTTTCCCGGCCTCGATCCGTGAAAATCTTCACCCGTACATAATGCAGCATCGACAGATCCTGGGAGCTGTCATCGATCCTGACTTCCCAGAAGATGGCTTCGGCATCCGCGTCAGGCTCGACCCTGGCGGTCTTCATGGCTAGTTCTTCGGGTGTTACCGCACGCCAGTCATCGCCGGCAAATGCTGTGGCTGAAAAAATGAAGGCGACCCAGGCTGCAACCAGATACGGCAGCAGGAAACGGGGGACAAGTTTCATGGCGACTAACCTTTCTGAGTTGACTGACTCACAGGCCGGGTTGAATCAAAGGCAACGCACCCGCGAGGGTTTCCGGACAGAAAACCAGGGCGCGGTGGCCGTGATTCTACCTTAGGTGCCGGGAAGTGGAAATAGTGATTTTTCCACATTGAGAAAAACGACTCACCTGAACCCGGCCGGCAAAGCCATTGCCCGATTCTTGCCTGTAGGAAGATCGAGGCACGGTCCTCCCTGAGTCGATAGTCAACTGGGGGAGATGTTATAATCCCGCCCTGCTTCTAAATGCCTTAACGTGAATTCCGCTTTTCCGATGCTGGCATTACCTGGAGGATTACATGGCGACTGAGATGAAACGTTCACCTGGGACGGTGAATCGGATTGAAGAATTGCTGGGGGATGACGCGCGGGCGCTGCTCGATCATAAAGCGCAAGCGATTCCGAAGGAGCAACTGTACCTGCCGGGCCCCGATTTCGTCGATCGTGTCGTTTCTCAATCAGATCGGTCGCCGTCGGTCCTGCGGTCGATTCAAGCGCTGCTTAACCACGGGCGGCTGGCCGGTACCGGCTACGTTTCGATCTTGCCGGTCGATCAGGGCATTGAGCATTCCGGCGGCGCTTCGTTCGCGCCAAATCCCCAATACTTCGATCCCGAAAATATCGTGAAGCTGGCGCTCGAGGGTGGCTGCAACGGAGTCGCTTCGACCTACGGCGTCCTTGGCAGCATCGCCCGCAGGTACGCGCACAAGATTCCCTTCATCGTTAAGATTAATCACAACGAACTGATGACCCTGCCGAACAAATTCGATCAGGTTATGTTCGGGACGGTGAAGGAAGCCCACGACATGGGCGCTGTGGCCGTCGGCGCGACGATCTATTTCGGTTCGGACGAATCAACGCGGCAGATTACCGAAATTGCCCAGGCGTTTGCGCAGGCCCATGAACTGGGCATGGCGTGTATCCTCTGGTGCTATTTGCGCAATTCCAAATTCAAAACTCCCGAAGGTGATATGCACGCCGCGGCTGATCTAACCGGACAGGCAAACCATCTCGGCGTCACGATTCAGGCCGACATCGTCAAACAGAAATTGCCCGAGCGTAACGGAGGTTACACCGCCGTCGAGAAGGAATTGGGCAAATCCTACGGCAAGACGAGCAAGCTCGTTTACGAGAAACTTACCAGCGATAATCCGATCGATCTTGTGCGTTATCAGGTCGCGAATGGCTACATGGGTCGCATCGGCTTGATCAATTCGGGCGGCGAGTCCAAAGGCGCCAGCGACATGGCCGAAGCCGTCCGCACCGCGGTAATTAACAAACGCGGCGGCGGCATGGGGCTGATTTCAGGCCGCAAAGCATTTCAGCGTCCTATGAGCGAAGGCGTCGAGCTGTTAAATGCTATCCAGGATGTGTATCTCTCTCCGGAAATAACTGTTGCGTGACACCCCTGAAGGTGGAAGCCACGAAAGCACCACGAATAAAAAACACGCGCGCAAGTTGTAATTGAACGCCTCGCCGCTATACTTTGCACGCGTTTCCGCAGCTGGTTTTATGGCAAATGAAAATCAATGGAGGCAGCGGCGCCAACGCCGCCGCCTCCGACAAGAGCCGCGTCGATTGGAATTAATCAAGTCGGCGCTCGGCGAGATGGCGCGCGCAGCTTTCGCCGAACCTTTCATGATTGCGGTGGAACGTCAGGAGATTTATCTCCGGAAACTGCCGCCAGCGCTTAACGGATTTCGCATAGTCCACCTCTCTGACCTGCATTACGGCCCATTGGTCGACCCGCGTCACTTGGAACGCGCGATCACTATCGCCAACGATCTGCGTCCCGATTTGATTGCGCTGACCGGCGACTACATTTCACAGGAGCGCGCGTTCGCGGCGCCGTGTGCTGAACTGGTTGGCCGCTTACGGGCCCGTCATGGTGTTTACGCGATTCTGGGCAATCATGATCATTGGACGGACGCCAAGTTGATTGCGGATCTGTTCACGGCTGAGGGCGTCCAGATGCTCATCAATGAAGGGGTGCGCATCGACTCGCAAGGCGAATCATTTTGGCTGGCCGGTGTCGATGACACGATGGTGGGCCTGGAGGATCTATCGCTGTCGCTGGCCGGGGCGCGCGACGGGGAATTCAAATTGTTATTGGCGCACAATCCAACGATTCTCCGCCGGGCAGCGCGGGCCGAGGTGGATCTGGTTCTCAGTGGACATACGCACGGAGGGCAAGTGACGCTGCGCCCGGAAAAGAACCTCTCTGGCAGACCGCGCCGCCGCATGTTAAGAGGCCTGGGCCGTCGGGCGAATACTCAAATTTACGTTACGCGCGGATTGGGTACCGTGGTCCTTCCCATTCGCTACGGCTGTCCTCCGGAGGTTTCTTTATTGGAACTGCGATCGGTTCAATGAGTGACTTGAGTCATTCCGCAATCCGCCATCCGCAATCATAATTGTCCGAATGTCCTCTCGAATCATAACTCTGCCGAATGTCCTGACCATCTTCCGGATGGCTTTGATTCCCCTGTTTGTTTCGTTCCTTTTCTATCAACGCTTCCTGCCAGCTTTGGGCACATTCATCCTGGCCGGCATTACCGATGGCCTGGATGGACTGCTGGCGCGTCGCTTCCACCAGCAGTCGCCGCTGGGAAGAATCCTCGACCCCCTCGCGGACAAGCTAATGTTAGTTACTTCTTTTATCGTGCTGACGATGAAAGGCGTCTATCCCACCCCAATTCCCAAGCATTTGCCGATTCCATTCTGGGTCACCATCACGGTTCTCAGCCGCGATGTCTTCATTCTGGTCGGCGCCGCCGCCATAAACATCGTAAGCGGCTTCCGCGCTTTTCAGCCGTCGCTTCCCGGAAAGATCAGCACCGTCGTCCAAATCGTGGCCATTGCCACGGTGATGCTCGCGGCGCAGACGCGAGTCGGCACCGGTTACTACCTGCCGACGGTTTACGCTTTTGTTTTCGCATTTACCCTTTTCTCAGGGATTCACTACATTTTCTTCGTTTCGCGTCTCATCAATAAGAACTCCAGCGGCCCGGACTCCTCTGGTTGACAACAACACACTCAGATATTATTCTAACCACGTAATCAACCGGCGCGGCGCCCCGATGCCGGTAATAATCAGCGGAGTATTTGCGATATGAGCAAGATTATCGGTATCGATTTGGGCACGACTAACTCGGTCGTGGCCGTGATGGAAGGCGGCGAACCCGTCGTCATCACCAATGCAGAAGGTGGCCGGACGACGCCGTCCGTCGTCGCGTTCACCAAGGACGGAAACCGCCTCGTTGGCCAGGTTGCCAAGCGGCAGGCCGTCACCAATCCCGAGAACACGATCTATTCAATCAAACGATTCATGGGTCGCCGGTTCAACGAAGTTTCGGAAGAGAAAAAACAGGTCCCTTACAAAGTCGAAGGCAGCGGCCCGGGCGGCGACGTGCGCATCGGCGCCGGCGCCAAAGAATGGAGCCCGCCGGAAATCTCGGCCATGATCCTTCAGAAAATGAAGCAGTCGGCGGAAGATTATCTCGGTCAGAAGGTCGAGAAGGCGGTCATTACCGTGCCGGCTTACTTCAACGACTCGCAGCGGCAGGCGACCAAGGACGCCGGCAAGATTGCGGGTTTGGAAGTGATGCGCATCGTTAACGAGCCGACGGCGGCGGCCCTGGCCTACGGTCTCGACAAGAAGAAGGACGAGACCATCGCGGTGTTCGACTTTGGCGGCGGTACCTACGACATTTCGATCCTCGAAGTTGGCGAAGGCGTTGTCGAGGTGAAATCGACGAACGGCGACACGCACCTCGGCGGTGACGACATCGATGAACGACTGATCGAGTGGATCATCGAGGAGTTCAAGAAGGATCAAGGCATCGACCTGTCAAAGGACAAGATGGCTTTGCAGCGGCTGAAGGAAGCCGCAGAGAAGGCGAAGATTGAGTTGTCTTCGACGATGGAGACTGAAATCAACCTGCCGTTCATTACCGCGGATCAGTCAGGGCCGAAGCATCTGGTGATGAAGTTGACGCGCGCCCGATTTGAGCAGCTCGTCGATCCGATCCTTAAGCGTCTGGTTCATCCGTTGGAGCAGGCTTTGAAAGATGCGGGTGTGGACGCTAAGAAGATCGATGAGGTCGTGCTGGTTGGTGGTTCAACCCGTATCCCGAAAGTTCAGGAGATCGTTAAAGGCTATTTCGGTAAAGAGCCCAACAAGAGCGTTAACCCTGACGAAGTCGTGGCTATCGGCGCGGCGGTGCAGGCCGGCGTGCTGTCGGGTGAAAAGACGGACATCCTTTTGCTCGACGTGACGCCGTTGAGTCTCGGCATCGAAACACTCGGTGGGGTTTCGACCAAGCTGATCGAGCGCAATACCACAATTCCCACGCGTAAATCGGAAATCTTTTCGACTGCGTCTGACAATCAGACTTCAGTTGAGGTGCACGTGCTCCAGGGTGAGCGGCCGATGGCGGCGGACAATCGCACCCTCGGTAAGTTCCACCTGGTCGGCATTCCACCGGCGCCGCGCGGCATGCCGCAAATCGAAGTCGCGTTCGACATTGACGCCAACGGCATCGTGAACGTGTCGGCGAAGGACATGGGCACCGGCCGCGAGCAGAAGATTACGATCACCGCGTCATCCGGTCTCAGCAAGGAAGAGATCGACAAGATGATGCGCGACGCTGAATCGCACTCGGCTGAAGACGCGACCAAGCGTGATGAGATCGAAGCGCGCAATCGGCTCGATGGTCTCGTCTATCAAATGGAGAAGACGCTCAGTGAAAACCGCGAAAAGGTCAGCAGCGTCGCCGGTGAAGTCGAAAACGCCATCGCTGACGCCAAGAAAGCTTTGACCGAAGGCGGCGTAGAGCGTTTGAATGAAGCGTTCAATGCGTTGCAGAGCGTCTCGCACAAAATGGCCGAGGCTCTCTATCAGCAGTCCGGCTCGACCGGTGATGAACCTGCGGCCGACCAGTCATCGGCGGCGGGCGCTTCATCGTCAGGTGGAGAGGACAACGTCATCGACGCTGAGTACGTCGATGTAGACGACGATAAGAAATAACCGAAGTGACAAGTGACGAGTGACCGGTGACAAGTTCTGATGACCTCGTCACTTGGCACTCGTCACTGCTTTTGAAGGATAAGGTGACGAAGTGACGAGTGATCAGTGACCAGTTAGAGCTATCTCGCCACTATTTTTTAACATGGCTAAGATGAGACGAAGTGACAACTGATAACTGACAACTGACAAGGTCTAATTTCGTCACTCGTCACTGCTTTTGAAATGGCCAAGGAAGACTTTTACAAAATTCTCGGCGTAAAGAAGGACGCCAAGCCGGAAGAAATTAAGAAAGCCTACCGGCGTTTGGCGCGCAAGTATCACCCTGACGTGAATCCGGGTGATAAGGCCGCCGAGGATCGCTTCAAGCAGATGAGCGAAGCCTTCGACGTGCTCTCTGATCCGAAGAAGCGGAAGGTCTACGATCGCTTTGGTCAATATTCCGACAATCTGGCCAACGCTGCGGAAGCAGGGCCGGCTGGTGGAACTTACACGCGCGGCGCCCCATTCGATTTTTCCGGATTCGACTTTGGCGGAACGACGCCCAATCAGGGAGCCGGCAGCGGCAGCTTCCGCGATATTTTCGCCGACTTATTTGGTGGCGGACGCGCTGAACGCGAACCACCGCGGCCGCAACCTCAACGCGGCGCAGATATCGAGATGCCTTTGTCGCTCACCTTCGAAGAAGCGATCAATGGGCTGACCACGAACCTCACGGTAAATCGATCCGAGCAATGTTCGCGCTGCCATGGCGCGGGAGACACTGGCGGTTCAGTAGTGACCTGCTCGACGTGTAAAGGCACGGGCCAGGTGCAAAGGACCGGCGGACGTCTGCGGTTTAGCCAGGAATGTCCCGACTGCGGCGGCAGCGGCAAACGCCGACCGCCGTGTGCGCTGTGCAAGGGCAAGGGCGTGATGCCGAAAACGGAAAACGTTAAGGTGCGTATTCCCGCCGGCGTCGACACCGGCTCGCGCGTGCGCATTCCCGGCAAGGGTGAAGGGGGGCGCATGGGAGCCCCGCCGGGCGATCTTTACATCATCACGAACGTCGGGCGTCATCAGTACTTTACGCGCAAGGGTGACAACATTTATGTGACTGTGCCGATTACCGTTCCGGAAGCTGCGCTCGGCGCTAAGATCGAAGTGCCCACGGTCAACGGCAAAGCACAATTGCGGATTCCGCCCGGCACTCAATCAGGACAAAAGTTTCGTTTGCGTGATCGCGGCGCGCCGTCATTGCGCGACGCGAACGTGCACGGCGATCAGTTTGTGGAAGTGCACGTGACGCTGCCGAAGGTGATTTCGGAGGAGACGAAAGATTTGTTACGCAAGTATGGGCAGATCAATACGGAGAATCCGAGAGTGGCGATGGGATTGGAATAGTTTCAGAAGCCCGACCGTGAGGGAGGGCATGCTGCGGTAACGAGCCCTCCCTTATGGTCGGGCTTCTGACACAGACAGCAATGAAAAAGCGAGCCAAGACATTTACGATCAGCGCGGTAGCGGAAGAGTTCGACGTTCATCCGCAGACTCTGCGGCTGTACGAACGTGAAGGATTGCTGAAGCCTTCGCGCTCGGAAGGCAACACGCGTCTATACACTGACGCAGATCTCGAACGGCTCGAATTGATTCTTTCCCTGACGCGCGATTTGGGTGTGAATCTCGCCGGCGTCGAAATCATTCTCAACATGCGCGAAAAGATGGACTCGATGCAGCGTGAATTCGAACGGTTCTTTGATTATCTCCAGGCCCATGCAGACGAACTCTCGCAGTTCACCGAACCGCCGCCCGAAGCCGGGGCACTGGTGCGTGTCGGTCGTGTCATTCGGGTTCCGGTAAGACGGAAATCCGTCACCAAGTCCTCGCGATAGCTGAATCTCACCAAAGATTCCGAGAACCACGCGGGGTCGGCAATCTGGAAATCTTCAATCGATCTTACTTTGATTACTTAAGGGTCAAGTGTCAGTGAGTGACGAACAGTTATCATTTATGTGGATTGTGAAGTCTTGAGCGATTAAACAACAACCGAAATCGGGCGCATCTCCGTATGAAATTCTTTCTGGCAATGATAATTGTGTTGGCGTCGCTGGCCTTTGGCGGTTTTTCAGCCACCCGGTCGCACGCCCGATTGTCTTCAAGTCTCACGGCCCCCCAGCCCACGCCCGCGACCAGGCCGCGAACGGTTGCGAATAGCAGTCGCGCCTCGGATGTCGGGCCCGGCGCGAGTCTTCATGGGCGACAGATGTTTCCGCCCGACAATCCCTGGAACCAGGACATTTCAAACGCGCCGGTCGATCCGAATTCAAAGCAAATCATTGCGACGGTAGGGCGTGAGGTGCAATTGCACCCCGATTTCGGCACCTTGTACATGGGCGCGCCGAACGGCATTCCTTACATCGTAGTCTCCGGTTCACAGCCGATGGTCCCGATCAATCTGACTTCGTTTGCGAGTGAAAGCGATCACGGACCTTATCCGGTTCCGCGCAACGCACCGGTTGAAGGCGGGGCGACCTCTGATGGCGATCGGCATGTGCTGGTGGTCGATAAGGACAATTGGAAACTTTACGAATTGTTCAGGGCGTTCCCGAATGCCGACGGTTCCTGGCGCGCAGCCAGCGGCGCCATTTTTGATTTGAAGTCGAACGCGCTGCGACCGGATGGATGGACATCTTCGGACGCTGCTGGATTGCCGATCTTTCCGGGGCTCGTCCGTTACGATGAAGTTTTCGAGCAGCGCGAGATCAAACACGCTTTGCGGTTCACGGTTAAAAAATCGCGCCGCGCTTATGTGTATCCCGCGCGCCATTATGCCAGTTCGGAAACCAATCCGTTTCTGCCGCCGATGGGCATGCGCGTTCGCTTGAAAGCTACGTTTGACATGACCCAATTCTCACCAGCGAATCGAGTGATTTTGCGCGCGCTACAGAAATACGGAATGATCGTTGCCGATAACGGCGGTCCGTGGTTTCTCAGCGGCGCGCCCGACATGCGCTGGAGCAACGAAGATTTGAGCAAGTTGAAAATCGTCACCGCTGGTGACTTTGAAGTGGTGCGAATGGATAGAATCGTGACGAAATGAGTACAATGCTCCCATGGGCGTTGCGAAGTTAACGGACCAGAACACCGTCATTCCCGAAAGCAAATACGCGCGGATCGAGCGTGAGCGACGTTATCTCCTGCAGGACTTACCGGAAGGGATAAGCCGCGCGGATCATCATCTACAAATAACCGACAACTACCTCACCGGCACGCGTTTGCGGATTCGCAAAGTACGCGACCCGCAGACCAACAAGTGGATCGTGAAGTTCACCCAGAAGTTCGCGCCGAATCCGAACGACCTTTCGCGAACGGTAATTACAAATCTCTATTTGAATGCGACCGAAGCTGAAACCCTTTCAATCTTCGCCGCCAACGAGATTCGCAAGAACCGCTATTACTTCGAGCACGAAGGGACCCGATTCGCCGTCGATATGTTCATCGGCGATCTATTTGGGTTGGTGCTCGCGGAAGCGAGTTTCGAGACGGATCGCGAGCTGGACAATTTCCAGTTGCCCTCATTTGCGCTGGCAGAGGTGACGAACCTCGAGACATTCAGCGGTGGCCGGCTCAGCGAATTGAAGTACGAAGACATCAGAAAAGAAATTCTCGAGAGCGGTTTGCTCACCGCCAGGTCAGCAGGAAAATCGTGAAAACCAGGTTAGCAGCGATCTGTATCATCGTGGCCGCATTCGCGAGCGGTGCTTGCCGCAAGACGGCCAATCAACAAGCGCCGGTCTCTTCGCCGACACCAGCCGCGCCAGAGGTCGCGCCTCTGGGCGGCACGGCCCAGGCCGGAACCAAATATTTCTTCCGCGGAACGATTGCCAATCTCTCGATTGAGATGCAGCTCATTCGCGAAGGCGAGAACCTGAGCGGAACTTATTTCTATCCCAAAGTTGGAAAGAACATCACGCTCAGCGGCACCGTCGATAAGGACAATAACGTTACGCTCAACGAAGCGGATGAGTCGGGTAAACAGACCGGGGTCTTCAAGGGTAAATGGCAGACCGCGGTTGATTCACCCGATCCGGCGGTCTTTGAAATTGAAGGCAAGTGGTCGAAGCCCGATGGAACGAAGCCGACTGAATTCATGGTGACCCAGCAACCGTATGAATTCACCGGCAACGTGCAGGTGACCGCGAAGGTCATCAAGGACGCTAACAAACAGAAGCTCTATGCAGTCTCAGCCGAGTACCCGCAGATCGAAGGCGATGCGCGCTTCGACGGGTTCAACCGCGAGGCGCGCGCGCTGATAGTCAAGGACACGGGCGCGTTCAAAGCGGGCGAGACTTCCGACGACGCGAACGACGTAACCGGACTCACGACTGATAATCAAACATCTACGCTGGACGTGGGTTATGACTTTCATTATGCCAACGACAATTTGATCAGCGTCGCTTTCACTGAAGGGATGTATTCACGCGGGGCGGCTCACGGCAATTCCCTCACGCAGGTGATCAATTACGACGTGAAGAGCAACAAGAAACTGGCGCTCGCGGACCTCTTCAAAGAAAAATCAAAATACCTCAGCGTGATCTCCTCCTATTGTCAGAAAGAACTGAAAGAGCGCGCGAAGAAGCCTGACGCGATGGTGCTCGAAGAACTAATCGACAGCGGCGCCGGACCGCGCGCGGACAACTACCGGGCCTGGAACATCACCAGGAAAGGCCTTTGGATTACCTTCGATCCTTATTCGGTCGCCGCGTACGCGGCTGGTCCGCAGTACATCCTGGTTCCCTATTCCGTGCTGAAGGACATCATCAAACCCGACGGCCCGATTGGCATGTACGCGCAATGATGAAGTAGTTATGAACCGGCAGATTGGAGTATTTGTTGTCATCGCCGGAGTGCTGCTAATCGGATTGGGAGTGCTGATCTACTCGGGCGCGTTGCGTTGGTTCGGAAAGTTGCCGGGCGACGTTCGTTATGAAAGCGATCACGTGCGATTCTATGCGCCGATCGTTTCGATGCTGATCCTTTCGCTGCTTCTGAGCGTGCTGTTCTATTTGTTGAGGCGATTTTTCTGAGCCAGCAGCAGCCGATAAGCTTCGTCTCGCTTCAACCCAAACTCCTTCGCGGCCTTTTTCAGCGCCGCCTTCTCATCAAGCCCCGATCCCTGGAGCTCAGCCACTTTCGTGGTGAAGTCTGTTGCCAGTGAGGCCGTTTGCGTTTCGGAATGGCCGCGATCAGTTGCGCCTTCGATCAGCAGGACGATCTCGCCGCGAGCCTTGTTTGGGTCTGAAAAGGTCTCGCTTAATTCCGCCAACGTCCCCCGCAGAAATTCCTCGTGCAACTTCGTCAATTCGCGCGCGACCACGGCGCGCCGATTTCCTAAAACGTCTTGCGCGTCTCGCAGCGTCGCCGCAATTCGGTGTGGCGCTTCATAGAAGATCAGCGTCGCCTTAATCGCGCCTAGTTCTTCGAGTCTGGTTTTCCTGCCGCTCGACCGCGCTGGAGGGAACCCGGCGAAGAAGAACTGATCTGAAGGAAGTCCTGAACCTGCCAATGCCGCGACAAAGGCCGCGGGCCCGGGGATTGGCGTTACCTGAATTCCTTTTTCGATTGCGGTCTTGACGATGCGAAATCCCGGGTCGTTGATCAGCGGTGTGCCAGCGTCAGAAACCAGGGCAACATTTTTCCCCTCGGTTATTCGTTCGCACAGTTCGTTCGCGCGAGCGGACTCATTGTGCTCGTGATAACTAATCGTATTTGTCTCGATGCCAAAATGATTCAGGAGCTTGCGGGTGTGTCGAGTATCTTCGCAGGCGATGACGTCCGCTTCTCGCAGGATTCGCAGCGCGCGCTGGGAAATGTCTGCGAGATTGCCGATGGGCGTCGAGACGATGAAAAGCGTGCCGGCCATAGGCCGCGCATTTTGTCATTAGATGTTGGACAAACAAAAGCCCTGCAGTACGAACCGCGGGGCTTTCGTGGAAACGCAGTTACTAACTTGCGCTAACTAATACGGCATACCTAAGCCATAGGCTTCGGCAATCACGTGCAAGTTCGAACGGATCTCAGCAAGATCTGCGTCAACGTCCGCTCGTCCCGTGCGCAATCTCAGGTAGCGATCGAGTTCGACGCCTCTCGCTAAAACAACGCGAGCTTCGTCATAGCTGCGACCGAAATCAGAACCACCGCGCGCGGCGCTGCGTAAATCTCTCACGGCACGACGAAAGTCGCGCACTTGATCGATAGCGCTGTTATCGACGGTCCTAAATGACAGGATGCCGCCGAGCACGCTACGCCGTTGACCCGCGTTCACGTCACTTTGTAGCCGTGCACCTGCGCGATCGAGTCGATTGATCGCCTCGCGCACGTCCTGCCGGCTCGAACGATCATAACGATTAGGCTCATAACGGTTGTAAATCTGCGCCGAAGTAATCGCCGGTGCAGCCACGATCAGGAGAGCGGCCGTCAGTAAAGTTTTCATCAGAATATTGTTTTTCATGTTCTACCTCCTCAATTGAATTGGCACCCAGATCTGCTGCGATTACGGGGCCGCGGAGCGTGAAAGCGGTGGTTTTCGGGGATTCTTAAGACTTATGCAAGAAAGAGGGAAGTGATTCTTAAGACTGTGAGAAAAGCGTGAAGTGACGACGCAATGCCGAAGAGGTCAATAACGAACGGCTGCCGGCTTTGACAACGCACCACTGCGGCGTTCCCGCATCCGTGCTGACGAGAATCAGTTCGTCGTCATAACGGGCCTTCCCCAGATGCTTGATGTTGGCGCACGCGAGTCCATTGCCGCGTACCACGCCATCCTTAGGCGCGCGGGGCCAACCACTTTCTACAGTCAATGCCCGCACGCCGCGGCGCAGGATCAATTCCGTTCCGACCATGGTTGCCGCGCCACGGGCGAAGCGGTGATCTTCTTTGCGCTCGATCTGGATCGTCGACCCCTTACGATTAGCGTCCGCAGCCAATGCAAACACCGCGTCCAGAAGCCAGTCAGTGGCGGTGCGCCGCAGCAAGTCATTGCGCCGGCGCAGGTCAAGGTATCGCGCAATGTCCGCGCGTCCCTCTCCCTGCGCCCGTTGCGTTGCCTGCGCGAGCGCGACTTCCCAGACCTGATCCAGCTCAGTCATCGGCGTAAGCGATAAATATCGTGAAGATCGCCAACCTGCAATGTGCCTTTTCCGCTTGCTTCGGGGATGATGTTATCATGCCGAACCAAACAACTCTTCAGAACAATTTGGTACGCACGCCTCGGGCGTGCCAGCAAGCGAGAAGCCTGGATACTACTGACAGCGAATAGATGACGTCACCTTTTCTTAATCACCGCGGGCTCATTTTTGTCGCGATAGTTGCCCTCGTCGTTTCTACGATGCTGGCGCCGCATTCGCATGCGGGTGCGCCACAACAACGTCTGCCGAAGCGCGCCGGCCACGTGAACGATTTTGCCGAAGTGTTGGACGCAGCGACGAAGGAAAGGCTGGAAGCGGTCCTGGAGAATCTCAAGGAGAAGACCAAGCTCGATTTTGTGCTGGCTACCATCAAGTCGCCCGGCACCGAGGATCTCTACGACTACTCTCTGGCGGTCGCAAATGATTGGCGGATAGGCACGCCCGCCGGCACGGATCGCAGTCTTTTGGTTGTCTTCGCCGCCGACAGCGGCCGATTCTTCAGTCAGGTCACGCGCGGTGCACGCATTTATCTTCCCGAGGGGCTGGTCGGAGAAATGGGTCAGCGCATCCGCAATCGCGTTAGCGCCGGCTACAGCCCTGCGTTAATGGCAGGCATTCGTGTGTTTATAGATCGGTTGGGAGAGACTCAGAACTTTGATTTTGCCTCGCTTGACCCGAAACACGGCGAAGAGATTGCTCAGCTGCAAAGACCGCGAACGATCCAGAGCCCGGTGAGTGAACCGGCTGCGAGTGTCGTCGCATCGCCAACTGAGGCTGCGTCGCCGACGCCTGAAGCGAGTGCTACCCGAACTGTTTCAATCGAGACGCCTGTGGCGAGCCCGAGCGTCACGCCGAGCGCGGAAGCCACGCCAACTGCTGAACCTGCGGCGACGGTTCCCGCAGTTCCTACACCGACGCCAACGCCTTCAGCCCAAGCGACTGAGAGTCCGTCTCCGGCTCAGACGCCCTCGACAACACCCGCTGAAAGTCCATCGCCGGTAACGACCGAACCAACGCCGACGGCTCAGACGAGCCCGACTGCACGCTTGACAGAGAACAAGCCCTCACCGGCAAAGACACCTACTCCGAATCGCAAGCCGAGCCCTTCGCCATCACCGATGAGTCCGGAAGACGAAGACGAACAAGTCGAGCTGACATTGACGCTGCCGGCCGAAAAGCGTATCGGAGTCTTGAAGGAATTCATCGCTGCCCATCCCACGTCGGCGTCGTTACCCAAAGCCAACGAATACCTGGTGGTCGCGCACGCAATGTTTGCCGGGCAACTGCTGGAGGTGGGCGACGCTAACACCGCCGTACAGCAATTTCGTTTGGCGCTGTCCGATGCTCCGGCGGACATGCCTGATCGCTTGTTCACAGATGTCCTGGCGCGGATTCCGCTCAACCTTTTCCTGCGCGGGCAGCGCGACCCTGCGTTTGAAATCGCGCGGCAGCTCGAGCCCATCGCGAAATCAAATCCGAAGCGTCTGGTCTCGATGACGGAATTCTATTTGGCAATCGAGAGCGCCGGCGAGGCCGCGCGCCTGGCCGAGTCTGCAATCCAGATCACGCCCGATCTGGCTGCCGCGCACCGAGCCCTGGCGGCGGCGCGATACATCGATCTGCGTTTCGACGAAGCCGAGACCGAGTACCAAAAGGCCCTGTCGTTGGATCCCAAATCAAATGCGGCGCGACTCGGCCTTGCCGACTTGAAACGGGGTGGCGGCAAATTCGACGAAGCACTCGCGCTTTATCGTGAGCAATTGAAAGCCGATCCGAAAAACAATCCGGCGCGGGCGGGAGTGATACTGTCACTACTTGAACTTGGGAAGAAGGACGAAGCTGAAACCGAGCTGAACAGCGCGCTGCAGGACAAGGAGCAGGCGGGCAACTTACCTTTATTCGCCGGCGCGGCTTATTGGTATCTTGCGCACAACAACCCTGAACGCGGATTGGAATTGGTGCAACGGGCGATTGCGCTCGAACCGCGCTATTCGTGGGGGCAAATCGCTTTGGCGCGGGCGCTGATAGGGACCAGGCGTCCTTTGCAGGCTGAACGCGGCATGCGGTACGCGCGACAATTCAGCCGCTTCCCGACGATGGATTACGAAATGGCGAACGTGCTCGCGTCGGTGGGCCTCTATGACGAAGCCGTGCAGGAATTAGCGAAATCTTTTTCGATCAAGGATGGAGAGGTGCAAACGAAACTCGCTGGGCGGCTGCCGGCGCACGCGGCCAGCTTCACGGAACTGCTGGCGCCCGAACGACGCGCCGCGATTTTTCAACCAACTGCCGCGGACTCAGAAGCTAACGCGAGGATCATGAAAGCCCTGCTGGCCTTGAATTCCGCTTTGGAACAGACGTCCCCGAACGAAGAGACGCTCATTGCGCAGGCGAAGGAATTCACCCGGGGCGATGACGCGATGCGGACCTATCGGCAGGTTTATGTCGCCAGCAAATTCCTCAAAAAAGGCGTTGCGCTTTTGACCGCCGTCCAGTTAATGGACGAGGCAACCACCGGCGTCGAAGCCGCGCTCAACGTTCCAAACGCCACCGTCGCCGTCCAGGCTGAGGAACTCGCCGATGGTCGCGCGCGCGCGTTGGCGCAGGGTGGGACGCTCGACGTTCCCGACGCTCCTCGCACGGCGCTTTCAGGATTGCTGCGCGGCCGCATCGAAGACCTCGCCGGTCTCGCCCTTTTCAATCTTGATAAGTCGGCTGAAGCGGTGGTGCGACTGCGGCGCGCCGTCACGACCGCCACCGAAGGCACGCCGCTCTGGCGTTCATCGATGTGGCATCTCGGCGCGGCTCTGGAAGCCAATGGCAAGAATGATCAAGCCCTGCTCTATTACATCAAGTCCTACGTCAACGGCCCCCCGGATCAAGCGCGCCGTTCCATCATCGAGACTGTCTATAAGAAGGTGAATGGTACGCTCGATGGGTTGGAAGATAAGATTGGTCCCGGGCTCAACGCGGCGAGTACCAATCCGAGTCCGACGCCTTCACCTTAAACCTTTCATTGGTTCCTGCTGTTCTCTCTCGAAAACGAAAGCCTTGTTCTTAATATCTTCGAGTCCGGGCCACCAGCCACAGTCCTCTTCATAAACTAACTGGAAGCCCAGGTCGTGCATTGAGTTCTTTAAGTCCTGGTCGGTGATGCCCCACTGCCAGACATCGTGCATATCGCGGTAGCTGCGTCCATCGGAGAATCCTGGATGAAGCTCATCGGTCTTCGCTATCAAGTCTTGATATTCCGGAGTGTCAACAGGTGTATGCGGTACATGTCGGAAGTACCATTCGAATCCATTATCAAGGAGTCTGACCGTACGTGGCCCAGTGAATTGTTGGTTGAAGATGAGAAATAGTTTGGTGAGCGGAGCGTAATATTCAAGCACTTCATTCCAGTCGGGTTTGACCTGATGGAGGAGCACATCAAAAAGCATCACGCAATCAACTCCGTGGACTTCCCGGGCTGTTTCCGGCAAGGCAAAATTTCCCTGAAGATAGCTGAGGTTTGTTCTCTTGCGCTGCTCGTGAAGAAATTCCGGCGTTGAGTGGAAGTCTACGAGCACGACCTCTGTAGCACCCCGATCAGCGCAGTAAAGTGCATAGCCCCCATTGACCACCCACATGCCGCCGAGGTCTGCAAAGTTCCGCGCGCCTTTTGTTATTGCCAGATCAATCAGCCGTAGCTTGGCAGGATTTAACCGAGAATTTGGCTGCGCCAAACCATTGCGCGCGGTGCGATAAAGCGCCCGCACAGGTTTTGGCGTCAGTTTCTTGACGATTGTTTTGAAAACTGCGACCCACTCCTATATTTTCATCTTGCCCTGAATGATGTTGAATCGTGGCGGTCAAATCCTTATACCGCGTCTTATGCGGAATGCCAACATACTTCCTCACGAGACGGTTTCTCTAGGTTGGCCAGGGATAAGGATCAGCCAGGTAGATAGAAAAGCACCCGCAGACTCGATTGAGCTTGCGGGTGCTACAGTGTGACGGAGGTGCGACCTCCCTTAGGCTCAGCCTATTGCCCGGCGGAGGCGGTCTTCATCGGTTTTCCCTCGCCATCGTATTCCTGCACGCTGCCAAACTTGGCCAGCACGGCCCGGGTCTTGGACGCGTCGCCCACGGCGACGATTTGCAGGTGGTTGACGTCGATGTATTTCTGCGCGACACGCTGCACGTCCGCGACAGTGATCGCGTTTACCTTTTGAGGATAGGTGTCCCAGTAATTTGCCGGCAAGCCGTACATCTTTTGCGTGATGATGTTGTTGAGCCGCCCGGTAGGATTCTCAAGCTGGAGCGCGAATTGGCCGACGATGGCGCGTTTGGCGTTTTCGAGTTCCACCGGCGTTACCTTTTCATCGCGGATGCGTTTGAATTCAGCCAGGAATTCACGAATCGTTCCCTCCGTCACATCTGTGCGGACTGGCGACTGAGCAGTGAACAGGCCCGGATACCTGCCGGAGCTGACACTGCTGCCGACGGAATAGGTGTAGCCCTTGTCTTCGCGAATGTTCAGGAACAGACGCGACGACGGGCCACCGCCGAGGATGCGATTCATCACCTGCACCGCCACGTAGTCCGGGCTGGTGCGTTCGAGCGACAAGCTGCCGATTTGAAATACGGTCTGGACTGAGCCGGGCCGATTAATCAAATGAATCTTGGTGTCAGCCTGTGACGGAATCGGCGGCAATGTCGGTTGCTTTACAGTTCCCGGCTTCCAGTCGCCGAACAGCTTCTCCAGTTTCGGCACGATCTCTTTCAGCGTCACGTCGCCGGCAATGTAGAGCGTGGCGTTGTTAGGGATGTAGTTTTCATCGTGGAACTTCATCAGATCGGCCACGGTGATTTTCTTGATCGCGTCAGCCGGCGAAGCGTTCAGCGACGCCGGATGGGTCTGATAGATTGCTTGCAGCAGACGCTCCTGGGCTAAGAAACCGGGATTGGCGCGGGTCTGGCGCATCGAATCAATCACCCGCGATTTGTAGCGATCGACTTCTGCTGTCGGATACTTCGGCGTGCGAATGATCTCCGCGTAAAGATCCAGAATTTGATCGAGATTATCAGTCAGGCCACCCGTAGTGATATTCGTCGTGAACGACGACACGCCCGAATTCGCGCCAAAGTTCGCGCCAATGGTGTCGAGCGCTTCAGAGATTTCGCGGCTCGTGTGTTTGGCGGTGCCTTCGCGCATCAGGATTGCGGCCATGTTTGCCAGCCCGCGCATGTCGGCCGGATCTGAGAAACCGCCGCTCATCAGGACCATCTCCATCGAGAAAATTGGCAGACGATGATTGCTTTCGAGCAGGACGACGTGCAGGCCGTTCGTCAAAGTGGCTTCCTGAGCTGCCTGCAGCTTCACTTGCAGAACTCGCTTGTTCACCGGCGCTTTGCCTTTGATAACTGTGCCTTTCGTGCTGGTCGGGTTCTGACCGGCAGTCTCTTGTTGGGCGAAAGTCACGGAAGCGAAGACTGCAACGAGGAGGGTGGCGAATGTGATTCTTAGTGTTTTAGTCATGATGATTTCTCCTGGAGTGCGGATGCGGCCTCCTACTGTCCTCCCGCGGGTCGGCTGCCGGCCTTTGGCACGGTGATGACCACTGTGCGATTTGTTGGCACCAGATATTTGTTCGCGACGCGCATGACGTCTTCTTTCGTCACGGCCATTACTTTTGCCAGTCGCGTATTGATCAAATTCGGGTCGTTGTAATAGACCGCGTACTGGCCGATCGTGTTCGCCCGGCCGAGCGAGCTTTGCAAGCTGGTGATGAAGGAGCGCCGGGCGCCGCTCTTGGCTTTCTGCAATTCCCAATCGGCTATCGGCTCTTTCTGCAGACGCGCGATCTCTTCATAGACCGCCGTCTCGACGGCTTCGGTAGTCACGCCGCGGCGCGGAGTTGCGGTGATGTAGAAGCCACCGACTCCACGGGCCTCACGCGCGAAACTGTTCGCGCCGGTAACTAATTCCTTGTCGCGAGCCAGCTTTTGCGTGAAGCGGGAGCTGCCACCACCGCCGAGCGCGCTCGCCAGCACGCCGAGTGCATAATAGTCAGAGGTGTTGCCCGCCACCGTCTTGTACGCGATCGACACGCGCGGCACCGGCGCCAGCACATCATCGACCGAAGCGCGGCGCTCAGCTTTCTGCTCCGGCTCAGTCGCGTCAAACGCCGGCGGATCGGGCTGACGCGGAATCGGCTCGAAAAGCTTCTTTATCAATGCCAGAGCGGCAGCGGGTTTGAAATCGCCGACCAGCGTCAGCGTGGCGTTGTTCGGCGCGTAATACATTTTGAAGAACGCCTTCACGTCTTCAACTGAGGCCGCATTGAGATCGTCCATCGAGCCGACTGTGTCGTGCTTGTAACCGAAGTTGTCGTACATCAACTCCTGCTGCACCTCGCCACTCTTGCCGTAGGCCGCGTTATCCAATCCGATGCGGCGCTCTTCCTGCACGGCGTTGCGCTGGTTATCGAGGTTCTCCTGAGTGACGGCGAGACTGCGCATGCGGTCGGCTTCGATGAACAACGCCAATTCCAGCTGGTTCGAGGGCAGCGCCTCGAAATAGTTGGTGCGATCCTCGTTGGTTGTGCCGTTCAGCGTCCCGCCGTTATTCAGCACGAGGGAGAAGTGTTCAGCCTTGCCGACATTCTCGGAGCCCTGAAACATCATGTGCTCGAACAGGTGAGCAAATCCGGTGCGGCCGGGCTTTTCATTACGCGAGCCGACGTTGTAGGTAATGTTCACCGCGATTACCGGTGCGTTGTGGTCCTCGACCGTGATTACGCGCAGGCCGTTCGCCAGCCGCGTCTCTTTCAAATCGACGCGGGGATCTTTGCTTTGGGCGAAGGCTGTGATGGCCATGGCTGCCGACAACAGCGCCGCGCTAATCAATTTAGGGTGCAGTCTCATACGTAAACTCCTGACGGGATTTATGCAGCGAACCTGATTGTTTGGATTAGAGCCGCCGTCCCAGGCTAAACGTGACGGCCGCCCCAATTAGACGGCAGTGAATCTATTCGCGCGTGCATCCTAAGTCAAGCGACCATGAACCCCGGCCGGCCTATTTTTGCGGGGAAAATTGAGCCAACCACCGGCGCGCCTGAGCCATCCAAGAGCACGCCCAAGGTTGCCTAACGTTTGCTGAAGGGTGTCCGGCGCAGCGGTCGTTCGGAGGCCGCGGAACCGGACACATTACGCCGCGTGCCTCTCCGGCTAGCTGTCCAACGACAAGGCGAAATATACTGTTGGTCAATATCACTATGTTTACATCAAGATTGCTCTCTCTTATCGCCACTTTGGCTCTGACTCTGTTTTGGGTGGCGACCGCCTCAGCTCAGGCGACGGCAACGAAGTTCGACATCACGAATTATCGAATCGAAGCGCAGCTGAATCCGGACGAGCACACGTTGCGCGCCGGCGCCGACATCACGTTTGTGCCGCAGGAGTCGACCCGCTCGATCGTGTTCGAATTGAATGGCTCGCTGAAGGTCGACACCGTCGAGAAAGATGGCAAGGCCCTGACCGGTATTGTGCAGGACGCCGTGGGCGCCGGAGCCATCGGCCCGAACGTGAGAATCGATCTGGGCCAGGTCATTCCGGCCAATCAGCCGGCGACGATCCGCGTCCGTTGGAACGGCGCATTGACCTCGCCCGAAGGTGGCCCGCTGGCTAACAAACGTCTGGCGTATGTTGGGCCCGAAGGTTCTTACCTGATGTATGCGTCGCGCTGGTTTCCGTTTCATGACTATGCGGCCGACCGGGCCACGTCCGATATCACCATCATCGTTCCGACCGGCATGGTGGTCGGCGGAATCAGCGATGAGCCCGTCACGCCGCAAGTCGATAAGACCGGCGTCACCCGTTTCCGCTTCGTCAACAAGCAGCCGGTCCTGATCGGCAATTTCGTCGCCGGCACTTATGTGACGAAGTCGCTGCGCATGGGCAAGTACGAATTGCAGTTCTTCGTGAAGCCGGGCAGCGAAAATCGAATTACCAATTTTGGCGAACTCATGGGGCGCGCGCTGGAGTTTTATACCCACGAGTACGGCGACCCTTCGTTCGGGACCCGGTTGGTGATTGGGCAAACCGACGATGAAACGATGGAGACCTACTCCGGACCTGGCATGATCTTCCTGGCTTCGAAGATTTTCGATTCGACGCGCGCCTCCGGCACCGAGCGACTGCAACGCGAAGTCGCTTATCAATGGTGGGGCCAGACTGTCGGTTTGAAATCGTTCGACGACGCCTGGATTTCGCAGGGTCTCGCCGAATGGAGCGCCTTTGCTTTGCGCGAATCTGTCCTGAACGGCGCGCAACTCGATTCTGCCCAGCGCGAAGAGCAGGAACGCGCACTGACCTTTGAGCAAACATCTTCAATTGTGCGGGCGCCGTCGGCGCTCGACGATCAATCCGCCGCGTACCAGTCGATTGTTTTTTACAAAGGCGCGATGGTCTTCCGCATGCTGCGCGAGACAATGGGCAAGCAGCAGTTCACCCAGTTGATGCGCAAGTTCCTTGAGCAGTATCGCAACAAGAACGCTTCGATTGACGACTTTGAGCGGCTCGCGAATCAGGTGGCCGGGCGCAACCTGCGCTACTTCTTTGCGCAGTGGGTGGAAGGCACGGGCGTGCCGGAATTCAGCGTCGATTACCAAATCATCCGCACGCGCACCGGTAAGTTCCGCACGCGCGGCACGGTGCGGCAGAACTTCGACAACCTCCAGATGCCGGTCGATATCACTCTGCACTCCGAGGGCGACTCGCAGACGAAAATTATTTATCTCGCCGGCAAGAGCGAGGACTTTGACTTCGAATCGCAGGGTCAGCCGATCAACGCCGAAGTCGACCCGAGCGATAAGATTCTGCGAATGTCAGACGACCTGAAAATCTCGATCGTCGCCCGCCGCGGCATTGAGCTTTTCAAGGAAGGCCAGTACGCCGAAGCCCAGCAACAACTGGAAGGGGCACTGAAACTCGATCGGAACAACGCCTGGATTTATTACAACCTCGGGTTGATTTATTTCGAGCAGAAGAACTGGCAGATGGCTCTGGATCAATTCCAGGCTGCTCTCGATGCGGCCAGCAGTAAGCCGGCGTGGATCGACACGTGGGCGCGCATCAAACGCGGCAATGCGTACGACGCGAAGGGTGATCGCGCCAAGGCCGTGAACGAATATCAAAAGGCCGTGCAAGCCGGCAGCGACTATGACAATGCGCAAGCGCTGGCAAAGAAATACATCGCGACGCCGTACGATCCCAAGGCTCCCGAACAAGCACAAAATACGCCAGGCGACTTCTGATTTTGAGGTCGCCTCGAACGCCTCTGATTGCGACGCGTTGAGCTGTGACTGTAAGATTCCCCCCGTCCCTCCGAAATTGGCAGCGACCTTAATCGCGACCACACGGCTGAGTCAGTGACCACAACTGAAAAAGTAGCCGCGGCCTTCGTACAACTTTATGGGGGCAAACCGCGTGTCTATCGGGCGCCGGGTCGGGTTAATCTGATTGGCGAACACACCGACTATAACGAAGGCTTCGTCATGCCGGTCGCAATTAACTTCTCGACCTTTGTCGCGATCAGCAAACGTGACGATTCTCTTCTGAAACTCCATTCGGACACTTTCAAAGAGAATGCTACCGCAGATCTCCCGAAGCTGCCGGAGCGCGGGCAAAAGCATTGGAGCGATTATCCCTTCGGCGTCGCAGTCAAACTTAAGGAAGCTGGATATCAACTTTCGGGCGCGAACATTTTCGTGCACGGTGAAGTGCCATTGGGATCCGGGCTCAGCTCATCGGCTGCGATTGAAGTCTCGACCGGTCTGGGCCTGCTGGATATTTCCGCTCAAAACATCGATCGCCTTCAGCTCGCAAAAATCTGTCAAAGGGCGGAAAACGAATTTGTAGGCGCACGTACGGGAATCATGGATCAGTTTGTTTGTTGCTTTGGGAAAGCCGGCAACGCCGTCATGCTGGACTGTCGTTCGCTGGAATCGCAGGCGCTGCCGATTCCTGACGAGGTCAAGCTGGTCGTCTGCAACACGATGGTCAAACATGAGCTGGCTTCGAACGAATATAACCAGCGCCGCGAAGAATGTGAGGAAGGAGTGCGCATCCTCTCAAGTCACTTGCCGAATGTGAAATCGTTGCGTGACGTGACGTTCCAAAACGTAGACAAATTCAGGGAAGAACTTGGTGAAGTTGTTTTCAAACGCTGCCGGCATATTACGACCGAAAACGATCGCGTGCGCGCTGCGGCTGATGCTTTACGAGAGCGCGATCTGAAAGGCTTTGGCCAATTGATGTATAAGTCGCATGAGAGCCTCCGCCATGATTACGAAGTCAGTTGCCGTGAGCTGGATGTAATGGTGGAACTCGCGGCGCAGATTGACGGCGTGTTTGGCGCGCGCATGACCGGTGGCGGCTTCGGTGGCTGCACCATAAATTTGGTCGCGGCCTCAGCCGTGGACGAATTCAGCCGGGCAATCAAGCAACGGTACGCCGAGGTGACGCAGCGCGATCCCGATGTCTATGTTTGCACGGCCGCTGATGGGGCGGAGCGAGTCCAATAGTGTCAGAAGCCCAACCGTCAGGGCGGGCACCTATGATAAAGTGACCCTCCTATCGATAGGGCTTACTAAAAAAATCCCCTATGAAACTGTGCCAATTCAAAACTAGAGATTCAGCGCAACAGAAACTTGGTGTCTCGATCGATGACGATATTGTGTGCGATGTTGCCGCCCTGGCGCGCGCGGTGAAGAGCGCGGGCGGCGCTCCTGCCGAATGGCTGACCGCGGCGGACAGCACGCTGGAAGTCATTCGCCGTGGGTGGGCGTCGATTCAGGACATTACGTCGTTGCTGGACGGTGGGCCGCGTTCGGGCCAGGGACAGACGGTGGCGCACTCGCTCGATGCCATCGGGTTCCTGCCGGCAACCTATCCCAGAAAGATTCTCGCAATTGGTCGCAATTACGCTGAGCATGCTTCGGAAGGCGGCGCAGATTTGCCCAAGGCGCCGCTGCTCTTTAACAAATTGCCAAACGCCTTGAGCGCTCACAATGCGCCAATCGTCTTGCCGTCGATCAGTGAGCAGGTTGATTTCGAAGCTGAACTCGCGGTGGTGATTGGCAAGACGGCCAAGCGAGTCGGCGAATCGGATGCCTTCGATTACATCTTTGGCTATTCGCTAATCAATGATGTCAGCGCTCGCGATTTGCAATTCGGCGACGGTCAATGGACTCGCGGGAAGAGTCTGGACACGTTTGCGCCCTTGGGTCCTTTCATCACGACGCGCGATGAGATTGATGACGTACAGTCATTGAAGATCGAAGGTGTGCTGAACGACCAGGTCATGCAATCTTCAAACACCTCAAAGATGATCTTCAAAGTAGCGCATCTCGTCTCTTATCTGTCGCAAGGCATCACCCTCGAGCCTGGTGATGTGATCGCGACCGGAACGCCGGACGGAGTCGGCATCTTCCGCAAGCCGCCGGTGCTGCTGAAGTCCGGCGATGTCTTCGAAGTGAAAATCGAAAAGCTGGGCACGCTGCGGAACCCGGTGGTGGCAAGTCAATGATTGTGTCAGACCCTATCGTCAGTGAGGGCCTCGCTGCGGTAGCAACCCGCTAATTTACAATCATTCGTGCCGGCCACGATGCCCGTGCTTACGCGCGGGCTTCTGACACTCTTAATCGCACATGCGCATCTGGATCGATCTCGCGAATTCCCCGCACGTTCCTTTCTTTCATGCGCTAATTCCGAAATTCACTGAGCGTGGCCATACGGTCGAAATTACTGCACGCGACTTCGCGCAGACGGTCGAGTTGGCGATGAAAGCCGGCATGATGGCTCACATCATTGGCGGTCACGGTGGCGGATCGATCGCCGGGAAAGCCGGAAATCTTCTGGGACGCGCATCGGCTTTGCGCAAGTGGGCGCGCGCCCGCGGCATTGACCTGGCAGTCAGTCATAACTCATATGCGCAAATCGCCGCGGCCGCCGCGTTGGGAATCAAGTCCGTGACGTTGATGGATTACGAGCACCAGCCGGCGAACCACTTTGCCTTTCGCACCGCCTCGCGAGTAATCGTGCCAAACGCTTTTCCGGACGCGGATCTGACCAGGTATGGCGCCTCGACTCGCAAAGTACGTCGATATCAGGGCACCAAGGAAGATGTGTACCTGGCCGATTTCATTCCCGATCCGGCGTTCGCTGAGACATTGCGCAAACTAAATATTGCGAGCGATGATGTGCTGGTCGTCGCTCGCCCGCCCGCGCGCGAAGCGCTGTATCATCGGTTTGAGAATGAGTTGTTCGATCAATTAATCGAACATTTGCATTCACAGCCGGCCGTAAAGATTGTCATGCTGCCGCGGTCGCGAGCGCAGCGTGAGGGCTATGAGGCCAGCGCCATGACGAATCTAATAGTTCCAGGCGAGGCACTCGATGGCGCAAATCTGATTGCGGCGGCGGACCTGGTGGTGAGCGCCGGAGGGACGATGAATCGCGAAGCCGCCGCGCTGGGCGTTCCGGCGATCAGCGTCTATGCCGGTAAATGGGCCGCCATTGATGAAGAGTTGATTCGTGAAGGACGTTTGCAGCGAATTGGCTCACCGGATGAGATCAAACAGTTGTCAATCAAGAAGAAATCAGGTTTGCAAAACCGCGGGGCATTGGGTGTTCGTGACGAGGTCGTTGCCTTGATCTTGGAATGAACAAGTTGATAAGTCTGAAGTGAAAGCTGAAACCTTCGTTACAGATCTCACCACCGCCAGCGCGGTCCGCGTTCCGGCGCGCGCCCCGCGATGGGTTGTCCCGTTGGTGAAGCTGGGACTCATGGTGGTTGACGCGAGCCTGGCGCTGGTCTGCTTCTTCGTAGCGTTCTACATCCGTCACTTTCACTCGCTGACTCAACCCGAGCCCGGTGGTTCGGTCGGCTTGCTCCGCGAGTTTGCGCCTTACATGATCCTCCTGCCGCTCATCATTCCGACTCGCTTGCTACTGCTTCGTTATTACGATCTTTATCGCGTGCGTGGCGAATTCTCGTTGCTCGACGACGTGGCGCGCGTGTTCAAAGCGACCGCGATTGGCTCGCTGCTGATTGTGGCGGTCGCGTTTATGTACCGCGGCGGTGTTGAATTCCGCGCCTTCTCGTATTCGCGCGGCACCTTTCTGCTCGATTTTCTTTTGGTGTTCGCCAGTATCAGCGTCGTGCGGATGATTTTTCGCAGCGGACAAATCATGGTGCGGCGCCGCGGCATCAATCTGATCCCAACCCTGATTGTCGGGCGCGGCGCCGAAGCGGCCCTGTGCATCCGCGAAATGCGGACGCGCCCCGAGCTTGGCTATCGCGTCATCGGGATCGTCGACAATGACCGGTCGGACGTCATCGCCGCCTCCAGCTTTGAAGGTGTGCCGGTGATCGGGACGCTCGAGACTCTACCCGAAGCAATCCGCGCATCGCGCGCCAACGAAGTGATCATTTCCGATCCGAATGTACCCGGCGAAAAGCTATTCGAAGTGATGATTCAGACCGGGCGGCGACGCGGCGTCGAATTCCGCATCGCGCCCACGCTCCTCAATTGCTTGCCCAGCAAAACTGAAATCGATCAGGTTGGATCGTTGCCGATGGTCACGTTATTCCGCTCGCCACTGTCGAGTGGCGCGCGCATCGTCAAAAGAGCCTCGGACTTGTTCATCGCCACGATGGCGCTGTTGATCTTGTCGCCGCTCTGGTTACTGATTGCTTTGCTTATCAAACTTGATTCGCGTGGACCGGTATTCTACAAGCAGGAGCGCGTCGGCATGGATGGCCGCGTCTTTCTCTTCTACAAATTCCGTTCGATGCGGGTTGGTTCTGATGACACCAGCCATCGCGAATATCAGCGCGCCTACATCAGCGGGCACGCTGAGTCGAACCTGGGCGATGATGAAAGGCCGGTTTTCAAGCTGCGGGCTGACGATCGCATCACGCGGGTTGGCCGCCTGCTGCGCAAAACGAGCCTTGATGAATTGCCGCAGCTCTTCAACGTCTTGCGCGGGGACATGAGCGTCGTCGGGCCGCGTCCACCAATTCCCTACGAAGTTGAAAACTATCAACTGTGGCACCGCAAACGACTCGACATGAAGCCCGGCATCACCGGTCTGTGGCAAGTGTCCGGCCGCAACCGTCTGCCGTTCGACGAAATGGTCCGGATGGATTTGTACTACATCGAGAATTGGTCGCTGCTGCTGGATATCAAGGTCATTTTGCAAACGCTGCCGGTGATGTGGCGGGGCGAAGACGCTTATTGAAGAGCGCCGAATTTTGGGTTTTG
Source organism: Pyrinomonadaceae bacterium (assembly GCA_044870975.1). Taxonomy (GTDB): domain Bacteria; phylum Acidobacteriota; class Blastocatellia; order Pyrinomonadales; family Pyrinomonadaceae; genus UBA11740. Next base: position 63,372 of record JBIOZK010000206.1, read on the forward strand.
AATTTTGAGTTGAGGGTCTCCATGAGTAATTCAGACAGCAAACGTGAAATGCTGCGACACACTGTCGCCACCCTGGCTTATCGCGGCGGAAAGTCCGTGCGTGATACTGACGATTCCTTCGCATCATTCAAGGCGTCGGAAACCACCCGCACGCCGGCGCAGATTCTGGCGCACGTGGGTGACTTGCTCGACTGGGCGCTTTCAATTGCTCAGGGAGACGAGAAGTGGCAGAACTCTGAGCCACTGGAGTGGAGTAAGGAGATCGATCGCTTTCACGTGGCGCTTAAGAGCTTTGATGATTATCTGGCGTCTGATTCCGAAATCTCGGACAGTTGCGAACGTCTCTTTCAGGGACCGGTGGCTGATGCGCTAACGCACGTGGGTCAGTTGGCGATGCTGCGGCGTCTCGCCGGCGTCCCGATGAAAGGTGAGAATTATTCGCGGGCGAAGATCGAAGCCGGACGTGTGGGTGCGGATCAAGACACACCGAAGCGCGAATTTGATTAGTGTCGGAAGCCCGACCGTTAGGGAGGGCCGGTCTCGAAATACGCCCGCGGAGTTATGGCGGACATCCTGCGACGCTTGCCCTCCCTTACGGCCGGGCTTCTGACACGGCATTGCTCATTTCGCACGTCAGCGTTAGCATCTGTCCGATTTCAGCCAGCGAACCAGACCCATTGCGGGTACAAGAGTCACAAGGAGTGAGTTATGCGCACAGCTAAGTCCGTCGCCATTGGCGTGATGATTCTTCTCTTTACAGGTGTCACTATGGGACAGGAACCAGAGACGCAGGAAGTAACCAATAAAACGATGCGCCCCATCGTCCGCGGACAACACTTCGCGGTCGCATCAATGAAGGCCGAAGCGACGCGCGCCGCTGAGCGCATCCTGGAAAAGGGCGGCAATGCTTTCGATGCGATCGTCGCCGGCCAGGCTGTTTTGGGTTTGGTTGATGGCGCGATGAATGGCATCGGCGCTGATGCGACGCTGCTGGTCTATGACGCCAAGACGAAGAAAGTTTATTCGATTAACGCGGAAGGTACCGCGCCAAAGCTGGCGACCATCGCGTGGTACAAGGAACACAATAACGGGAAATTGCCGATCAGCGATTCATTGCTTGCCGGCACCGTGCCGGGCTGTATCGATGCCTGGTACATCCTGCTGGATCGTTGGGGCACGATGAGCTTTGGCGAGGTTCTGAAAGAAGCGATTGACCTTGCGGAGAATGGCTTTCCCGCCGGCGATTCATTCGCGCGCGCCGCGGCAACTACGAAGAAGATTCAAAAATATCCCACCAGCGCGAAGATTTACCTGCCGAATGGCAGCGCTCCGAAGGCCGGCGAGATCTTTCGCAACCCCGATCTGGCGCGTACTTTGAAGCGACTGGTCGAAGCCGAAGCGCAGGCCAAAGGCAAAGGCCGGCACGCTGCGCTGATGGCCGCGCGTGATCGCTTTTACAAAGGTGATATTGCTCGCGAAATGGCGGCGTTCTCTGAAGCAAACGGCGGTCTGTTTCGTTTCGAAGATTTCGCGAGCTACTCCGCGAAGATTGAGGACCCGGTCTCGATCGATTATCACGGCTACCAAATCTACAAGAACGCTTCGGCCAGCCAGGGCCCGTCTGAATTGTTCGCGCTGCGCATCCTCGAAGGCTATGACCTCAAGGCCATGCGCCACAACAGCGCGGACTACATTCACACCAGTGCCGAGGCGATGAAGCTGGCGATGGCCGATCGTGAGAAGTATCTCGCCGATATGGATTTTGTGAAGATTCCTTACGAAGGCCTGCTGTCGAAGGAGTACGCCGCCGACCGTCGCGTGATCATCGACAAGGACTCGGCCTCAGTCGCTTTTCGTCCTGGCACGGCCGAAAAATTTGCCGCTGATAAGACGCCACTCGATCGGCCGGTGAAAGTTACGGTTGCGGGCCAGGCCGATCACGAAGGCGACACCAGTTACATCGCCGTGGTCGATGCCGCGCGCAACATGATTAGCTTCACCCCGAGTCTGCACAGCGCCTTCGGCACCGGCGTCGTCATGGGCAATCTCGGATTCATCTTCAACTGCCGTGGCGACTATTACACGTTGAATGAAGGCGAGGCGAACGCGCTGCAACCCGGCAAGCGCCCGCGCAGCACTCTGCAAGGCACACTGGTGATGAAAGACGGCCAGCCATACATGGTGATGGGTACGCCCGGCGCCGACAACCAGGTGCTCCTGACGATGCAGACGCTGCTCAACATCATCGACTTTGGCATGAATGTGCAGCAGGCGATTGAAGCGCCCAAGTGGCTGACGCGCGCGTTTCCGGCGTCACCATTCCCGCACACGATGTATCCGGGTGATCTTTCAGTCGAAGCCCGTATTCCTGAGGATGTCCGCAAACAACTACAAGCGCGTGGTCACAAGCTGCGCGTTACGGGGCCGTGGTCGGATGGATCGCTGGCGGCGATCTTAGTTGATCTCAAGAGCGGAGTTCTCAACGCCGGGACCGATCCGCGCACTGAAGCGTACGCCTGGGCGTGGTAAGCACTTCGAATTTCAGTCACTGTTGATCGTTAAGCGACGGTGGCGGGTGCGGGATTAGTCGCGAAGGCCTTGAGTTGGATCAAGGCGGGCGGAGCTTCAGCCAACCAGGTCGTCGGACAGACTCCGCAGCGCGTGCATTGGTTGACTGAGGGGCAGGGAGCTGTGGAGCGCGCTTCGTGAGACCGGTCGTGTTCCTGTTCCATGAACGCGCGACCCAGACCGGCGTCGACAATCTCCCACGGCAAAACTTCATCATGTGAACGAGCGCGACTGGTGTGAAACGCCGGATCGATTCCGGTCTCGCGAATCGCGGCGTTCAAGTCACCGTTCCAGCGGGCCGTCGCTTCGATCACCTTGGCGATACGTCGATCACCTGAGGAAAGCAGGGCCTGTTCGTGAGCGATGCGCGCGGACATCACGCGTACCTCGACATTCGGGATGCGTGAGAGTTTCTTGCTTACATACTTAAGCCGGCGCTTCAATTCCTTCTCTGCGCAAATCGGTTCCCATTGAAAAGGCGTGTTGGGCTTCGGCACCAAGCCATTAAGTGATGGAATAATCTTGCCGGCGCGACCAAAACGTTTGCCGGCTTCGAGCATACGATCTTTGATGCGCTCGACCAGCACGATCATTTCATCGAGGTCTTCGTCGGTTTCCGTCGGCAAGCCAACCATCATGTAAAGCTTGATCGTCAGCATCCCGCGATCGAAGACCGCGCCGCAGATATCGACTATTTCGTCGTTGGTGAGATTCTTGTTGATGACCCGACGCAGGCGATCTGATCCGGTTTCCGGCGCCACGGCGATTTGCTGATCGCGCGATTCGACGAGCGCATCAAGCAATTCTTCCGAGATTTGATCGAGCCGCAGCGATGATACCGAGATACGATAAGCCATCGCCCGCAAGCCCTGGAGAATTTCGCTGATTTCCGGATGATCGCAGACCGCCGTCGAAACCAGGCCGATCTTATCCGTCTTCCCGCGCCAGGCGGCTGCCTTTGCGAGAATGTCGCGCGCCGGCACGACGCGCGGCGGCCAGTAATTGTAGCCGGCCCAGCAGAAGCGGCAGCCTTGTGAACAACCTCGAGAAATCTCGACCAGAAACCGGTCGCCCATTTCCGCCTGCGGCGCAAAAATGGTGGTCGATGGCGCGAACACCTCATCGCGACGCAGCTGGTCCGCAAGATCGAATTGTTGTTTCCGAATCGCGCGGCGCAGGCTGCCTTCCTTCGGGTTCTCAGCCGAGACGGCCCGGCCGACGCGCACCGGCACGCCTTCCTCGGTCGGCGTGTAAGAGGCCACGGTTCCGTCATCGTTGTAACTCACGAAATACAGCGATGGGATGTAGAAGCCCCGGCCTTGTCGCGCGAGGGAAAGCAACAGTTCTTCTTTGCCTTCGCTTTCGAGAATGGCGTCGATCAGTTTGGCACCTAGAATCTCGCCTTCGCCGACGCCAATCACGTCGGTGAACTCGGCAATCGGTTCGGGATTAAGAAACGATGCCGCGCCACCCATGACGATCAGCGGATCGCGTTCAGTCCGGTCCTTCGCCCAAAGCGGGACCCCGCTCATTTGCAGCATGCGCGCCATGTTGATGTAATCAGTCTCGAATGAAATCGAGAAAGCAATTACATCAAAATTGCGGACCGGTGTTTGTGATTCGAGCGAGAGGAGCGGGGTGCGGGTGCGCTCATATTCGCGCATCTCGTCGATCGGCTTCGAGACTTTGGATGGATGAACGTCGTAGCCGGAGTTCGGGGCGCCTCGCGTACTGACTGACCCCTCGGCGATGCTAACAGCTCTCCCGCCATCCGGCAGAAATACTCGCTCGCATGAAACCTCAGGAATGTTATTGAAGAGTTCATACATCGCCTGAAAGCCAAGATTCGCCATCCCGATCGCGTAGGTGTTCGGATAGCAGAGCGCGATGCGCAACTGCGCGCCGCGCTTCAGCACCCAGCCATCTTCGCTGGCGAGTTTTCGTTTGTAGCTTTCGACGATGTTTCTCATTAGAGCTTAGAGGTCAGAGGTTGGCGATCGTGCACGCGCCCACCAATGTCTAACCTGCGACCCGAGTGTTTCCTCAATCTTTTGACGATTCAGAGGCTACAGTTAAGAAGTTAGCATACGCCGGAATGCGACCCTAACCCCTGACCTCTAGCCTCTGAGCTCTGCACTTTAGCCGTGTTGCACGGTCTCCAAAAATGCCTTCAGCTTTCTTGAGCGTGACGGGTGTCTGAGTTTCCTCAGTGCCTTGGCTTCGATTTGACGGATGCGCTCGCGCGTTACCGCAAAGTGCTGACCGACTTCTTCCAGTGTATGTTCAGAACCGGTCGTGCCCAAACCGAAGCGCATCTTGATTACTTTCTCTTCGCGGGGCGTCAGCGTCGCAAGGACTTCGTCAGTAATTTCGCGCAGGTTCGAGGCGACGACTGCATCGGACGGGTTAAGGATCGACTTGTCCTCGATAAAGTCCCCGAGATGCGAGTCTTCCTCTTCACCGATTGGCGTCTCCAGCGAAATCGGTTCCTGCGCAATCTTCAGAACCTTGCGCACCTTCGAAACCGGAATGTCCATCTTCTTCGCGATCTCTTCGCTGGTCGGTTCGCGTCCCAACTCCTGCACCAAGGCGCGCGAAGTCCGAATCAACTTATTGATGGTTTCGATCATGTGCACCGGGATGCGAATCGTGCGTGCCTGATCGGCGATGGCGCGCGTAATGGCCTGACGAATCCACCAGGTCGCGTAGGTTGAAAACTTGTAGCCGCGTCGCCATTCGAACTTATCGACCGCCTTCATTAAACCGATGTTGCCTTCCTGAATCAGATCGAGGAACTGCAAGCCGCGGTTTGTATATTTCTTCGCGATTGAAACCACCAGCCGGAGATTGGCTTCTACCAATTCGCGTTTGGCCTGACCAGTCGCGTGTTCGCCGGTGACGATCGCCTGCAGGCAACGCTTTACCTCCACCGGCGTGATGTGATGTTCTTCCTCGACCATCGCCAGACGTTTCTTGGCGGTCGAGACGTGCTTCTTGTACAGCTTGATGTCGTCGGCTTTCAGGCGCTTCTTGGTCAAGCGCTCGCTGTAGGTAGACAATTCACGCTCGGCGGAACGCACTTCTTTCTGCACGTTGCGAATGGCGTTAATTAGTCGTTGCCGCGAACGCTCGGTTAAATTCAATCGCCCAATCTCGTCAGAAATTTCGATCCGTAGCCGCGAAACCTTGCCGCGCAGGCGCAGCAACTTCTTCGTCTTTTTCCCCCGGGTGATTTTCGTTTCAGTGCGTAGCTTTACCGATTCTTTGAGCGCGTTCTTAAAAATCTTTTCGATGCCCAGAATGCCTTCGACCGTCCACTGCCGGTACTCGTCGGCCTTGTCTTCTTCACCCGCGAGTTCTGCCTGCTCTGAGAAAGTGACCACTTCGCGAATGTTAAGTTTCAGCTCCTGAAGTTCCTCGCCCATCTTGAGGAGCTCGCCGACAGCGATTGGTGAGCGTGATATTGCCTTGTTTGTCTTGATCTGACCGCGTTCAATTCGCTTGGCGATGGCCACCTCGCCCTCGCGCGTCAGCAGTGGCACCACGCCCATCTCGCGCAGATATAAGCGCACGGGATCGTTCGTCTTTTCCAGAGCCCCGGCCGACAGATCCAATTCGAGATCTTCATCTGATTCTTCGTCGTCGGCGGCAATAGCCGCGGCTTGCTCGATCAGCCGCTCGTCGGAATCAGCCACGTGAATGTTCGACGCATCGAGTTTCTGCAATACGTCTTCAATGTCGTCAGGAGAAACAACGTTGTCCGGCAGTTCACGATTGAGGTCGTCATAAGAAAGGAACTTCTTATCGCCGCCCAGTTGGAGCAGCCGATCCATCACGTCGTCTCGATCTTTTTCTTCAATAGCCACGTGTTTGGTTTCCTATTGTTCCGAGATCTAAATTAACCCTCCCTTACGGTTGGGCTACTGCCCCGAATTCAGTTTTCCTGTCTTACCCGTGTGGTGGCAGGAATTTGCTCCGCTGTTTTGAAAGCTCCAACTTCTGCATCACCAGACGATCGCGCCGTTCGGCTTCGTCGGCGCGATCTGCTTCGGCGATTTGGGTGCTCAATTCATCAATGTCGCGATCCAGTTTCAAGAGGTGCAGGGCATCGAGGCAACTGTTCGCATCGGCCAACGATTCGTCGAAAGACTCAGCGGGTTCGTTTATCAGGATGCGCGGGAGGATCGCGGCCGCTCCTTCGTTACCTTCCATGGCTTCACTTAACGATTCGTAAGTGATCTCTTTGTCTTCCCTGCCGAGTTGCTTGAGCGCGCCGAAAATTATGGCAGTGGCCAACCCTTCGTAATCGCCCGGTTCCAGTCGCGGCAGGATGATGTTTCGTAATTCTTCGTTAGCGACTAACAGCCCCAGCAGCTTCTCCTCAGCCACTGTCGGCCGTGCCGTTTTGCCGAACACTTTCTGAACGGCCACCGCGTCGGTGCTGGCGCCGCGCACCTGTTGCCAAAGCTCGCGACGCTGATCGCGCTGCACGCGCAAACCGTCCATCGCAATGTCAAAGTACTCGCGCTTCTGAATCCGGTTGCGAACAGCGCGAATGAACGGGAGGCTTTCTTCGACCGCCGCGGCCTTGTCAGCCGGCGCATTAAGATTGCGATCCCGTACCGCTTGATCGATCACAAATTGTATATGGGGCTGGGCTTCAGTGCGGCGGCGGTTATATTCGGAAACGCCGTTTTTTCGGATGAAATCGTCAGGATCGGTGTTGTCCGGGAGAACCAGAACCTTAACGTCGATGTCTTCTGCCAGAATCGTTTCGATCGCCCGCTTCGCCGCAGCCACGCCCGCGCGATCTCCATCATAGTTCACCAAAACTTTGCGCGCAAACCTGCCGATTAGCTTTACCTGGTCGGGGGTCAAAGCTGTTCCGAGACTCGCCACAATGTTCCGCACACCGTGCTGGTAGGGCACGATCAAATCGAGATAGCCTTCGACCAAAATCGCGAATCCCTGGCGCCGTATTTCATCGCGCGTTAGATGCAGGCCGTAGAGATTTCGTCCCTTCGTATAAGCCGGAGTCTCAGGCGAATTGAGATACTTTGGATCGCCGTCGGGATCGAGTGTGCGCCCCCCGAAGGCAATCGGTTTGCCTTGCACGTCAAACACCGGAAAGATGACGCGACCGCGAAATCGATCGTACGAGCCGCCTTCGTCCTTCTTTACCACCAGCCCGCTCTTTTCAAGGTGCTCCTGGCTCGCACCCTTTTGTCGGAGGTGACTTGATAGTGACTCCCAACTGTCTGGCGCAAAACCGAGACGGAAAGTATTGATGGTCTCGTCGGTAATGCCGCGCTCTTTTAGATAATGACGAACCGACGTGCCGGCCTTGCTCTGCAGTTGATCCTGCCACCAGGCAAGCGCCCATTGATTCAACTCGATTACCTGATCGCTGTCCCGCTGGCGCGATTCAAACCGGTCGTCGTCGATCATCTTTGGCAACGGCACTCCGGCTTTCTCAGCGACGATCTTAATTGCTTCCGGAAAGGTCACTCGCTCCATCTCCATGATGAAGTTAAAGATGGTGCCGCCTTTGTGACAGCCGAAGCAGAAGAACATCTCCTTCGCGGGATTGACGTTGAACGAAGGCTTGGTCTCTTTATGAAAGGGACAAGGCGCGCGCCAGTTTGTGCCGGCCTTTTTCAGCGGCACATAGTCCTGCACGACGCGGACGATGTCCGCTTGCCGTTTGAGATCTTCGATGAAGGTTTGCGGGAAACGCATTAACTTAAGACTGCAATTCCACGATCGTCGCGCCGGTTCCGCCTTGATCCTGCGGCGCAGGCGCGAATCGTTCGACGTGCGGATGATCGGCCAGCAATTCCGCGACAGCTTTGCGCAGAGCGCCGGTTCCGTGGCCGTGGATTATGCGCAACTGACGCTGGCCGTTCAAGAAAGCTGCGTCGAGGAGCTTGTCGATGAGATCGGAAGCTTCGTCAGTGGTTTTGCCGATGAGGTTGAGTTCGGCTGTGCCTTGAGATCTTGAATTGGGGTCTGGCGAGTGCAAATGCAATTCGGTTGCGGCCTGACGCATCTTCTCAAGCGAGCCTGCACTAACGGCCGGGCCTGGGCTACGCTCAGCGACCAGTTCGAGACTCGCAAGCTTCTCGCGCATGTGCAGCGAGCCGACTCGTAATTCAGCTTCGTCGCCTTTGATTCGATCGATAATTCCGATTGATCCGAGCCTCGTCTTAACCCGGTCGCCGACTCTAAGATCACGAGTTGCAAGATGGGCGCCTTGGTTCTCCGGTTTGGGTGCGGCTGGGAAAGCGTTGGTTTGTTCGGGACGAGCATCGCTTAATACTTGTCCGTCCCGTACCACCTTGACGCCGCGAAGTTGCGGAGGCAGGTCCGCTGCCGAACTCTGCGACTTAAGGTGCTTTGGTGTCTGAAGGCGCGCAGACTGTGACATTTGCTGTGCTGCGCGTTGCGCCTCGCGCTTTAATTCCGTGGCGCGTTTCTCGGCTTCTCGCTCAACTTTCACACGCGCGGCGCGGTCTTCAATTTTCGAGAGCAAGTCGCGCGTGAGCTCCTCGAAATCGAAAATAGAACGCTTGAAGGCGGTATCAAATTCGGCCCGGCGCTCTCGCTCCTGCTTTTGAAACTGAAGATCGAGCGCGGCAAACTTCTCGGCGGTGGCGGCCCGCTCTTCTTCCAGTGCTTTGCGTTGGGCCTCAGCTTCCTCGGCCTCGTTTTTGATGCGCCGCAGATAATTAATGGCATCGAGCGAAGACTGTTTGAGCTGGGCCGAAGCAGTCCTGATGACCTCGTCGGGAATGCCAAACCGGCGCGCGATCTCCAAACCCGAGGACGATCCCGCCATGCCAACCAATAATCGATAAGTCGGCTGCAGCGTCTGTTCGTCGAACTCCACACTGGCATTGAGCACGTCAGACTCGTTGGCCGCGTACATCTTCAAACCTGAGTAATGGGTCGTGGCCATGACGTGTGCGCCGCGCCGCTTGAAACGATCGACGACCGCGACGCCGAGGGCCGATCCTTCTTCCGGATCGGTACCCGTGCCAACTTCGTCGAGCAGTGCGAGCGAGTGACACGATGTGGCGCCCTTCGTATGGCCATCGCAGAGCTCGATCATCCTGGCGATGTTCGCCGCATGCGATGTAAAGGTTGAAAGATTTGCGGCCAGCGATTGATGGTCGCCAATGTCGGCCAGGATTGTTTGATAGAAGGGGACTTGTGCTGACCTGGCCGGCACGGGCAAACCTGAAAGCGCCATCAAGGAAAGGAGGCCAGCCGTCTTTAGGACGACAGTTTTCCCGCCGGCATTCGCCCCGGAAATCACCATCACCGGATGCTCGCGATCGAGTTTGAGCGAAACAGGAACTACTGCACCGCCGACCGCGCGCATTGATTCTTCGAGCAGAGGATGACGAGCGTCGATTAACTCGAGCGCACTCCAAATTGCCGGAACCACACAATCAAATTTATCGGCGAATCCCGCCTTCGCATTGATGAAATCGAGCTGCGTAACTACGTCAGCGGCGAGTTCAATCGCCAATAGTTCCCGTCGCAGCTGCTCGGATAGTCCAAACAGAATCTCGGCAATCTCCCGCTGCTCCGCCTCGCGCAGGTTCTGCAATTCGTTGTTTGCTTCGATGGTCTCCAGCGGTTCGATAAAGACGGTGGCGCCGGACGAAGATGACCCATGGGCGACGCCTTTGATGCGCGACTGGTGATCGGCGCGCACGGGAATTACGAAACGATCGTTGCGGACCGTGACCAATTCTTCCTGGATCGCTTCACTCGATCTGCGCATGAGACTCTCGAGCGATCTGGTAATCCGTGAACGGGCGTTCGCCAGCTCGCGCCGGATTGAGGCAAGTTGCGGGCTGGCGCGATCATCCAGCTCGCCGCTGGGCAGAATCTTGTTGGTGATGTTCTTCGCCAGTTTCTCCAATCCGACCGAGAGCGGCCGGACGGTTTCGAAAAGCGCGGGAGCCAAATCACGTTCAGCGGCTATTGCTGCGCGAGCCTCAAGTGCCCGCGCACACAGTCGCGCCAGATCCAGCAGGGCAGTCGGTTCGAGTGCGGTTCCTTCAATTCGCAGCCGTGCAATCGATATGGTCGCATCGACAATTCCATCGAAAGAAATACGGGCGCCGCGGCTGCGCAACGCAATCATCTCCGCAAGCCGTTGCAGATCATTTTTGAGTTGAGCGACGTTGCGGGCGGGCTCAAGCTGATCGATCAATTCGCGCGCGGATTCGGTTTGCGCAAAGCGCCGCACCAGCGAGCGCAAAGCCGGGAACTCGAGAATGTCGAATGCCTGGTGGTTCACGTCCTCAAATCTTAACACCCGCGCGCGAGCAACTCGACGTGACGCAGCGCACAGCCGGAACCATTGCCGCAAGCTACGATTCGGCGACTCTCTATCTTTGCCCGATCGGAGGTTTTGACTTATATTCGTGAACTTCTCAAATCAACAGAAAGGCAATAATCAAATGCCAACCGTTCCTATTACCGTCGCTTACGGCGACGGCATCGGCCCCGAAATCATGGAGGCCACGCTGCACATCCTGAAGGCAGGAGGCGCGAAGTTGGACATCGAAAAGATCGATATTGGCGAGAAAGTTTATCTGGCCGGCAATACTTCGGGAATCGAACCGAGCGCCTGGGATTCATTGCGCAACACCAGAGTTTTTCTTAAGGCCCCCATCACCACGCCGCAGGGCGGCGGCTACAAGAGCCTGAACGTTACGGTGCGTAAGACGCTCGGTCTTTACGCCAACGTGCGGCCATGCGTTGCTTATCATCCGTTCATCGAGACCAAGCATCCGGGCATGGATGTGGTCATTGTGCGCGAGAATGAAGAAGATCTTTACGCCGGCATTGAATATCGGCAAACCGATCAGGTGATGCAATGTTTGAAGATCATTTCGCGGCCCGGGTCAGAGAAGATCGTGCGCTATGCATTTGAATTCGCGCGCCGTCACAAACGGAAAAAGGTCACCTGCTTCACCAAAGACAACATCATGAAGCTGACCGACGGTCTGTTCCATAAAGTCTTCACCGAAATTGCCGCGGAATATCCGGACATTGAGAACGAGCATTGGATAGTTGATATCGGCGCCGCGAAGATGGCCGACACGCCGAACGCCTTTGACGTAATCGTCATGCCAAATTTGTACGGCGACATCCTGTCAGATGTCGCGGCGCAAATTGCCGGTTCAGTTGGGCTGGCTGGTTCGGCGAACATTGGCGAGAATGTTGCGATGTTCGAAGCGATTCATGGATCAGCGCCGCGCCGGGCGGGGCAGAACCTCGCTAATCCGTCAGGCTTATTGCTCGGCGCCATCATGATGCTGGTGCATATCGGCCAGACCGCCGTCGCAGAACGCGTACACAACGCGTGGCTGCGCACGATTGAGGACGGGGTTCACACCTACGACATCTTCGACGAGGGTGTCAGCAAGCAAAAAGTCGGTACGAAGGAATTTGCTGAAGCGGTCGCTGAGCGCATGGGTAAGCGGCCGAACACGCTGAAGGCGGTGAGCTACAACCAGGAGGATAGCGCCGGCGAAATCTACGGCGAAACGATCGTCAAGGAACGCTCTGACACGCAAAAGGATCTGGTAGGCGTCGATGTCTTTGTCGATTGGTTGAAGGGCTCGCCTGACGACCTGGGCAGTGCTTTGGCCAAGGTGGCGCCGTCTGGTTTACAACTCGTGATGGTCAGTAATCGCGGCGTGAAGGTTTGGCCTGGTGGCCAGTCTGAGACCTTCTGCTCGGATCAATGGCGCTGCCGGTTCATGGCCCAGGACAAGGGAGCTGTCATCAAACACAAGCAAATCATCGATCTGCTGGCGAATGTTTCCGACGCCGGGTTCGATTTTATTAAGACCGAGAACCTGTGCAACTTCGATGGTGAGCGCGGGTATTCTTTGGACCAGGGAGAATAAATTAATTGCGGATTGCGGAATTCGGCTTGCGGATTCCGCTTGTCCGTGACGAATACAAACAACAATATGGCGAATCGACGAAAAGGTAATTCACAATCTGCAATCCGCAATCCGAAATCACTCGTGGCTGTGCTCATGGGCAGCAAGTCGGATTGGGAAACGATGCGCGCCGCGTCTGAGACGTTGGCGAAATTCGGAGTCGCTCACGAATCGCACGTCATGTCCGCCCACCGTTCGCCAAAGCTGGCGAGCGACTTCGCCAGTGGCGCTGACGCGCGCGGCATCGAGGTCATCATTGGGGCAGCGGGTGGAGCGGCTCACCTGGCGGGAGTTATCGCAGCGCACACGACCCTGCCCGTGCTGGGAGTGCCGATGACCAGCGCGCTGAACGGCCTCGATTCGTTGCTGTCGACGGTGCAAATGCCTGGCGGAATTCCGGTGGGGACACTGGCGATTGGCAAAGCCGGCGCGACCAACGCAGCGCTGTTGGCAATCTCGATCCTGGCCAACAGCCGGCCGGAACTAAAGAAGAAGCTGCGCGAGTTTCGTGAAGAGCAGGAAAAGAAAATTCGCGCAACTACGTTGGATTAATCTCGATGGGGTGCGGGGATCCTCCCGCATCAGCGTGAAGTATTTAATCGATGAGTCACTGAGCGCGCGCACGCGCAAGGATCTGCTTTCCGCTAAGGCTTGAATTTCTTGCGCTTTTCGTCTGCCTCTTGCCTCGCCTTTTCCGCGAGATCGTTCTGACGCTTCGACATCGCATTCCAGGCCGCCAAATCCTGGAGCACTAATTCCGGTCCGGCGTGAATGTCGGACGGATCGCCACTGGTGCTCGCAGACAGCACGAACCCTTCGCAGCGCAGCTCTTTCATCTGGCTATTTCCGTCAGCGTCCTCCGGGAGTTTCCAGTCTGGTGGCAGCTTCAGGGTAGTCGATACAGTCTCGACCAACTGGTCAATAGATTCCCATTTAATCGCGTCGTCATAGCTGACTTGAAGATAAGACAGGCGTCCTTCGATGAATCGCATTTGCATTCTGCGGACGCCCTTGAGCGCCGGAAACTTACCGCTATCGATTACGAATGCACTGCCCTCATTGGCGCCGGCGAGCAAATCTGGCTGCACGCCCTTGTCACGCGCCGATGTCTTTATCACAGAACTAGTATCAACCACCGATAGACGCAAACGTGCCAGGCCAAACTTATCCGGCTTCTCAACCGTAATTCCGGGGAGTTGCGTCAAGACGGCGGCCTGCGACATGCCCATCCGGAAACCGCGGAGTGCGGGCGACTGGTCGATACCGAGAGTGCATCCCGGTTTTTTGTCGGCCGCTTTCTGACCAAAGGCGG